>JAFXAN010000003.1 GCA_017517035.1 Clostridia bacterium
ATGTAGAAACACAGATAAACAGCAATAAAAATTACCTTTTTCAAAGTTTTGATCGACCTTTTTTAAAAGGTCGCGCGAGCCGACGGCGGCGTCGGTCGCCTCCGCAGAGGCGAAACTCCCTCACCGACAAATTACTGTTTAAAGCAAAGTACAGATAAAAAATACGGGATCGGGTCATTAGGTTGACCGGATCCCGTATTGATTTTATATTTCTCCGAGGGCAAGAAAAAGCGCATTTGATGCGGCAAGTGTTCTGATATATGAGCGTTCACGCCTTGGTGAAAGGCGCAAAAGCACTGCTCTGTCGCCCTTTTCGCTTGAGATGCCTACCCAAACCGTGCCAACCGGCTTTTCCGGACTGCCGCCATCGGGTCCTGCGATGCCCGTTGTGGAGATGGCGATGTCTGCTCCGAGAGCTTTCCGAGCACCTCTTGCCATCTGAATCGCAACATCTTCGGAAACTGCCCCATATTTTTCAAGAGTATCGTGGCAGACGCCGATGAGCTTTTCCTTTGCGCTGTTGGCATATGTGACGCATCCGCCAAGAAAAACTGCGCTACTTCCCGAAATATCGGTAATTCTCTTTGCAATAAGACCGCCTGTGCAGGATTCGGCAGAGGCAAAGGTTTTTCCGCTTTCCTTAAGCCGCCTCACAAGCTCCGCTTCGATGGAATCGGTATCAATTCCGTAAACTGCAGCGCCAACCTCTGTGGAGAGGATCTTTTCCACAACCTCGCTGCACATTTCGTATGCTTTTTCGCTGTTTTCCGCCTTTGCGGTTATGCGAAGTCTCACCTCTCCCTCCTTGCAGTATGGAGCAATTGTGGGATTTGATGCGTTTTCCATAAGAGGGCGGAGAATGTTTTCAACACTCGATTCACCCATGCCGAAAATATTGATATTTCTGCTGACGAGCACAGAGCCGCTTCGCTTCATAAGATAAGGCATTGCTTCATAGAGGAACATCGGTTCAAGCTCACGGGGAGGGCCGGGAAGCATGATAGCAGTGATCTCCCTTTCCTCGTCCTCAATAATGACTCCCGGAGCTGTGCCGTAATCATTTTTAATAACCAAAGCCCCCTCGGGAATATCCGCTTGTTTTTTGTTGTTTTCGGTCATAATTCTGCCCGTTTCGGCAAAATATGATGTTATATCCGCAAGAACTTCTTCGTTTCTGACAAGACTTTTTCCGAAAAATTCGGCAATAGTCTCCTTTGTCAGGTCATCATATGTTGGACCGAGACCGCCGCTTGTTATTATAAGGTCGCAGCGCCCGGCAGCCTCAAAAAGAGCCTTTTTGAGCCTTTCGGGGTTGTCTCCAACAACACTCTGATGATAAACCGAGATGCCAAGCTCGGCAAGCTTTCTCGAAAGATAAGCCGCATTCGTATTCACAATGTCACCAAGCAGAAGCTCTGTTCCAACGCAGAGTATTTCCGCAGACTGTATTTTTTTCATGCTTGCAACTCCTTTTGTATTTACTTTCTCACATTAGTATAACATTTATGTGCAAAATAGTCAATAATTATACGGGAAATTCATATTTACACATAAAAATTGTAAAAATATTCGCAAAATATGCTAAAATTTCAAAAAAACTATTGATTTTTCCAAAAAGATATGATATACTATGCACACTTACAAATTTTTTGTATATTTTTCGTGCGTTATTGAATAAAACGTTTCTTTTTTTGCGAAGAAAGAGACTTTATAATATAAAAATACAAAGAAACAAAAAAAGGAGTTAAATCGAATGAAGAAATTAAGAACAATTCTTCTCATGGGACTTGCGGCGATCATCGCAGTTTCATCCGCCATCGGCGGAACACTCGCTTACCTTACCGACACGGAAAGCGCAGTTAATGTTATGACAGTCGGAAGCGTTAAGATCGAGCAGCATGAATACCAGCGTGCAGAGGGGGTTGCTCATAAAAATACTGTGGATGCACCGGCGAAGGAGGGCGATCTTGTTCCCTATGTTCAGGATCAGATGCTTCTTCCCGCAGTACCCAGCGGAGATTATCCATATACTGCAGAGCCGAGCGACCTGTTTTATTGGGGTTATTATACCGATGGAAATGGCGGAAACGGACTTTGGGATGATTCTAAACTCAAAAATGTCATTGACAAAATGGTTTTCGTTGAAAACAAGGGCAATACAGATGCTTATTTCCGTACCCTTATAGCTTTTGAGTGCCCTGAAGAGCTTACAGTTGGCGATGCCGGCACGGGGGATGATATCGGAATCAATGTCAATTCCGGTTATGAAGCTTCAAGCGAAGCTTGCTATATAGATATTGACGGTGTTCGCTATGACGTAAGATGTTTTACATACGGAAACTGGAATGACGGTATTCTGAGCTCCGGTGAAACAGCCCGTCCCTCGCTTCTCCAGATCGTTTTGAATCACAAGGCAACAAATGAGGATGTTGCTCTCTTTGGAGAGAAATATGATGTGCATGTTATTTCTCAGGCGGTTCAGGCAGATGGCTTTGCGGATGCGGAAACAGCACTTAACGAAGCCTTCGGCGCATTTGAAGTGAACAATGTGGCAGAATGGTTCGGCGGAAAAGAGTATATAAAAAAATGGAGCGGAACTGCTGATATCTCTTGGTATAATGATGTAGACACCGAATTTACTCTCACCACATCTGAACAGCTTGCAGGTCTTGCAGATCTTGTTGATGCCGGTAACACATTCGAGGGTAAGACCATAACTCTTACAGGCAATGTTGACCTTTATGCAGAGGATGAAAACGGCGAGCCTGTAAGCTTTGAACCTATTGGTTGCTTCAGTGAAAATAAAGCATTCGAGGGAACTTTTGACGGTCAGGGACACACCATTTTCAATCTCTATCAGAACGGTTGGGCTCTCGCAAACGGCTACTGGGATGGTCCCGAGTACGGTATGGGCTTCTTTGGTCTGTTGGAAAACGCAACCGTTAAGAATGTTAATTTTGAGAATCCAAGTCTTCCCACCGAAGCCAATATCATTGGTGTTGTAGCAGGTGGCGTAGCAAATTGCGTACTCGAAAACATCAATATTACCGGTGCTTACCTGGGCAACCATTCTTGGTATAGTGGCGGTGTTGTCGGTTGGGCAGAAGGTGATGTAAAGCTTGTCAACTGTGACATTGATGAAACTTCTGTTGTTTCCTCGCAGTGGGGTGATTTCAACAATGCAAACGGCGGTCTTATCGGTGGCATTGATCCTGCATCAACCATTTACCTGAAGGATTGCGATGTAGCTTGTGTCATTGACGCTTATAACGATGTCACTTCTGCTTATGAATGGTATTCCTACCGTAGCTGTGGTATGTTGATTGGCGATACCGGTCAAATGGATGATCCCGACGGTAATAATGTAGGCGATGCAATTGCTCCTAATGTGACCTGCGAGAATGTTACGGTTACCTATGGTGATTGGGCAAATTACCACTACTGTGAGTTCGGATCTTCAAACTATCCTTTTTGCAGAGTAGAGGCAGGTGAAAGCACCGGCGCTTATGGTAACGCAAGAGTCGGCGAATATACTGATGCCAATGGCAACAAGGTTGTTGACGACAATCATGTGCATAATTCAGGCGAAAAGCACAATGAATTGATCGTTTTTGACCAGTTATATGGTGGCGAAAGTGGAGATCGTTACTGCACCTATGGCACTGCAACCCATCCCGGCGTAACGGTTGTTTATAACAACAAATAATCAAATCAAAAGGCTTCACCCGAGGGTGAAGCCTTTTCTGCTTAAAATTTTACCGCAAAAAGCGTTTTTATAGAAAGACCGGATTTGGTTTCCATATATAAACAGTAATTTATCGGTGAGGCGGAATGGTGAAATTATACCCCAATGCTACGCATTGCCCTATGGGTTCGACTACACGAATGACCTTTGGTCATTACGTTCCGCTCGTTTTTGACTGCTTTGAGATTATCATCCTTTAGCGTTTCCAGATCCTTCACTTCGTTCAGGATGACTTGTGAGGAGATTGATGACAAGTTTTCTACATAGAATTCTCATAAATTCCATGTAGAAACACAGATAAACAACAATAAAA
>JAFXAN010000058.1 GCA_017517035.1 Clostridia bacterium
AGAAACACAGATAAACAACAATAAAAATTCCCTTTTTCAAAGTTTTGATCGACCTTTTTTAAAAGGTCGCGCGAGCCGACGGCGGCGTCGGTCGCCTCCGCAGAGGCGAAACTCCCTCACCGACAAATTACTGTTTGAAAACAACAGAAGCAAGGAACAAAAAACAAAAACGGAGAAGAATACACAAATGGGAAAAAAGCAAAAATTTGCGTCTCTTTACACCCCAGAGGGGGAGAAATTAAAAGAAAAGGGCGGTATGCCCCATAGCGAATATCCCCGCCCGAGAATGGCGAGAGATTCATATCTTTGCCTTAACGGAGAATGGGATTTCGGGTATGGCAAAAGCGAGATATATGACCGAAAAATTCTCGTTCCCTTTCCGCCTCAATCTCTCCTTTCGGGCATAAACGAGCATATTTCACAGAGCGACACCCTTTTCTATTCAAAAAAATTCACCCTTGACAGCGATTTTTACAAAGGGAAAAAAGTCATTCTCCATATTGGTGCTGCCGACCAGAGGGCAGAGGTATATCTGAACGGAAAAAGTCTCGGAGAGCATATGGGCGGCTATTCCTCATTTTCCTTTGATATCACCGACCGTATCCTGCCCGAAAACGAGCTGAAAATTTGGGTAAAGGACGAGCTTGACAGCAAAATTCTGCCATATGGCAAGCAATGCGAAAAGAGGGGCGGAATGTGGTATACGCCCATCTCGGGAATCTGGCAAACAGTTTGGCTTGAGGCCGTTCCCGAGCATTATATTGTTGATATTTCTGCGGAATATTTCATCGATCGAGCAGAAATTGAGGTGAAAACTTCTGATTTTGGGGGCGATGTGACCTTTATTTTTGAGGGTAAAGAGATCACCGTAAAGGATGGCAAAGTCTCTCTTAAGCCGGATGCGCCCGAGCTTTGGTCGCCCGATAATCCGAGACTTTATGATTTTGAGGTCGTTTACGGAGAGGACAAGGTCAGCTCATATTTTGCTCTCCGAAGCATTGAAGCAAAGAATATTGACGGAACAGAGCGTCTTTGCCTTAACGGAAAGCCTTATTTCTTCCACGGACTTCTTGACCAAGGTTATTTCAGCGACGGAATTTTCACCCCTGCATCGCCCGAGTGCTTCAAAAATGACATCATTCTTGCAAAAAGCATGGGATTTAATACTTTGCGCAAGCATATAAAAGCTGAGCCTGAGCTTTTTTACTACTATTGCGACAAGCTCGGCATGATAGTCATGCAGGATCTTATAAACAACGGATCATATTCCTTCATTCGTGATACAGCACTTCCAACGATCGGTCTCAAATGGCTCCCCGACAGATTTTTGCATCCCAAAAGGGAAGCAAGAAACAGCTTTATAAAAGAGGGAACAGAGCTTGTGGATCGCCTTAAGAATCACCCATCGGTTCTGTATTTTACAATATTTAATGAGGGTTGGGGACAGTTTGACGGCAACAGGCTCTATAAAATAATAAGGACCCATGCTCCTCATCACATAATCGACACCGCCTCGGGTTGGTTCAGAGGAGGGGAAAGCGATGTTATAAGCCCTCATGTTTATTTCAAAAAAGTGAAGATAAAAAAAGGAAAGAAGCCGATAATTCTTTCCGAGTTCGGCGGATATTCTCATTCTGTCATCGGGCATTCCTTCAATGCCGAAAAGGTATACGGATATAAGCTTTTCGACAGCGCAAAGGAGCTTGAGGATGCGATAGTCTCTCTCTATGAAAACGAGATAATTCCCGCAGTGGAAAAGGGACTTTGCGGTTCGATACTCACACAGCTTACAGATGTTGAGGACGAGACAAACGGTCTTATCACATATGACCGAAAAATAACAAAGGTCACTTCCGAAAAAATGGAAAAAATTGCGAAAAATCTTCTTACTTGACAAAATTTTATGCTTATGATATAATGTTTTCACCACGCAATTGCATATTTTTTATTGTTCTTGAAAAGGATAGATCTTGGTAAAAGGTGTATTCTCTTTCGCTGTCCTTAAAAGAACGGTGGCAATTGTGTGGTAACAAGCGAGATACACTTTTTCGTGCGTCTCGCTATGGGACGCACTTTTTGCTTGCGTCTCGAAAATACAAGCATAAAGGATTTTGCATATGGAAGACAATGGATACATTCGGATCCCCGACGAGGCGTTGACAGAATGCCTTCTTACCTTTGATTTTGATGTTATGGACAGCTTCGGAGATATTGGAGCGAAGCAAAAATTTTTGGATGAATGCATCTCGGGCAGATCGAGCCGTGATGCCATAAATCAAGTAACTGCCGATATGGATGAAAAGGATCGCCGGCTTTTTGGCGAGCTTTTCAAAAATTGCGTCAGGCTTGCTTTTGATATTTGTGCCTCTATCGAGCTTTTGATCAGCAGAGAAAAAAGAGCTGCCGTCATAAAGCTGGTTTCGAGCTTCATGATACTTGACAAAGAAAAGCTGATGCTTCTGAAGCAGATCTGCGAAAAAGCAAGTCGGATCGAGATAATAACCGTCGGCGTTAAAAACCTCGATCTGGAGCTTGTTATAAGCTTCTTTCAGAAGAATTAAGTATCCACCTTTTCAAAGAGTATTTCTTCAAAAAGGATAGAAGCACGGGTTGCATATTTTCCAAGCGGACGGTATAGATGGGTGGTTCTTGTATAGTCATCGAGCGGAATGAGAGCCACCTCTTCCGAAAACTGACCTTTCCATGAAAAGAGCGGAAAAATTGCGATTCCAAGTCCCATTTCAACATATTTTCTGATGTAAAACGGGTCGTCTGTGCATATGGAAATGTTTGGCTCAAAGCCTGCATTTTTGCAGATCTCACAGACGAGCCTGTGTATGCTGCTGCCCTCCTGCATTGTTATAAAATGCTCTGAGGAAAGCTCGGATATGTTAATCTTTTCCTTTTTGGCAAGCGGATTTTTTTCGCTCACCGCAAGGCAAAGCTTCTCCTTTATCAGCGTTTTCTTTTGGAATTTTTTCTCGTCAAGCTCCTCATCGGTAATGATGATGTCAAAATCGCTGTCATTTCCGTCTCCATGCCTGATTTTAAATGAAACCGAATCATAAAGCTCACTGAATTTTTCTATGGCATCGGTCACAATGCGCCTGTTTGTTGAAACCTTCAGGCATATCTCGCCCGAAATGCCATCGGAAAGATCGGATAGGGCTTTTTTTGCGCCCTCAAGCTCAAGAAGCGCCTTTTTTACCCCCTCATAATAGATCTTGCCTGCGTGGCTGAGCTTCAGCTTGTTTTTTGTTCTGTCAAAAAGCCTCGTGCCAAGCTCGCCTTCAAGCTTTTTTATCGTCTGCGAAATATTTGAGGGCGGAACAAAAAATCTTCTTGCCGTTTCCGAAAAATTCTCATTCTCTGCCGCATCGCAGAAGTATTTTAACCATAATAGCTCCATGATTTATCTCCTTTTTTTGATAAACAGTAATTTAGCGGTGAAGGAGTTTCGCCACTGCGGTGGCGACCGGCACCGCCATCGGCTCCCGCAAGCTTTTAAAAAAGCTTGAGCAAAACTTTAAAAAGAGGATTTTTATTGTTATTTATCTGTGTTTCTACGGAGAATTATTGTGAGTTTTATGTAGAAAAACAAACATCAACCCCATACTTGTCATCCTGAACGAAGTGAAGGATCTATGAACGCTAAAGGATGATATAACCACAACAGTCACCCTGCGAGCAGCACTGCGGTAGTCAATCGTTTTATCTTAATTCTCCTTCTTTTCAAGCATATCAGCAGTAATATCCTTCATACGGTGACCATCATAGTGGAGCACATCCAACGCAATAATCCGCAGTCTCAGATTTTCATCTGCCAAAATACGCGGATATTCACCCGGAATGCGGATATGTCCCAGTTCCTTGAAATGATATGTCTCATTGAAATCACTCGGATAGCCGCAGTGATACCATGGATTAGGAATACCGCGTTCCATGCGTTTTTTCAGTTCGTCGAAATAAGCAGTATATACATCACGAGGATCAGCGTTATACTCTTTGCACACTGCCGCCGCCATGCCGATGACTTCTCCCAGTTGTCCAAGCGTACGCATAACGCGAACGGATGCAAAGGCAACATGGGTTGTGGAAATAATCCGTCCGCCAAGGAAAAGATTTGCCGCATCACGAGCGTACAGACAGCGGTACGGTACAGCATACAGTCCGCCGATGCCGCGATGATACGCACAGGAGCGGTAAGGCTCAGGCACCTTGTCAATAAAGTTCGGGTCAGGATAGTGAATATCGGTGTTCCACGTAATCGCCGCCGTAGCATCCGCATGAGGGCGCTTTTCCTCAATATCTGTCTGCGTCAGCACATAATCGCCGACCACGCGGTAGCTTTCGCGCTTGCCGCCGATGGGGGAAACCCATGTCAGCCGGCGGTTTGCGAATTCATCTTTATACACGGAATGGTGCTTGAGATACGACCAGTTGGCGTAAATTGCCATCATTGCATAGTCACGGATGTATTCCGCCTCCAGCGCCTGATTGCGGTACTGACCGCTTTCCCATTCCCAGTCGCCGCCCTTGACGTTCAGCACGTTTTCGTCGTTGATCTCGATGCCGAAATCCACCTCCGGGAAGTCGGAACATTCGCCGGTATCCTCGGAACGCCACAGCACCGACTGTCCCATAACCTCGTTTGATGCCTCCTTCGGCGCAAGAGTCTCCCCGTAATCGCTCTGTGCCTCGGTGCCGTACATCGTTTCGCATCCCATCATCCGCGCAAGCGTACCGTCGCCGGTACAGTCAGCGAACAGCTTTGCTTTGTACCTCATCTCCGTACCGTCGATGCAGGAACGTGTGATGACCGCCGTAATACGGCTGCCATCCCGTTCAATATCGACAACGGCAGTATTCATAAGCAGCTTCCACATTTTTGGATCCGTCAGCTCAAACGCCATCATCTTGCGGTGATCCTCATAATATTCCGCAGCATAGGTCTGTCCGCTTCCCTTCACCGGACCGATTTCCACAACCACATTTCCGAGATTCGGATAAGGATCTGCATGATAAAGACCGCCCAGCGATACACGCACCTCGGAGCTGTTGCATCCGCCAAGCATGGAGCGATCCTGCACCAGCAAAACCTTCAGCCCGCTTCGGATTGCCGCAATCGCAGTACAGGTTCCCGCCATGCCGCCGCCGGCGACAATCAGATCATATTCTTCCTCTGCATCCTTCACGGTGTTTCCGGTTATCTCACGGCGGAAATCGGCATCTTCACGCGGAATATCATCGCCGTCAGTAATATAGATCGCGTCACAGCGTCCGTTGAAGCCGGTGAGATCGTGGAGGGAGAGTGTAACCTTGCCGCCGTCAAGCGTGCGTTTTCCCGCACGCTGCCAGCTCCATTCGCTGCCGTTTGTACCGAGAACGGTTTCAAGCGGCGTTCCGTTGACATGGAGCGTAAACTGTCCGGCAGGCTTGCCGCGCCCCCAGATTTTTGTCCAATCGCGTGTGCGTGCCCAGAAGGTGTAGCATCCGGCGGGAAGCGTGACCTCGGTGACGGCATCCGCCACGGGAATGCCCATCCCGTGCGCCATCAGATAGGCGGAACCCATCGTGGGCATGGACTGCGTTTCGATCACCCATCCGCCTCGTTCGCGGAAGCTTTCGGCTTCGATAAACAATTTTTTCATAACGGAATCACCACCTGATCAATGCCCCAAACGGTAGCTTCTTCAATCCACACATTTTTGGGGAGGGTATAGATATTGTAAATTGTATCGGCGATATGCTCGGCCTTCAGTCCGGGAACACTGCCGCGTCCGGCAAAGTTTGCATTCGCATCGAAGGCGGTGTCACCGGCTCCCGGAACGAGACAGGTCACGCGGATACCGTTCGGTGCAAGCTCGGCGGTCAACCCCTTGGTAAAGCCGAGCACGCCCCACTTCGCCGCTGCATAGACCGACCATCCCGGCCATGCCTGCTTGGCACAAACGGAGGAAATATTCATAATGGTGCCGCTTTTCTGCGAAAGGAACATGGGAGCAAATTCCCGGCAGCCATAGATGGTTCCGTTTAAGTTGAGCATAACGGTGCGGTCGATGTCTGACACAGACAGATCAGCCGTGTCCTTGATTGCCACGCCGCCGCCTGCGTTGTTGAGCAGGAGATCGATTCTTCCGTATTTTTCGGCAGTAAATTTGCGCAGAGCTGCCCAATCCTCGGGTGAGGTCACATCCGCGCGGAAGGGAACCGCGCCGGTTTCGTTTGCAGCCGAAGCGAGTGCGGCTTCGTTTCGACCGGTGATAATGACGCGGCATCCGGCATCTGCGAATTTTTTTGCAGTTGCTTTTCCATAGCCGCTGGAACCTCCGGTGATCAAAATAATATCGTTCATGGTAAGCTTCCTTTCTGAAAATTTATAATTTCTTGTTTCTGAGCGGATACCAGATCTGCCAGCGGAGCGTCTCGCTGTCCTCATCGGAATCCACCGAAAAGGCTTCGAGATTCGGAATATCGGGATCCCGTTCGTAAACGGAGCTTGTCAGCCAATCCGCGAGAGTCTGGTAGTATGCGGTGTTCAGTTTTTCCGGTGTTGCGCCTGTAAAATCAAACACACCCCAAAGCGCCGGCGGAATCGTGATGGTGTCCATACCTTCGGGCGGCGTCGCCTCCGCCGGTAAAATCGCGCCGATGGTACACCGAACGGTATCGCTCACATTTTCGTAGGCAGCATACTGCCCGAGCGTACCGCCGAGAAGATCGCGGTAGAAGCCCTCCGACAGCCGGTCATGACAGCCACCCTCGTAAAAAGCATCCCAGATGTCCTCACAGCAGCAGTCTCCAAGCGCAGATACGCCCGAATAACCGCAGACCGTCATGGCTTCACGCTTCACCAGACGAAAAGATATATTGGTCATACCCGATATCGAAACAGCAAGCGATGCGCGGGGGTAATTTTTCAAAACTGTGCCGGGCTGTCGGGCATCGGTGGGCGATATCCCCTGCATTTCGCGAAAAGCGCGGGAAAATGCGGCGGGAGAATCGTAGTGACATTTCGCGGAAATTTCCGTGATGGAAAGGCTTCCATCCTGCAGATCAAACGCTGCGGAGGAAAGCCTGCGCAGGCGGATATAATCCGACAGCGGTGTACCGATGATAAACGCAAAGATGCGGCGGAATTCGTAGACAGACATGGTCATCATTTCTGCCATGCGTGCATAGGAGAGATCGCCGTATAAATTTTCCTCAATATAATCGAGAATCTGATTGATACGATTAATGTAATGCATAAAGTTCTCCTTTCCGAATTGATATTTAAATTATAGCATATCGAGGCTCCGTCCGGCAATGCATTTTATGCATTCTTTTGCAAATCCGTTGTAAGTACAGGAATTATCAATAGTATTGTCAGATAATCACAAAATTCCATTACCTCACTCCCGAATCCGCTTCTCATACTCCTCGATCCTCACCTTCCCGGCAATCGCCTTATCTCTATACACCTTCGCCCAATCCGACCGGGTCTGAAATTCGGACTTGGTCATTTTCTTTTTGATAACCCTCGCGTAGTGATTCTTGTATGCACGATTGTAAGCAAGCCGGATGGGATCACTCTTGCACTTCTCCTCATACTTCAAAAGGTATTATACAGTAAAATACTGTATGCGCCAAGGTATAGTCGGGAGAAATTTTTCAAAACTCCTTGACAAAGAAGTTTTTCTGTGATATACTACATTAAACCGATGAGAAAGAATAGTAGGTGTATTCAGCTCTTCAAAGAGAGCCGCCGACGGTGAGAATGCGGCAAGAGCGGTGCGTTGAATGGACTTTCGAGGGTGAACCGAGGCGTTTTTTCGCAAGTAGGCTTCAACGGCAGTCTCCGTTATCAAGGGCAGGCATATGCTTGTATGCGCAGAGTGGGCTTTGGCTCATTTCGGGTGGCACCGCGGATAAAATTTTGTTTATTCGTCCCGAGTATCTTCGGATACTCGGGCTTTTCATATTTTGGAGGTTTTTTACTATGATACTTGACAGACGATGGCGGCTTTTTTCGCTTTCATTTTAAAAACTACACATTTAATACATAAAAATTTAGGAGGAAATGATAATGGAATTCAGCGGAATAAATTTTGATACTTATTTTAATAACTACCCGGACAAGGACGGCTATTTCGGAAAATACGGCGGAGTTTATGTTGATGAAAAGCTAAAAGCAGCAATGGCAGAGATAACAGAGGCATATTACTCCATCTGTCAATCGAGAAAATTCATTGCGGAGCTTCGCAGGATCAGAAAGGAATTTCAGGGAAGACCAACACCTGTAACTCACCTTGAAAGGCTTTCGGACGCTCTCGGAGGCAGAGTTCAGCTTTATGCCAAGAGAGAGGACCTTAACCATTCCGGTGCTCACAAGCTCAACCACTGTATGGGCGAAGCGCTTCTTGCAAAATATATGGGCAAAAAGAAGGTAATTGCAGAGACAGGCGCAGGTCAGCACGGTGTTGCTCTTGCAACTGCGGCTGCTTATTTCGGTCTTGAATGCGATATTTATATGGGCTCTGTCGATATAAAGAAGCAAGCTCCGAATGTTGCAAGAATGAAGATACTCGGTGCAAATGTTGTTGAGGTAACTCACGGTCTTAAGACTCTTAAGGAGGCTGTGGATGCGGCATTCGATGCATATAGCAAGGAATATAAGGATTCCATCTACTGCATAGGAAGCGTTCTCGGTCCTCATCCTTTCCCCATGATGGTGCGTGATTTCCAGAGCGTTGTGGGAATCGAGGCAAGAGAGCAGTTCATTGATATGACGGGACATCTCCCCTCTGCTATCGTGGCTTGTGTTGGCGGCGGATCAAACGCTGCGGGACTTTTTGCGGGCTTCCTCAATGACCCTGTTGATATTTACGGTGTCGAGCCTCTGGGAAGAGGACCGAAGCTTGGCGACCATGCGGCAAGTCTTAAATACGGAACAGAAGGCATTATGCACGGCTTCAACAGCATTATGCTCAAGGATGAAAACGGCGAGCCGGCACCTGTTTATTCTGTTGCCAGCGGTCTTGACTATCCCTCATCCGGCCCCGAGCACGCATTCCTTCAGGAGATCGGCAGAGTTAAATATGATGTTATCGACGATGAGGAGACTATCGATGCCTTTTATAAGCTGGCAAGAATGGAGGGTATCATTCCCGCCATCGAAAGCTCCCATGCGGTTGCATTCGGCATGAAGCTTGCAAAGCAGATGGAGCATGGCTCTGTTCTCATCAACCTCTCGGGCAGAGGCGATAAGGATATGGACTATGTGATCGAAAATTACGGAATCAGATGATCCGAATAAAAAAACAGAGGCAAAGATTGCCTCTGTTTTTTTGGGGTCGACAAAATCCTGTTCATCATTCCAATTAAAAACAAAAAATCAAGGCATCCTGCCTTGATTTTTTGCTTATTAAAATAATCAGATGAGCTTCTTGAGATAATCTGCGCTTGCCTTTGCGCTTGCAAATGCATCGCCGCCGAGCCAGTTACCGTCCTGCTCAACAACATAATATTCAACTCCGCACTTACGAGCTGTGTCGATAACGCCCTCCATCCAGATATTGCCGTTTCCGACCTCTGTCATGGTGAGACCCTGCTGGCCGTTATCGTTAACAACTCTCATGCAATCCTTAAGGTGGAGGATATCAAGTCTGCCCTGAAGCTTCTCGATCCAATGACGAACATCTCCGCCGCCTGCCTGTACCCAGCAGGTATCAAGAACGAATGTGATGTTCTCGGGATCAAGCTCCTCATAGAGATAGTCCATAAGTGTCTTTGTTCCGTCGATTCTGTGGAACTCGAAGGCATGGTTGTGGTATGTAAGCTTGAAGCCCTCTGACGCATAAATTTTTGCCATCTCATTATACTTATTTATGAACTTCTTGAGACCGTCAAGCTCTTCACGGGCAAAACTAGGCATACCGCCGATACCGATATTGTTTGTTTCCCAGAGACGGTGAAGCTTGATAGTGCCCTCAACATCCTCGCAGATCTTGTCATAATTATAGTGAGTTCCGCAGATGCTCATGCCGTTTTCCTTGATCATCTCGATATAGCGAGCTTCGTCAATAGCGCAGCCTGCTGTATGCAGATCCTTATAGCCCATTGCAGCGAGCTTTTTCATGGTCTCTGCGAAATCCGCCTCATTCTGCATATGATCACGAACTGTGTAAAGCTGAATTCCAAACTGTTTCATAGTTTTTCTCCTTCAATAATGAAAAATTTCTCGATAAAAATATCATCAAGAATATTTTAATACATAATGTTCCGTTTGTCAATCGCTTTTTTGATTTTTTATATTTTTTATATATAAATTACTATTTATACTTGAAATGGCGGAAAATATATGTTATAATCTAAAAAGAGCATTTTTTGTCTCAAAAAAGGTTATTTTTGAGATATACGCAATAAATTTCAGCAATATTTTTCTTCTCGGAGGTGTTTTATATATGAGATCCCTATTCTCTGCCGGTTTCTTCGAAAAAAAATACTCATTTTTTGCTCTTGTTCTTGTCATTGCCTTTGTTCTTTGCTCCTGCTCGGGCAGCTCCGAGAGGATAAGCGAAATTAAAAGCGTCGTTTATGATAAGGAAAAGGGTGGGATCGAGGTTCTGGCAACCCTTGATTCCACGGATTACCGTGAATTCAGAGGGGAGATCATATATCTCATCGAGATCCCCGCAAACGGCGATATCTCGGATATAACAACTCTCATTCCCGTTTCCCAATCGAAGGCGGGAGCGGAAATGGAATTTTCCCTGCCTCTTAGTGATGGGGCGAGAACTATGCTCTATTCAAGCTTTGTTCTTGCGGTCTTTGACAGAGAAATGGGATATATTCCTTTGTGCGATGCAAAATGTATCGAAAATCCCGAAGCACTTGCAAAAAACAAAAAGGACTATCCTGTCTATTCCTCGATAAAAGGACTTTCCATCGTTTCAAGCTCCGAGGCAGTGGCGATGGGAACAAAGCATACTGTCCTGCGCATTGCCATTGAGGAGCTTCTTCTCCCCGAAGTGGCAGAGGGGGCTGTTTCCTATATTTTTGACGGAACGCCCTATTATTACAGTGCAGAGAGAATGGCAGAGCTTGATTATAAGGTCAAGGCACTCAGCGGTGCGGGAATCGAGATAATTTTTGAGATTTCTCTGGGAGCGTCATATGAAGATCTGCCCGCAGCTTTGTCTCTTCTTGCCTCAAAGCAAACCCCTGTACCCGATGGTGGGGAGATGGCTGAAAGCTTTGCAGTTTCCGTAGATGACGGTGCGGCATACAGATATATGGCGGCATTTTTTGAGATGCTTGCGGAAAGATATACGAGAGATGACGGAAAATACGGCTTTGCCGCCGCATATATTATCGGTAACGGAGCAAATTCGTCGCTCGATGATGCCCGCACACTCTCGGAGAGAGCAGCATCCTACGGAAAGCTGTTAAGAATCGCCGCAACAGCCTTGCGCTCAAAATATGCAGAGGGCAAGGTCTTTGCCTCGATTGATAACAAATGGAATTTGCCGAATAGCGAGGAAACACCGGAGGGTGGCATCACCGATCCTGCCGCTCCCGTTGCCCAGAGAGAGTCCTTTGGTGGTGCTGAATTTTTGACAGCCCTTGAAAAATCCCTTGAAGGTCTTGGATTTGATGACTATGGCGTTGCCCTTATTCCAAATTCCGCAGAGGAGGACAGCGACATCACAAACGATACTCTTGCAACAGATTCAAAGGATACGGAGATTCTGTCATATAAGAATCTTTCGGTGGCAAGAGCGCATATCGGCAAGGAAAAGGAGCTTATTCTCTACAGATGCGAGATACCATCATCGGACGAAGCGATAATGGCTCGCTCCTATGCTTATGCCTATATGATGGCGATGAAAAATGATGTAAGTGCCTTTATTTATAACGGTCAATGGGACAGAGCCACGGGAAATGGGGATAGCGGTCTCTGGAAAACAGACGGACTTGGAGTTGCCTATGAAAAAAGGCAGATATGCTATACCTATGCCGATATTGACAGAGTGGGTGCGGCGGAGAGCTATTTCTCGGATGAGCTGAAGGATGCAAAAAGCTTCTGTGTGA
This sequence comes from Clostridia bacterium, assembly GCA_017517035.1. Classification (GTDB taxonomy): domain Bacteria; phylum Bacillota; class Clostridia; order Oscillospirales; family CAG-272; genus SIG710. The sequence goes on from JAFXAN010000058.1 coordinate 12,076, forward strand.
CTTCCGGTGGCGGCTCAACCTATCTTGATGAGAAAAACAAGGCGCTGAAAAAGGCGGAGATGATATCGCTGTTTGATTTTTCCGATGGGAAAAATCACGATTTCTTCCCCTCCGACAGCGCAAAAAACATTGAAATTTCAACATTTGTGGGCGAAAATGCACTAAAGAGCGCACTGCAGCCCAAATATGACGGAGAAAATGTGGGTGTCAGAAGTGCGAAAGTACCATATGAAAATCTCAAAAACGCACTCGCTGTCTCTGCGGTGGTTTCGGCAGACCCGGGCGAAGGAAATACCGCACTTGTAACTCTCGCACTTGCCCAAAACGGTGAGAAAAAGAGCATTTTCCATACATCCTCTGTTTCGATCCAGGCGTCAAACCGCCAAACGGTGTATTTTGATATTTCGGATGCGGAGCTTGACGGAGCACTTGGAGATATCACTCTTTATCTTTGGGTGAGAAACGAGGGCGCAAGGTCGCCTCTCTATGAGGATGCGGAGGCGACACCGGAGAAGGAGCAGCTTCTTTATATCGAGAGCATGACGGCGCATATAAAGAAGAGCGGCGGCGCACTTGCTGTGATCATAATAATCATCGTTGTCCTTATTCTTTTGGCTCTTGCCTTCTTCCTGTTTATATCCCGAAGAGGTCAGAAAACCCCACCGAGAGGACAGATGCAGGGACGACATATGAATATGAGACAGCCGAGACCGATTCAAAGGCCCCACACCGGACAGATGCCGAGACCACCCCAAAGACCGCCCGTAAGACCTAACCCCGGAAGCGGAAGACAGATGCCGAAAGGGCAAAGAATGCAGCCACCTACTTCAGGAGAAAACAGATGGAATCAAAATATGAGATAAAAAAAGAGGAATTTCATTTCCGAACAGAGACCAACGGTGATAAAAAAACACCTCTTGAATGCAATGCGCATATGCACTATGAAATTGAATATTTTCTGCTTCTTGAGGGCGAGACCGTTGTTTATATCGACTCGATGGAATATAAGCTGAATGCAGGAGATCTTTGTGTCGTTTTCCCAAATCAGATACATCAGTTCAAGACCCTCTCAGAGGAAAAATATATGCTCATCATCTTCAGCCCCGATATGGTTCCCGAGCTTACCGACACATTTACATCGAGGATCCCCCGTTCCGCCGTACTCAGAGCCGCAGAGCTTACCGAGGACTGCGAGAAGCTGATGCGCAGAATGGGCGAGATCAATTCCTCCATGGGCGAATACAGAAGAGTTCAGATGAGAGGTATGCTTCTGACATTTTTCGGCTTCATTCTTGACAAAATGAGCCTCACGGATGTTAAGAGCGTAAGCTCCCACGCTCTCAAAACGGTGGTAAATTACTGTGCGAGGAATTTTTCAAGAGACCTTTCGCTATCTATCCTTGAAGAAGATCTTCATATCAGCAAATATTATATCTCGCATCTTTTCAGCATGAAGCTGAAGGTGCGCTTCAATGACTATATAAATTCTCTGAGGATAAATGATGCCTGCAGACAGTTAAGGCAAACAGACAAGACTGTTACCGAGATATCCGAATGCGTGGGCTTTAACACATTGCGCACCTTCAACCGTGCCTTTGTGAGACAGATCGGAATGTCTCCCAGCGAATACAGAAAACAGGGCGAGATCGAAATGCGCTCGGTATCAATGATAGGATAAGGTTGTTTTTTATGATGATAAGAAAAGCTAAAAAGGACGATCTTTATGCAATAATGGAGATCGTGGACGAAGCGAGGGCATATTTTGCCTCCGCAGGCATCCCCCAATGGCAGGGAGAATACCCCTCCGCCTCGGATTTTGTGGGAGATATCGAGGGAGGCAGACTTTATGTTGCCGCTTGCGATGAAAATATTCTCGGAGTTTATTGCTTTGATACAAGAGGCGATAAGAATTATGAGAAGATATATGATGGCGCATTCAGGCTTGACGAAAAATACGGCGCCATCCACAGAGTTGCCGTTTCAGCCTCAGCAAAGGGACAAGGTATTGGCGGAATTATGGTCTCCCATGCTGTTTCGCTTGCGAGGGAAGCGGGGCTCAGGTATCTGAGAGGCGATACCCACAGAAAGAATCTTTCGATGCAGAGAATGCTGACAAAAAACGGCTTCACAAAATGTGGAATTATTTATCTTGATGGCAAAACGGATGACGAAAACGAACGCTTTGCCTTTGATATGATCCTTTCGGAGGGAAAATAAAAATGAAAAATGCATACGTTGAAATAACCAATATTTGCAATTTGAACTGTAGCTTTTGCCCCGGACATACGAGGGAAAAAATGCATATGTCAAGTAAAAATTTCAGAATAATTACAAAAAAGCTGGATGGAAAGATCGAAAATCTTTTTCTTCACATAATGGGAGAGCCGCTTCTCCATCCGGAGCTGAGGAGAATAATCGGCTTTGCGGACAGAATGAATGTGAAGCTGAAGATCACAACAAACGGAACTCTTCTGCCACTTTGTTTGCCGATCCTGAAAAACTCGCAAAATCTTCACACAGTCAGTATCTCCCTCCATGCCCTTGGCGGCAACTGGAAGGGCGGTATGATCTCTCAGCGAATGGACAAATATTTTACAGATGTTCTTGAGAGCGCACAGCTTCTTGCAAAAAGCGGAAAATTCGTTGTTTTGCGCCTTTGGAATCTGGAAAGCGGAGAGGAAAAGGAGAATGTGAAGGCATTCAACGATAAGGTCATCGCGATGGCAAAGAAGATCTTCCCCCCCGAAAAGGAGGAATGGGTTAAAACGCACAGAGGCGAGCGCATCGCAACCCATGTCTTTATCGAATGGGGCGAAAGATTCAAATGGCCCGAGCTTTCCGAGGATGGAGAGATCAGGGAATATGATGACGAGATCGGCTGCGAGGGCTGCCATGCTCTTTTGACTCAATTCGGCATTCTTGCAGACGGAACCGTTGTTCCCTGTTGCCTTGACAGAAACGGAGATATCCCTCTCGGGAACATTTTCGAGAGTGAGATCGAGGACATCCTCGCATCCCCCAGAGCCAAGGCGATGAAGGAGGCAATGGAGCACCATCGCTATATCGAACCGCTCTGCGCCACCTGTGGCTTCAAGCGCAAATAACATTTTACTATAGGTAAAGTCTAAAAACTCTTCGCTCACTGTACGCAGAGTATTTAGAGGTCACCTATAAATTCAGAAAACAAAAGGAGTATTCCAATGCCCGAGCTTTTATCCCCCGCGGGAAATTTTGAAAAAATGAAGGCAGCCCTTCTCTATGGAGCGGATGCGGTCTATCTTGCAGGCAATCTTTTCGGTATGCGCTCTGCAGCAGACAATTTTACGGATGATGAGCTGCTCTCGGCTGTCCGATATGTTCACGAGAGAGGCAAAAAAATATATCTGACGGTAAATACCATGCCCAGAGAATATGAATACGGAGCACTTGAAAGATTTCTTCATACCGTGAAGGATTATGGCATCGACGCTATGATAATTGCCGACCTCGGTGTCCTTAACACGGTCAAGAGGATCATCCCCGATATTGAGATCCATATCTCAACTCAGGCAAGTGCCGTCAGCTCTGCGGTCTGCCGTGCATATCACGATATGGGCGCAAAGAGGATAGTTCTTGCAAGAGAGCTTACCATGAATGAGATCATGGAAATAAAATCAAATCTGCCAAAGGGGCTTGAGCTTGAGGCATTTATTCATGGCTCAATGTGCGTTTCCTATAGCGGAAGATGCACTCTGTCAAACTATCTTACCGAAAGAGACGCAAACAGAGGTGCTTGCACACAGCCATGCCGCTGGAATTATGCCCTCGTTGAAGAAAAACGCCCCGATGTTCCGCTCCCCATTATGGAGACGGAAAACGGCACATTCATTCTCGGCTCAAAGGATATGTGCATGATAGAGCACATTCCCGAACTTATGAATAGCGGTATTGATTCTTTCAAGATCGAGGGAAGAATGAAGAGCGCATATTATACCGCAGTTGTGACAAATGCCTATAGAATGGCGATGGATTCATATATGAGAGATCCCAAGGGCTATAAATTCGACGATGCGCTCATAAAAGAGCTGGGATGCGTCAGCCACAGAGAGTACTGCACGGGATATTATTTTGACCATCCGCTGAAGTGCGCAAATCTCGGTACTCAAAACGGTTATATCAGAGATAAGGCGTATTTTGCAACGGCACTTGGCGATATGGAGCTGCCGAAAAATGTTGAATTTGAAAATGAAAACGGAAGGCTTTATCCCTTTATTCAGCGAAATAAGGTTTCTATAGGAGACGCTGCAGAGCTTATCTCCCCCGGAAAGGTGGGCAGAGCATTTAGCGTCACCGAGCTTTATTCCGAAAAGGGTGAGCGGATCGAAAGCGCACCCCATCCATCAATGATATTCTTTGCCCGTGTACCCTTTGAGGTGCATGAGGGCGATATTATGCGTGCGGGAGAATAATTGAAATGACAGCTTTTATTGAGATAATAAAAACCATAGTTTACGGAATAGTTGAGGGGATCACCGAATGGCTTCCCATCAGCTCCACGGGGCATCTTATATTGCTTGAAGAAATTCTGCCCCTTTCGGTATCCGAGGAATTTTTCGAGATGTTTGAGGTCGTCATTCAGCTTGGCGCATCTCTTGCGGTGCTTGGGCTTTTCCTAAAAACTCTTTTGCCGAAATTCAGAAATTGCGGCGTTGGCGGCTTTCTTCGCTGCCGTGAAAATATAAAGGTCTGGACTCTTTGGAGCAAAATAATCGTTGCCGTTATCCCCTCTGCCGTTATCGGACTGCTTTTTGACGATTGGTTCGATGCACATTTTTATAATGCGGGAACGGTTGCTTCTACCCTTGCGCTCTACGGATTTTTATATATCATAGTTGAATCAGCAAGACGGGGAAAGCAAGAGAGCATAGGCACAGTTCACGATATTTCATATGGAAAAGCTTTTGGCATGGGATGCTTCCAGGTGCTTGCGCTGATCCCAGGCACCTCCCGAAGCGGCTCGACCATTCTCGGAGGACTTTTCCTCGGACTTTCAAGAGGTGCGGCGGCGGAAATGTCATTTTTCCTCGCTCTCCCCACAATGCTCGGAGCTTCTGCGCTGAAGGCACTGAAATTCTTCCTTGAGGGCGGGGAAATGGGCTGGATGGAGATCGCCATTCTGCTTGTTGGATGCGTAGTTTCCTATCTTGTTTCAGTCATTGCCATCAGATTCCTTATGGATTTTGTGAAAAAGCATACCTTCATCCCCTTCGGAATCTACAGAATCGCACTTTCCGTGCTTGTTCTTATCTACTTTTTCTTGATAAAATAATTAAAAAAGGATATAAAAATGCTTACATCGGTTTTCAGTGCGGCAAACAGCGGTGTTGACGGCTTCATCGTCACAGTTGAGTGCGACGTGCTTGATATCAGACTTGAAAAATTTGAAATTGTCGGACTTCCCGACACAGCCGTGAAGGAGGCAAAGGAGCGTGTACGCACCGCCTTCAACAACAGCGGTTTTAATTTTCCCGAAAGCTCCATCACGGTAAATCTTGCCCCCGCAGACAGAAAAAAAGAAGGCTCGGGCTTTGATCTTGCCATTCTTATGGGCATTCTTGGCGCAAGCAACTATCTCGGAAGCGTGAATTTTGACGGAAAATGCTTTGTTGGTGAGCTTTCGCTTTCGGGTGAGGTCAGAGGAGTAAGAGGAATACTCTGTATGTGCGCCGCCGCAAAGGAGGCGGGCTTCAGTGAGTTTTATGCTCCCATCGAGAACGCAAAGGAAGCGGCTTCAATCGAAGGGATCACCGTTTACGGAGTAAAGGATGTCCGCTCCCTTGCCCTTCATCTCACAGGCAGAGAGCCGATCACTCCCACAATATCCGATAACAGCTTTTTTGCAGAGGAAAGCACAAAATGCGAGCTTGATTTTTCGGATATCAAGGGGCAGATGGTTGCCAAGAGAGCGATGGAGATCGCTGCCGCAGGAGGACACAACATTCTTCTCATCGGCCCTCCGGGAACGGGAAAATCAATGCTTGCAAAGAGACTTCCCTCAATCATGCCGCCTCTAACATTTGACGAGGCGATAGAGACTACGAAGATCCATTCTGTTGCGGGGCTCCTCGGTGAGCATGTTTCTCTTCTGAAAACGAGACCTTTTCGCTCTCCTCATCATACGATGAGTGCGGTAAGCATGGTGGGCGGCGGTGCAAATCCCGTGCCGGGTGAGGTTTCTCTTGCCCATAACGGAGTTCTTTTCCTTGACGAGCTGCCCGAATATAATAAAAATGTCACCGATTCTCTCCGTCAGCCGATGGAGGATGGCAAAGTCACAATTACGAGAGTGAACGGAAGAGTAACATATCCCTCTTCCTTCATGCTTGTCTGTGCAATGAATCCCTGTAAATGCGGATATTTCGGACATCCAACCGAAAAATGCACCTGCTCACAGCTTTCGGTCAAAAATTATATTTCAAAGGTCAGCGGACCGCTTCTTGACAGAATTGATATCGAGATCGAGATGCCATCCCTTACCATCGACGAGATGACAAGCTCCGCAAAAGGCGAGAGCTCTGCAGCAATAAGAGAAAGGGTTATGAGAGCGAGAGAAATTGCCGCAAAGAGATTTGAGGGCATTTCGGGTGTCTATTGCAATGCCCAGATAAGACCCGGTGCGCCCGACGAGCTTCTTAAGATAAGCGAAGCATCTCTTGCGCTTCTGCGACGCTCATTCTCCGCTATCGGTCTTTCGGCAAGAGCCTATGATAGGATCATCAGAGTTTCAAGAACCATCGCAGACCTTGACGGAAGCGAAACAGTTGAGCCGAAGCATATTGCAGAGGCTATCGGTTACCGAAGCCTTGACAGAAAATATTGGAGATAAACACAAAGCAAATAAATAGCCGAGATTGCCACAGGCAATCTCGGCTATTTTAAAATTACTTATCAGCTTTTTTCTTTTTTAAGATGAGGATTACAACAACTGCTGTGACAACGGCCACAGCAACAGCTGCTATGATTATGGGAAGCACTGCATTTGATGGTAAATTATCCTTATCATCCTTTTCGGGAGCTGTTTCGGGAACGGTGATTTCCTCCGATTCCCATGTTGTTTCTGTTTCCGGCTCTGCCGTTGTTTCGGTTTCTTCCGTACTCTCGGGCGCAAAAGTTGTTTCGGTTTCTTCTGTCACTGTTTCCGCTGCTGTTGTTTCGGGAGGTATACATGTTATGGGCTGAGGAGAGTTTGCGGAGATATCAAAGAAGTTTTTCTCAAATTCTATGGCATATTCCTCTGCAAAAGAGCCGGGAGTTCCGTAAATATTTGCAAGGTTGATATTCTCCTCAAAAACAGAAGAACCGATCTTGTCTACCTCGGGGCTGACAACAACATTTGCGATGAGATAATCATATGCAAATGTCCATGCATATATATCGTGCACATTTCTGATGTCGGCAGTTCCCTCAATGGGGTCTGTTCCGCTTCTGTAGACCGATTTCAGATTATGACATTTTTCAAATGCCGCATTGAGAATCTCGAAGCTTTGAGCATTCGGTATCTGAACGCTTTCTAGATTGCTGAATTCGCAGAAAGCATATTTTCCGATGCTTGTTATGGACTCGCCTATGACGATATGCTTAACGCTGTCCCTGATTGAGAACCAAGGCTGGGTTTTTGAACCGCCGCCGTAGTAATTTATGATATCGTCGATCTTTCCTGCGCCCTCAATGGTAAGAGTTCCCGTTGCCTCGTCAAAGCGGAAAACGCTTCTGCTTCCGCAGGCAGGAAGATTGGGATCAACATAAACATAAAATTCGTATTTATCGGTAGGATCGTTTGTGTTTATTAGATTCATCAGCTTTTCCTTTGCCAGGGCAATGAGGCTGTCGCTGAGCTTGCTTGCATAAATCGTAACAAGGGAATTGGGAATATCAATATCAACAAGCTGCTCGATGCTCTCGTGGAGAACAAGCTCCTTTATCGCAGTTCCGCCGAAAATATTTTTCAGAAGCTTGATCCCGCTCATGTCGGCTCTGCCCTCAACGCGCTCTGTTCCGTCTCTCCAAATGGTGGAAAGGGAGGAGCTGCCAAGGAATGCGTGACCGTCGATCTGGTTGACATTTTTTCCGAGCCTTATGTCCTTAAGAGCGGTATAATATTGGAAGGAGCTGCCTGAGATCTTCGAGATATAATCTCCGACAATGATATGCTCGATCTCGTCCTTATATGCGCTCCAGTCTGTATATTCCTTATCAACATTCTTGAGTGAGCCTGTTTCGTTATAATTGGTGGTGGCGGAAACGAATTCAAGGGTTTTCGTGTCTGCATAATATGCCCAATATGTATTGATGATGTCGCTTCCGTTGTACTGACCCGAGGAATGTCCCCAAGCGGTTGCACCCTCGTGCTTGAATTCGGGAAGTCCGGGCTCGACTGCAGGTCCTCCCGAGGGAGAAGGCGCACCTGTTGTGGGCTTCGTTCCCTTTGTTTCCTCACCCGTGTCAAGGTCGATGAAGGTATATCCGTTTGCTTTTGCAAACTCGGCAGCCTTTGAGTTCGCCTTTGCCTTTATTGCCGGGAAGCTCTTGTTGCCGCCGAAAACCTCATCGGAGACAAATTCTGTATTCATGCCGAGAACAGTAACGGTCTTCAGCTTGCTTGTGTACATGAATGTTCCGTTATTTACGGTCGTAACCCCTGTGGGAAGCTCGATCTCGGTGAGACCGTTATATTTGAAGCACTCCGCAGGAAGCTCGCCTGCATAATTGGGGCTTAAAACGAGATTTGTGAGCTTAAGACAACCGTCAAGGCAATATGATTGGACTGCCGTGACATTTGAGAAATCGAAAAGACCGTCAGAAGGCTCGTTTCCTCTGATGTAAACAGAGGAAAGGGAGGTTCCGTATTCAAAAGCGGCTCTCTTGATCGTGTTTACAGAGGGAGCAAGCTCAACTGTTTGGAGCTTCGAAAGAGCGGAAAAGCCCGCAACTGCGGTGATACCGTCGCCTATGATGATCTTTTTCGCATCTGCAAAGGTGGGAAGATTGGTATTCCAATTATTTTTTGTTCCCGTAACGGGGTCAACGCCGTAAAGCTCTGTTGTCTGCACCTTATCGGTGGCTGCGGCATCAATCTCGAAGGTGAGAACGCCATCTTCTGTCATTGTCCATTTTATATTCGTTGCCGCACCGCTGTCATTTACCGAATATCCGCTTCCTGCGGCTGCCGATGCAGAAATGACAAGGAGTGAAATGAATAAAAGCAGCAAAGTAAAGCTCAAAAAAAGGCGTGTGCTTGTTTTTTTCATATTAGATACCTCTCTTGTTTGTACTTTAATTTCATTATATCATCTTTTTCTGTTTTTTCAAGGACTTTGAGGTAAAAATATTATAGATAATTAACATTTAGACGGCGGTTTTGGTGTTTTTTTATATTCATTTGCAAAAAATTTCATCATAGACACCGCAAGAAGACTTATGTTTTTTCGGATTCTTTAAACAGTAATTTAGCGAACAGTCTGATAGTGATGAAATCATCCTTTAGCGTTTCCAGATCCTTCACTTCGTTCAGGATGACTTGTGAGGAGATTGATGACAAGTTTTCTACATAGAATTCTCATAAATTCCATGTAGAAA
>JAFXAN010000059.1 GCA_017517035.1 Clostridia bacterium
CAAAACTTTGAAAAAGGGAATTTTTATTGTTGTTTATCTGTGTTTCTACGGAAATTTTACGGAAATTACATGTAGAAAAACTTAGCATCAATTTACTCTCGAGTCATTCTGAGCGTAGCGAAGAATCTACGTGCGCTAAAGGATGATAATCTCACAGCAGTCACCCTGAGCGGAACGCAGTGGAGTCGAACCGCTTGCGGCAACGCCATCGGCGTTGGGGTATAATTTCACCGTCTCCGACTGTTCGATAAATTACTGTTTACCGATAATAATCTATAGAGGGCTGTCGCCAAGCGACAGCCCTCGACTTTGTTTTATTACCAAGAAGTAACCTGGGTGAATTTCCAAGCACCGTGGTGGCGGCTGAGGCTGTAAATTCTTGCCTCTGCGCCATATGCGCTCTGCGTTGTGACACCGTCTGCACGGTAAGCAGTTACGCTTGTCTGTCTCATGATATAGAAGAAATCGTTTCCGAGAGAAATACATCCGTTATCGCCCTGAAGTGCTGTATGCATTCCGCAGATCTTTGCTGCGTAGCCTGTCTCACCGTAGACCACAGCCTCATGATCTTCAATATCGTGATAATTTCCGCAGATACATCTGAGAGTTGCTACCCAACCGATAAGTCTTTCGCTTGTATCACCATCGTTATCAAGATCCTTTTCGTCCACATAGAGAGCAGCTCTGTCGCTTGCTACAGCGTACTGTTCGCTATCCTCGGGAACGCTCTGACCCACCTCGATCTCCTCAAGGCGGAGCTTCTTTGAACCGTCGATAACATAGAAGGAGCCATCGGGGAATTCATTGTTTTTCGCAGCTCTTTCATATGTCCAGAGCTGGTAATCGCCGGTATTCTTATCATGGCAGATGACCTGAGTTCCGTATTCATGATATCCGTTATAGACGAACATATTATACTTGATATAAATGCCCGTGGGATCGTCCTTACCAACTCTTTCCTTGTTCATGGGAAGGAGGTTTTCCTCTGTGATATCGTCGAAATCGAATACCATTACCTGCTTGTTGTCATCGTCATAGCGATATGTGTCATAAGAGCCTTGAGTTCTGACAGCAACGATATAATCCTCGTTATCTGTGACCTCAACTTCCTCTGTGAGAACAGTTCCTGCCGTGTAAACAGTTCCGTCGGATGCCTTTATGTCTTCTTTCACAACATATCCTGCGGGAAGGATATATCCCCTACCGGGAAGCTTACCGACTGTGATTCCGTCGATTCCACCGCCGCCGAATTTAGCGAAGGAAGTTCCGTTTGAATCTGTGAAAAGACGGTTAACGGAAAGCTCGGGAATATTCAGCGCATGAAGTAGAGGAGCATCCTCTGTATCCTGAACATATCCGCCGTAATCGTTAAATACGCTCTCGTCAAGAACACCGATATATCTCTTGTGTCCGCTATAATCGGTATCGCTAATGCCAAGACCGATATAGATCTTGCCTTCATGCCAATAAATATTACCCAGATGGGTCGAAATGCTGATCATTTCGTTTGAAAGCTTATAAATTCCGACCTCTTCACCCTTCTGATTGAGCTTGACAAGAAGACCTGTGAAGGAGACATAGATATTTCCTCTGTCGTCCATTGTCATGCCCTGAGGATGCTGAGCACCATAGATGGCTGTGGGATCGGGAGTTGCATATCTTGTGAAGCGTCTGGGGGTTGAAACAGTGGGAGAATAAACTATGCTCTCCTTAAATTCGGGAGCTGTTGTTCCCATGTCTGCTATCTCTGCCGAGATGATTCCGCACTCATTGAGTGCAATATCCGCAGGGATAAGAGCTTCAGCCTCTGTAAGAACTGCTTCCGTGATCGCTGCACCCTTTTCGCTTCTCACGATCGGAACATATGTAGTGCCCTCTGCACAGTCCTTGACGAGTGTGAGGGTGATTCCCTCATTTTCGCCAACGGCAAGCTCACGAATTTCTGTGTCTGCGCCCTGAAGAACGGTGTTCCAAACAGCTTTTTCGTCAATGGAAGATGAAAGAATGCCGCTTGTCTCATGGTTTTTCAACATATCGAGAGTGATATCATAGAGATTGAAAAGATTGTTACCCGCAGCATCAGAATAATAGATCTGATGGATAAATTCTTCACCAAGCTCGTTTGTATAGACGGTATAGGCACCGATATAAAGATCGCTTGTGAAGTTTGCGGTGAAATTCACAACAGTTCCCGCAAAATCAACTCTTTCGCCCTCTACCGAGCTTGAAAGTGTCTTACCGACAATCGTTCCGTCCTTATATACGGGCATTTTCTTGATGCCTGTTGCCTCTGTTACATACTCGCCAAAGCGATTTTTGAGAGTTATTCCGCCCCAATAGTTATAATCTCTTGCGGATGTTGCAATGATGCCGTATTCCTTAAGGATATAACCGTTTTCGGCATAAACCTTATTTTGTGCCTCATCAAAGGAGAAGATGGCACGCAGACCGTTATAGTCCTCATATCTGATGCTGAAGCCTTCTGCCTTGACGGGGTTTGTGAGGTCAACAACATTAAGTCCGAGACCGTTTAAAGTTTCTGCAGCAGTAGCGCTGTAAACAATGATTTTTGTTCCCTTCGGGAAGGATGTTGCCGTTACCGAAGAAACGCTAATATTATTGTTAAGGATCTTTACTTCTTCAAGGCTTGTGCAGCCATAGAAGGCGTTTTTGCCGATATATGTGAAGCAATCGGGAACTTCAACTCTTACAAGATTCGAGCAATTCTTGAAGAAATTCTCGAAAATTCCGACGGAACTTGAAGAAGATTCATACTTTGCGAGCTTTGCCGGAAGAATAACTTCCTTTGCCGCTGTACAGCCTGAAAGCATGGCTGTCATCGAGTAATCGTTTTTTGTCCACCATGTAAGGTCGATCACCTCATCATATGTCTTGTCTGTACCATAGCTTACAGTGGTAAGAGAAGGACAGTTCTCAAAAAGTCCGTTTGTGGTCCATTGACTGCGGCGTATGGTCTTGATTCCACCCATGTGAACATGCTTAAGGGCGGGGAGATTTGAGAAGGGAGAATTATTATGCTGATAATAGATATAACCTGTTATGCTGTCAGCAACGAAGAAATATTCAATTGCATCCTTCCAGACAGTCTTCCAATCAGGCCATTCTGTAAGGCCCTTACCAACATCAAAATTATTGGTATCGCCTTCAATAATATTAAGTGTGCCGGTTTCTGTATCGAATGACCAGCCATAGTTACTGTTTGAAAGTGTCTTTTCTCTTGCGAGAAGCTCATCGCCTGTCTGCTCTGCTGTGAGATAGTCAAAAGCGATTTTATTATTTCTGAAATATGTTGTTATACTGTTTGTGGGATAAACCAGGAAGCTTGCCTCTGCATCATCTGCAAAGAGATCGAATGTTTCGCCTGTGAATACTGCGCTCTTTCCGAAATAAACAACGGGAGAAAGAGCCGAGCTTGAGCCGCTGAATGCGTCCATAGCGATGCTTGTTACAGTGAGAAGATTGATAACGCCATCTCCTGCTGTGCTATCTGCTGTATATGCGGTATAATCGGCAACAGTTTTGAGGTTAGGCATATTTGCAAACGCCTTTGCGCCGACGGTTTTGAGAGTTGAGGGAACAACAATAGTAGAAGCATTCCATCCGTCAAACATATTTGCGCTGATAGAGGTGATTCCGCTCTCCTCTGTGATAATAACTGTTGTGACCTCTGCTGTGAAATCAAGTGCAATATCATAGTCGAGCACTGTTGAAGCAGTTGTTGCAGCCTTTGTTACGGTGAAGATTCCCTCATCATAGGAATACTCGTATCCCGAACCGTCAGCCATAAGATTTGACTTGGGAAGCTCGTAGTTTGCAGTAACATTTGCAAGCCCCATAGCATTTATGGCATCTCTCTGCGCCTTTGAAGCGCAGTTTATGGTGAGTCCCTCATTATCGGGAATGGTAAGTCCGGAAATATCAAGTGCTGTGTTTTCGATAGTGATGGTTTTAAGACCGCTGCAGCCTGTGAGGGCATTTGCTGCGATGGTTTCGATAGTAGAGGGAATGGTAAGTGTCTCAAGAGAGGAGCAATTATAGAACATTCCGCTCTCGATTTTTGTAAAGAATGACGGAATAGTCACCTTTTCAAGAGAAGTACATCCAGAAAACATCTCGTATGTTGTGTTTGTTGTGGAGCTACTTGTATTCTTGGAAGGCAAAATAACTTCTTTAATTGCAGGACAGTTTTTAAAGAGTGCCTCAAAACTGGGAACTGTTCCGCTTGCTCCATCAAAGCGTGTTATCTTTTCAAGGTTTATAACACCTTCGCGGTTGTTGACCGAAATACCAGAATGCCAAAGAGTTGTAAGCTTGGGATTGTTGTTAAAGAAGCCCTCGTTTGTATAGTTGTTGACAAGATAAACTCCGCTTGGAATGATTATCTTTGTCAGCTCAGGCCAACCACCGAAAATTGCTTTCGGAGCATTATGCTGATTTCTGATATAGGTAAAGCCATCCGAAACAACAATGGTTTTAACGAGGTTTTCATTTTTGACAGTCTGTCCCTCGGATATCTCGGCTCTCCAATATTCAACAGCTCTGTAAATATTAGTACCATTGCTTGCTGTCTGGAGAACATTACTGCTTACTTTTGTAAAGGTGAGCGTTCCTTCGGAATCGAGAGTCCATGTAAATTCCACTCTGTCGGCAGTTGTCGGATGATACTGTATTCCTGAACTTATAATTGTAGGCTCAGGCTTTTCCACAGCATTCGGATCTCCCTCTTCCCATATCTGCAGATATTCAAGGGCAATTCCGTTTACGGGATGATCATCCGTTCCGATGGATTTGAAATAAAAGTCCTTTCCGTTTACATAGTTTACATTTTCAGACTGTGACTCTGATGCAGAAATATAATGCTGATTCATTGCACCGAGCTCTGCGCCATCAAGAAGCAAATAAACGGTATTTGTTCCGTCGGCAGCTATTCTGTTTTCAAGCCTATATGTATGCTCGGCGGTAAAATCAATGTCAAATAAAGTAAGCGGGATTCCGTAATTATGATATTTCTGGGAAATATAAGCACCAAAAGCAAGAAGCTGTGTTTCGGTGTTTGCGGTCTTGAAAATATAGGGAGCGTCAACTACGCCTGCAGTTGCATTTGAAGAGAGAAGCATTCCGCTCCATACTCCGCTGCCCTTCCATTCAATTACCCACTTTTTATCGTGCTTGAGGATTATATCCTTTTCTATATCGTAAATTGCGTTGTTCAAAACACCGTCGGAAACGCTTCCGCTCGTGAGAGTGAGCTTGTTTTCACTGTTTCCGTCGGTTGTAACGCTTGCGAGAGCGCCGTCAACTATCTCAAAACGGCTGCTCATGCCGTCTCTTGTGCCGGTTGCGTAAATCCTCACATCGCCCGTAACATTTGCGATGTTTACATTATTGCCCGAAACCGCACTTGCTGTGATATCCTCATCACCCATGGTGACCTTGATATCAGTTCCCGCATATCCTTCATCAAGAGAGATAGTCGAGCTATATGAGCCGCCGTCGGTGACATAATATACGGAATTATTTGTGCTTGTGCTCTGAAGATTATTTGTGATACCGTGCTGAGGCACTTCGAGCATTGCGGAAATAACGGTCTTTGATATCATATCCATTCCCTTGGGGCCCGGATGGAGACCGTGGTCGGCAATATATGTGTCAAAATCCTCCGCTTCTGTTCTGATGCCGCAGTTTTCAAGGTCAATAAGAGCGCAGTTCATATATGTGGCGATCTCTTTTAGATAACCGTTGAAAACGGTAGGCTGACCTGCGAGTGCTGTGCTTCTCTTGGGAAGAAGGGTCATGCAATAGATCTCCGCATCGGGATATGCAACCTTCATCTTGTGGAGCATAACAGCATAAGCCTCGCAGACTGTTGTAGGCTCTGCATAGCTATAGGCACCGTTCTCCTCCTTGATGAGAGCGGCATAATCTATATCTGCGGCTGTACCGACAATATCTATATAGGCTGATGAATAATCATTTGTTCCGAGATAAACCCAGATAACATCGGGCTTCTCGCCTGTTGTGTCATTATGAAGGTTTACACAGCGGGTGAGATATCCCTGGCTTCCCTCGCCCTTGTGAGGAGGGAAAATTGTGCTTCCCGACCATGAGTTGTTTACAAGAAGCTCCATGTCGAGAGCGTCAATTACCTGCTGCCACCATGTGTCGGCAAGATTAATTCCAAGTCTACCGGGAGTATAATAGACAGCATTGTTTCCGATCGTGCTATTATAGCTTGTGTTGTTTGAAACATTCTTGTATGTCGAAATACTGTCTCCGATAAGTGAGACCTTTTTTCCCGCGTATGAAGCGATCTTTGCATCAAGATCTCCTTCTGCCTCGGTTGCCGTCATGCAGACGCTAAGGGTCGCAAGACAGAGTGCGAGAGCAAGAAACGCAAGTAAAATTTTTCTTTTCATTTTTTCCTCCTTATATGGCAAAAGCCTACTTTATATTAATATTCATTTACATTTTACAACACATCAATATTTTTTTCAATAGATTTCCCAAAAGTTGAAAACAATGTTGTGAATTTCACACGAAAAGTAACAAAAACATTAGAAAATACATAAAAAACTCAACAATTTTCTAACAAAATAACATTTTGAGTGATAATTTTCACATTTTAAAACAATGTGTTTTCTCAAACAGTAATTTGTCGGTGAGGGAGTTTCGCCTCTGCGGAGGCGACCGACGCCGCCGTCGGCTCGCGCGACCTTTTAAAAAAGGTCGATCAAAACTTCGAAAAAGGCAATTTTTATTGCTGTTTATCTGTGTTTCTACGGAAATTTTACGGAAATTTCATGTAGAAAAACTTAGCATCAATTTACTCTCGAGTCATTCTGAGCGTAGCGAAGAATCTACGAGCGCTAAAGGATGATAATCTCAAAGCAGTCACCCTGAGCGGAACGTAATGACCAAAGGTCATTCGTGTAGTCGAACCGCTTGCGGCAACGCCA
>JAFXAN010000060.1 GCA_017517035.1 Clostridia bacterium
ACGGTGACGTATAAATACGGCGGAGACGCTGCTCCCACGTCTCAGACCGAGGCACTTTTGAAAAGAGTGTTCATCTTCCTTGAAGATGGCGATTGGTCCAATGCCAACACTTATTGCGAAAAGGTCCTTGATATCGACCCTGAAAATGCCATGGCTTATATGGGAAAGCTGATGGCAAATCACAGGGTTCGAAATGAAAACGAGCTCAAAGCACTTGCGGTGGATTTTACCGGCGAAAATCACTTCTTAAAAGCTGTTCGTTATGCCGACGTGGATCTAAAAAATCGCTTGAGCAATATTGGCGAGGTGTGTAAAAATAAAGAAATTTATGAAACCGCTCGGAGCTATATGGATGTGCATAACATTTCCAACCTTCAGAAGAAAATAGAAAGTTTTGAGCGTGCGATAAGTATTTTCGAACAAATTGAGAATTTTGGAGACAGCAGAAATCAGATTGGAATCTGTCGTGAGCAAATTCGACTGAACAAATCGGAAATTGATCGAATAGAAACGGAAAAACAGGCGGAAATTGACCACAAAAAAGCTGTTGAAGCGGCAAAAAAGGCTCGCGAGTTGGCAAAAAAACGTGCTAAGATTATCGCCCTGCTATCGGTTGTCGCCATTGCTATTGTTTCGATTTTTGTTCATGTCAAATTCATTGCTCCGGCAAAGGCTTATAAAAAAGCGCTTCAATTGCAAGAACAAGGAAAGTATGTTGACGCGATTGACGAATTTGCGCTTCTTTCTGATAAGTATAAAAGAAATTATGATAAGGAAATTGACGAGTGCAAATCAGAAATGGACAAATTCTTGAAAAATTCTGATGATGCTTTGGCTATCAAAGCGCTCTACGAGAAAATGGATCCTTATAGGGATCATTATTTCGGAGATGAATCTTGGGTTAGAGATTATGAAACATATCAAGCTAAACTTTACGAAAGAGCCGTTGATTCATATTCATTAGGTGAATATGTTTTTGCAGGAATAATATTTGAGGCGCTTGAAGACTACAGTGACAGCAAAAAGAGATTTTTAGAAATTGCGTCTCAAAAAGAATATCAAAAAAACGCCCCGGTTGGTTCTTCTATTGTGTTTGGATCATATGAGCAAGACAATAATTTAGGAAACGGATCCGAAGGTGTTGAATGGATTATTCTTTCTAAAAATGAAAACAAGGTGTTGCTCATTAGCAAATATGTTTTGGATAAAGTAGGATACGATTTTGACAACTTTAAGTGGAGCCGTAGCTATATAAAAAAGTGGTTAATGGAGACTTTTTATAACAACGCTTTTTCTGAAGCAGAAAAAAACCAAATACAAGATACCGCCATTTCCGGAAGAGGTGCCGTAACCTATACAAAGGTGTTCATTCTTTGGAAGGAGGAAATCTTAAGATATCTACCGGAGACTGAAGACAGAATTGCATCGTGTACTGAATATGCAATTGGTCAAGGTTTGTATTCACAGAAAAATGAATATTATAATATCGAAAATGCATGTTATTGGTGGGCTTTGGTTAAAGATGGAGATTGGAATGTTAATATAGTGGATTTTTATGGTAATGTTGAAAAACTTGGAACAGTAAAAGAAAAGCGTGGCGTCCGCCCCGCAATGTGGATCGATCTTGGAAATTAAATTAATAACAATAAACAATCAGAAAGGAAAAAATCATGGCAAAATTTGCACTTGAGTGTCCTAAATGCGGCTCAGTAAATACAGCATCTACCCTTAATCCCTTTAAGAAGGCGATTACTTGTGGTAGCTGTGGAGAGGAGATAAACATTAAAGCCTCTCGAATCACCTCAAAGGAGTGCCCTCACTGTCACAAGATTTTTGTTTATGATCAGGCGAAAACAAAGAATAGAAAATGTCCTTCCTGTGGAAAGGATATTAATGCCGCACAGTTGGCAACAGTTAAATATAAGATGGAATCCTTGAACTGCCCTCAGTGTGCTTGTTCCATCGAGGTGGATAGTACAAAGGAAAACTATTTCTGTCCTATTTGTGATCACCAGATCAACGTTCAGCAGGAATTGGCAAAGGCAAAGCTTGTAAATGCGGGCGGTGTCAGCGTAATAAAATATGAGGGTGATAACTCCACCTTTGTGTGGAAACATCCTATTGAAAATTTTAATTTCGGATCTCAGCTTATTGTTCATGAGTCCCAGGAGGCGATCTTCTTCCTTAATGGTGAGGCGCTTGATGCCTTTGGTCCCGGAAGACATACTCTTGAAACCGAAAATATCCCGATCCTTAAAAAGGTTTATAGCCTGCCAACCGCTCCTCAGGAGCCTTTCCATGCAGAGGTTTACTTTATCAACAAAACTGTGCAGATGGGAATCAAATGGGGAACGGACACTCGCGTGAGGTTCGTTGACCCTGTAACGGGAATTCCACTTGATATCGGCGCATACGGTGAAATGAATATGCAGGTTGTGGATTCCCGCAAGCTTCTCGTTAAGCTCGTGGGAACAACCTCCGGTCTCACAAACAAGGATGTTCTTGCTTCAACAGGAGATAACTCCGCCGAGGTTCACAAGACCTTGAGAAGCTATTTCCGCGCGCCCTTGATGTCGGAGATAAAATCTTATCTTGCAACTGTAATTAAAGAGAAGAATATCAATATTTTTGAAATTGATTCTCATATGGGATCCTTGTCCGAGGATCTTTGCAAGCGCATTTCTCCCAAATTTGAAGAATTTGGTCTTTCTATCCCGTCTTTCTATATTACGGGAATCTCTCTGCCCGAGGATGATAAGAATTTCCGTGAGATCAAGGAAATGATCTCTAAGGCATACATAGGTGTAAAGGCTGAGGAGATCAAAACAAACATTGCGGAAGCGGCTAAACAGCGTCAGATTGTTGAGGAGCAGACCAAGGCAGAGCTTGAGGCTATTCGTGCACAGGGACAGGCGGCATCCATTCGTGCGAAAGGATTGGCAGAAGCCGAGGTTATGCGCGCCAAGGGTTATACTGAAAAAGATATCCTTGATGCAGACGTGCAGAAAGCTTTCGCAGCCGGTATGGGCCAGATGGGCTCTTCCGGTGGCGGAGGTGGCTCTAATATCGGTGCTGATTTCATCGGAATGATGGCGGGAATGAAGATGGCGGGCAATGTCCTTGACAGGATGGACAGTGCTATGAATACTGCGCAAAATACTGTTGTAGAACCCGTCGCAAAGCCTGATACCTGGACCTGCTCCTGCGGCGAAAGCGGCAATACAAAGAAATTCTGTATGAATTGCGGCAAGCCTCGCGACGACGGTTGGGATTGTCCTGTTTGCGGAAACAAGGGGAATAAAGGTAAGTTCTGTGAAGAATGTGGAGCGCCCAAGGTTGAGGAATGGACATGTAGTGCCTGCGGAGCCGTCGGAAACAAAGGAAAATTCTGCGCAGAATGCGGCGCAAAAAAAGAGTGATAACCGGAGGTAATTATGAAAAATAAGTTAACAAGATTTATTCTGATTTTATCTATTGTAACAGTCACATACAATATTGTTTTGTTTCTTATCGCGGGTTTTACGGGTCATTCAGCCGCTTTCTGGATATCCTGGGCATGCATGATGATAGGCTTTGCCATTTTGATTGCCGCAATCTCGATTATCGGTACAAAGAGCTTTTCTCTTCGTGATTGGCTGTTTGGCTATCCCTTTATAAGGCATAGCATAATATATATCATTTGCACGTTTGTTATTTCAACTATCTGCATGGTATTGAACCATATGATACCGTGGCAATTGGTGCTTGCCTTGCAGATTATCGTTTTAGCTGCGTATCTTGTTTTTTCTATTTCTTGTATGGTTGCAAAGGAAACTATTCAGAAGGTTGATCTGAAAGTTAGCGATAAAACCCGCTTTATCCGTCTTCTTAAAATTGACGCGGAAATGCTGGTTGAAAAATGTGATGAACCCGAGCTGAAACAGCGTTATATGCAGTTTGCAGAGGCTGTTCGTTACAGCGATCCCATGAGCTCAGACACCCTCTTTGAATTGGAAAAGGATATAGCGCTTATGGTGGCGGAATGTGACAGCGCGATTACCAACAAAGAATATGCCTTGGCATCGGAGCTTTGCGACAGAGTTCAGCTCCTGCTTTCGGAGAGAAATAAGAAAACCAAGGTATTGAAATAAAAAATAGGAGGTTTTTCGAATGTCAAAATGTAAAACCTGCGGTGCTGATTTGATTTTGGTGGGCGGCGACTATCAATACTGTTCATATTGTGGTAATGCATACGGGGCAGGGAACTCTTCCAATTCCGATCCTATCGACAAAAATAAAATAAAGCATCTTGATACCGGTGTCGACGTATTTGACAATAATATAAACAGTGTTATAGAAATCACGTGGAAGGATGAGAAATACTTGCATTCCGGTTCCGGTTTTATAATTTCTTCCGATGGTTACGCTGTGACTAACACCCACGTTGTAACCGATAACAACGGAGATGTGATTAGCCCTGTAAATGTAAATGTGGGTGGGGCGGCAACTCAGGCTGATGTAATAAAGCTTGGCGACTCCAAGCACGGTCTCGGAGACGGAATCGATCTGGCGCTGATAAAGTTGAGAAGTTTTAACAAAGGCAAGGTCGTCAAATTTGCCGATTTCAATAACGTGAAAATCGGTGAACGTGTATTTGTCATCGGAAACTCTCTTGGATATGGTACGTGTATTACCAGCGGCATAGTAAGCGATAAAAGACGAAACGTTAACGGAAAAATGCTCCTTATGACAGATTGTGCTATCAATGGCGGAAATTCGGGTGGTCCGATGTTTAATTCAAATGGGGAGGTAATTGCCGTAATTGTTTCCGGAATTACCGGTGCAGAGGGCATGAATTTTGCGATCCCTGCTGATGACGTTATTAAATTTATAAAGGCGTGTAATCAAAAGATCGAATTGAAGGAATGGTCACAGGGACCGTTGACATCTCGCCCACTGTCATCTTCCTGCCCTAAATGTGGAAGCAAGAGCATCGGTTTTCAAAATGGTATATATCACTGTCGTATGTGCGATTATGAATGGTGACTTTATGCAATATAAAGCCATACGAATTTTAACAAGTAAGGCGAATTGACAGTAAATGTAAGCCTCTTGATGTGGTCGAATCAAAGTACCATATCAAGGGGCTTTTTTGTACGGGCTGCATAATTGCGGGAGGGGGAATCCTTTTTGCTTGAAGCGTTCAGCAAATCTCACAAAATATGTAGCAAATATCAATCGTTTTTCACACTCTGTCAATGTTATATGCGACGGGTCGCCCTCACGGATGCGCATTGTGCGTCTGATCTCTTTGGGGATGACAACTCTGCCAAGGTCGTCTATTCTTCTTACTATTCCTGTGGCTTTCATATAATAAATCTCCTTATTTTACAGATTTGTACTGTTAGTATCTGCAAAATACGGAGATTTATACTTTTTATTGGATTTTATATTGTTACAAATTAAGTATTTTTTCAAAATTACCACAGCTTTGATTTTTTTATTTTTCCTTTTATTAATAAATATTTAAAGCTCGTGTTTTCCTGTTCGTATCTTAAGGTTTTCAATTTTAACATCGCTTTGTGCGGAGATCGACAGGGACGATTTACGGCAGTATACAAACACTGTCGCACGGAAATCGGTCATCTCCTCTGCATCAAGTGTAAATTCCCGTCCGCAGACAGTGAGCGTTGCTTTGCCCCGCATTCTGAAGGATGCTTCAATTGTTCCGAAGCACATTTCTTTACCGCAGAAGAAAAATTCTTCGCCTGCCGCAAGTATTCTGTCATCAAATGCTTCGGAGATAACATCCTCATATTTTTCAAATCTTCCCGGAGAACGATAGTCATAATTGATCACATCAGCAATATAATCGGAATGCACATCATCATTCAGCGTAGTCTCAACCTGATGTCCCTTTTCGTGGGCATAGCCCACCAGTTCAGTATAATCTGCTCCTCGCCTTATGGCAATAATAACATTCGGGTTTTCAGAATACTTATCTATGCCGTTTTTGTCTTTAACGATCACCATGCATGGATGATTCGGATTTTGTGCCAATACATAATCGCAAGCAGCATTTGACGAGACGATATAATACTGCATTTTTCCGATAGCCTCGTCGCTGACCTTCATAATACAGGCAGTTGATGCGTGATCATCAGCTTTTGGATGGATCATCGGAATGATTCCAAGCTTCTTGCAAAGAGTAAGTGCCTCCGAAAGAGTGGGAATGATGGCTCTGTCCGCTTCATTATCTGCCTTTCCGATATATCCCTCGCAAAGCTCGGAATAGGTTTTCTCGCAGGCGTTGACATTTTCCGCTATCATTTCATAATTATCTTTTTTTCTGTATGTTGCGTTGATCTCACGGTTATGAAGTACAACCGGAACACCGTCGCTTGTAATCCACACATCAAGCTCAACAAAATCAAATCCTGCTACCGCCGCATATTCAATGGAACGCAGAGAATTTTGCGTTGCCAAAGTAGAACCAAGGTGTATTCCTGCGTGTGCTATATATTTTTTCATTTCGTGTTACCTCCGTAGGCTGCAATGCGGAAAATTCGGACATCGGGGCAACCGTTTGTCGCCAAAACGGTAAGCCTTATTTCATCTGTCAAAATGTCTTCAAAGGTATGGATATTCATCCGCTCAAAGTTTCCCCTTATTTCCCTTGAGACAATGACCTTGCCTCCGAACATCAGCTCGATTTTATAGTCTTTCACAAGCTCCCGTGGAACTCCCGGAAGCTGCTGTGCGCGTCTCTTGTCCGAAAGCGTGATCTTTATGGGGCGCTCAAAGCAGGAGTCGAATGTCAGGCGCACTTCCTTTAGGCTGACCGCTTTTTCGGGAATAATGCGAATATTTTCACCATTTTTTGAAATTCCGTCGGATATATACAAGCCTTCTCTTGCAGAGCCGTTTGTAATGTGCTTCGGCTCGTGACCATCCTTATGTGATGATGCAAATACCCTTGCTCCTTTGATAAGATCTCCGTCATCACCGCAAAATCCCGGGATAAGGCAGTCATCCCGAACCAAATTGCTGCGCAATTCCTCAATATGCTGAAGCAATTCCCGTGGAAAAAGCTGTTTCTCTATGCACATAGCGGCGGCAGTTCCCACTGCTTGTCCACCTATGGCACAAGTTCCCATAACTCTGGCACTTGAAATCCCCAGCTTGGATGCGCTGATGATCTTCCCTGCCATCATCAGATTTTTTATATTTCTCGAATAATAACAGCGATAAGGGATCTCATAAGCACCGTCAAAGCAATGAATTGTGCTTGGATGCTTATCGAAATCGTATAATCCCCCCGATGTGTGAACATCCATTGCCCATCCACCGTATGCAATGCCGTCATCAAAGCGGCGATTTGCGAGAATATCGTTCTCCGTCAGCACATAGTCCCCGATAATTCTTCTGCCCTCACGCATTCCGGGAAGTATTCCGACCCACTCAAGATCATAATTTTCTGCCCCGTGATCTCCACCGTTCTTGATATGATCCCAGACACCCCAAACGCAGGACAGCAGCTCATCACGAATATCCTCATATTCGGAGAAAAAGTCATCGGTTTTTCCGCAAATCTCTATCCACCAATAGCCATAATCAACAGCAGATGTGCTGAAAGCGGTCATTCGAGTGTAATCCGATGTATCTCCCACCGAGGCTGTAAATCCCGTGGAATGAGGACGGAAGCGCAGCTCCTCCTCGGTAAAATGTCGTGCAAAGGAAGGAGGCGTAAAGTTCACAGGGTGTCCACGGTCAACCGCTTTCAGAAGCAAGGTGTTTCCCATTCTGTCATGTGTATGATGATCTAATGCATCAGGCTCGGAAAATTCGTCCCTTCCCTCACTTCCGATCATAAAGTCGGCTCCCGCCCGCATTGCAAGCGTTCCGATTCCGGTACAATCGATAAAAATTTTTGCCGAGAGCGTGAAAAAAGTCTCGGTTGTAAGCTGATAAGCACGCACCGAGGTAATTGTATTATCTTTTGTCACGCAATCTGTCATTGTGGTATTCAGATAGCAAGTAAGCTTTTCCTCTTTTTTTGCCGCCTCGTAAAGTGTCATATCCCAGATCGAATAGTTGAATGAATCATTGCGGCTTTTGTTCAGAAGCATGATCTCATGGAGTATTCCTCCCTCTTCAAACTCCGGCTTCTTCTGATTTTCGCTTGCACCGCAGATGTGCATTCTGATCTCCGACGAGGCATTTCCGCCAAACATTGGGCGGTCCTGGATAATTGCTGTATTTGCGCCTTGTCTTGCCGCTGCAATTGCAGCAATAAGTCCCGCAAGTCCGCCACCGACAACAACAATGTCATAATAAGCACTTTTTTCTCTTGAAAATTCTCTATGTATGTATTCCATGATTATATTATATCATAAATAGCAGTTCATTTCTTCCCTGCACTTGTCACAAATCTCCACTTTTATGCTTTTTTGTCAGGCACTTGACATATCTCTCTAAAAATGATAAACTATTGATGAAATCAGAATGGAGGTGAACTATATGGAGAATCAAAATGAAATCCATGCCAAAGCTTTGCACAGCATCTGTGACAAAAGCGGAAAGCTCCTTTTTCAGTATAAGATCAAGGAAATGAACAGCGGATATTTTGATACCCGCCTTCATAACCATGATGAGCTTAAGATCGTTCGTATTCTGAAAGGCTCTTGCATCTGGAATATTAACGGAACTGATTTTTCTGTAAATATCGGTGACATTTTGTTGTTTAATCGGCTGGATATAAGATTCATCAAGGAGATAACCTCTTCCGATCCGCTTGTTGTTTGCCAATATTGCTTTTCTCCCATTGCGATTATGCCTAATTTGAGCGCAGCAAATTGTTTCTATCACCGCCCCGAGGAGGGCAAGAATCTTTTGACAAACGGAAGCCCGATGAATGATGAGCTGACACCATATTTTGGTGCTATTTCCGATGAGATAGAGCAGAAAAAGTCTTATCACGATGAAATGATTCTGAATCTGCTGTCAAATATGGTTCTGCATCTTGCACGGTATTTTTCCGAAGGTGTTTACACGCATATATCGGCATATCAGAGTGAGCTTATCTCGGAGACGGTGGATTATATCAATAAAAATCCGTCAGCAGACCTGACGCTGGGAACACTTGCATTCCGCACACATACCTCACCTGCATATTTTTCAAGAACATTCAAAGCATATACAGGCGTAGGGCTTAAGGAATATGTTACTCAGAGCCGTGTGATCCATGTCATCACGCTGATGCACTCAAATCCCCATAGCAATATTATCGACCTTGCCTTTGCAAGCGGATTCAATACCTCATCCGGCTTCTATAAAGCCTTTGAAAAGATAACAGGCAGCTCACCAAAAAAAATATTGCAATCAAAAACAGGTTTTTCAGAATAAAGACTGAATTGCGTCATTTGTTGCACATAACCAACAACAGTCCTGTCAGCATCGATCTGAAAAATGTCTTTCATTTAGATTGAGAGGTTTTTACATTTTTTTCTAATTTCAGCAAAGATATTTATTCATGTGCGAGGAGTCATAAAAACCGCAGCGTTGGGCAATTTCTGCTCTGCTCATATCATCTTTTTCAAGAAGCTTTTTTGCCTCGCTTACTCTACATTTTGTTATATATTCCACAGGTGTCATACGAGTAGTTTTTTTAAAATTACGGTGAAATGTTGGACGTGACATATTGGCGATTGCGGCAAGAGCATTTATCGAAATCCTTTCGTCAAAATGCATATGGATATATTCCATGACGTGCAGCATATCGGAGTCCTTAATTTTTTCGTAATTTGCATTGCTGCACTGCTCATTCATTGCAATGCAAAGCTCGCAAATGAGCTTTAATGCTATTACAGTCTGATAAGAATAAAGCCCCTTTTCCGCCTGCACTTTTATAGCATTTATCTGCCCTTTTATCTCGTTAAGTGACTGACGGTCAAAATGCAAAAACAGATTTTTTTCATTTACTTGACGCAAATAGGGCTCGATTTCAAAGAAAGCACTGTATCCCGGAATGCTTTCAAGTACATCCGAATATTTTTTTATAAATTCGGTTTTTATTATTATATGCTCAACGTCGAGATTTTCATGGCACTCATACCCATGAAGAACGTTGGGCTGAAACACAAAAATCTCACCTCCGGAAATAGGAATTTCCATTTCTCCGATATAATGAACTCCTCTTCCGTTTACAACAATATTTATTTCATAGAAATCATGAGTATGAACACATACATCACAGTTTTTATGAATAAAGGAATGAACAAGCATTTCTTCTTTGCCCGGGAACTCGTCCAACTCTGTGTAAAAATACTGTTCGTTTCCTACGGGAACTGTTCTTTTCATATTTCCACCTCCAACCGTCGCTTAAAATTGAGATTTTTTTACATGAAAACGATGCGATTTTACTTGAATTATATCACCCCAAATGATATAATACAAGAGAAAATGACAAATAATTTGTAAATTAAATGTAAATCGGCATTTCAGATATACGAAACGGGGTGATCTTATGTTGAAAATTCAGCAGACTAAAACAGTTTGTAATGATATGTTCGTTTGCTTTGGAAGAACCGAGTTTGGCGAATTTGCACCGAATTCCGATGAAGTTGCTTTCAAAGCCCTTAACGATAATTTTGAAATGACTGTAAACGGCGTTCAGGCAAAAGTGAGAGAATGTCGGGGTTCTGCTATCCCATTTAACAGACCTTGGCCCGGAAAACAGCGCCCTTTTTCACAGAGTGAATCTGCGGGGTATATTTCTTTCTCCTCGGATGAGGCTGTGGAGCTTAAGGTCAAGAGCAAAAAAACTTTCGGAAATGCAATCGTAAGACCGCTTTCAAGAAATATTCATCCCGAGATAAAAGGTGAAGAGGTTATTTTCACTTTGAAGGAATACGGAAGCTATACCCTTGAGCTTGACGGCTCGCATAATGTGCTTCATATATTCTTTGATTCCATAAAGGAATATGAGGATGCGCAAAAAGCAACAAGATACTTTGGCCCCGGCGTACATTTTCCAGGTATAATAGATCTGAGAGACAATGATGTTGTATATATCGACAGAGACGCTATTGTTTTCGGCTCCATCAATTCGACTGGTGCAAAAAACGTCAGAATCTTTGGAGGCGGAGTCATAGATAACAGCTGCGAGGAGGTCATAGTCGAAAATGCCTATGAAAACTTCTCAAAGGGGTGCTTCAAAATATACAACTGCGAAAATATCAGAGTTGAAGATATAATTCTGACAAATTCCTCAACATGGTCGCTTTCGATGTTTAATTGCAAGAATGTTAGTATTAACAATGTTAAGATAGTTGGACAGTGGAGGTATAACACCGATGGAATTGACATTGTAAACAGCGAGGATATTCATATTAAGAATTGTTTTGTCCGTTCCTTTGACGATGCCGTCACTTTAAAGGCGATATACGATCATGATAAGCCCATGAAGGATATAAGCGTTGAGGATTCTGTTTTCTGGTGTGGCTGGGGAAAAACCTGCGAGATCGGAATTGAGACATTTGGAATCGAATACAAGGACATTACCTTTAGAAATTGCGATCTTATTCATAATTCCTCCTGCGCACTCGGTGTGGTAAACGGTTGCCATGCGTATGTCCATAATGTTTTGTTTGAAGATATGAGAGTTGAATTTCAAAAGGAAACTCTTCCGGAAATTGATCAGATGAGTGATGACGCCGAATATGACGGATGGGACAAGCAGAAAAACCCGAAACTTGTGCATATATCCAATTTCAAATATGCCATGAGACAGAGGAATAAAGACGGGCTTGTGAGAAAAAATTGCGATAAATACGGAAGTGTTAGCGATATTACCTTTAAGGATATAAAGGTTATTTGCGATGACGAGGCGATAAAGCCAAAGATATACATGGTGTCTGAGGATATAAATTTTGAAAACATAGAATTTGATAATATTATCCTTGGGGGCAAAAAAGAAAATGATTTCGGAAAATTTGAAACCGAGATACGAAATACAAAATACAGTATTAAATAGGAGTGATATAGAAAATGAAGCTTTTTGAATCAAACGTACATTATGAGCCTCTCCGTCCCTGCCGACAGATGGGAACAAAGGAAAGATATGAATTTACCCACGGAACAAATTCTGTGTGTGTTTACGATATAGAAACGCTCGAATTTGTAAAAGAGATTCCCGTTGGTGAACGCCCCGACTGCCATGCGACCTCTCTTGATAACAAATTCCTTTATATAGCTTGTCAGGACGGGCTTTACTGCATTGATCAGGATAAGCTGGAGGTTGTGAAGATCTTTGAGCTCCCCCATTGCTATGCGACAAACATACTGCCAAACGGCGATCTTCTCGTCCATGATCAAGCAGGCGGTGTTGTCATTATAAAGGACACTATGGACATGGAAAAGATCCATGTTTACAAGCATGTTCAGGTAATTCCAAATGGAAAATACCGCTGTGAGATCGGCGGAAAAGGCAATTTTATTGGTGAGGGAAGATACTATCTCTGCGCAGGCTGGCGTGAGTGTCGCATCTATCTTTTCGACACAGAGAATGATGAATTTTCCTTCATTGATTTCATTGATTATGATGATGTTCTAAGCGGCGGTGATGACCTTGTTATCACATCCGATAAGAAAAAGGCATATGTTGCCTGTCACAAGGGATGGGAGGAAAGATCGCATGTTGCCGTTATAGATATCGAAAACAGAAAGATTGCAAAGCTCATTCCCACGGGCGTCGGCACTTGCGGAATGACAATGACAGCAGACGAAAGATACGCCATATGCTCAAATGACAGTGATGATTCCATTTCAGTCATTGACACCCTGACAGACGAGGTTGTAAATACTCCTTGCGCACGCCGCGGTTTTGAAGCTCTTGGAATTACAGGATATATTCAGGGAATTACCGCAGCACAGGATGATTCTATCTTTGTTTACGGCTGTAAAGGAAACGGTGCTATCGTTAAATTTATGGACATTATAAATTCAAATAAGTATATCATCTCATACGAGGGCGGAATGTATATTTCAGAAGAAGACAAGGTTATAAAGCCTGATATTTAAGGCTAAAACAATTTAGATATAATTTTTCAATATTGGTATTGTATCTTTATCCTGATTCCGGTATGATGAAATTATCTTTAAAAAGGAGATTTACTATGGGAAAATTCAAGAATAATATAGAGGCTTTTGCTGTCGGTTATATGGAAGCGGAGCATGATGATGTTGGTTACCGCATCTCTTCGGGAATGCTGAATCAGGCAAAGCACCATCCCCTGTCCCTTGATGAAAATGCTTTTTTCGCAGGCAAAGATCTTCCCGTTCCGAGATGGAGAACAGACGGTCCTCAGGGCGTTCGTAATTCCCATGGAAACGGCTTTGTTGTAAGAGAGGATATGCTCCTCGCAAACATAAAAAAATATCCTGAATTTGCTTACGAGCTTAAAGAGATATATGAATATTTCAAGGGGAAGGATACCACCGACATGGTAAATGCAGAGGCAAGCGATCTTGCCCGCAGTATCGCCAAAAACAAGCTCGGCTGGGGCGGCGGACAGTACGCTTGGACAGGTGGTCACGGAAATCCCGACTATGGGCTTATCATAAGAAACGGAACAGACGGACTTCGAAGGAAGATCAATGATTATAAGGCGAAAAATCCCGAAAAAATCGTTTTTTATGAGGGACTTCTTCTGACGCTGGATGCTATCGACATTTATGCCGAAAGATACGGGAAAATGGCAAAAGAGCTTGCGAAAAAATGCGACGGAGAGCAGAAAAAAAGGCTTCTTCGAATAGCATCGGCTCTTGATTTTGTTCCGAAGAGACCGGCACGAGATTTCTTTGAGGCTTGTCAGTCCTTCTGGCTTCTCTTTACCGTTGACGGTATAGATTCTCCCGGTCGCTTTGATCAGTACATGATAGATTGCTACAGAGCCTCGGAGGAGGAGGACAGAAGAGAGTGCCTTGAGGAGCTTTGGCAGCTTTTCCATTCGGCAAGGGCATGGAATCTCTGCATCGGCGGCACGGATGAAAATTGGCAGGACGAGGCGAACGAGCTTTCATATGCCATTCTTGAGGTGGCTCGAAAATATAAATATAATACTCCCAATATCACCATGCGTGTTTCAAGAAACACCCCCAAAGAGCTTCTTATAAGTGCGGCGATGACCATTGCAACGGGAATTGGTATGCCTTCGCTCTATAACGACGAGGTGGTCTGTGCGGCACTTGAAAAGATCGGCATCCCTCCATGCGATTCACATGATTATTGCATGAACGGCTGTAATCAGATCGACATTTTCGGCAAGAGCCATATGGGTCTTGAGGATGGCGAGGTCTGCCTTGCAAAATGCCTTGAGGGTTTGCTTTTTGAGGGTCGGAATCAGATAAGCGGAGAGGTTATGATGCCCTCGGCAGGCGATCCCTGCAGCTTTGATACATATGAGGAGCTTTTTGAGGCATACAAAAAGATGGTGGAGCTTGTGACGGATGAGGTCACGGAAATGGCGAACATCACCCAGCGCATCTGCGCCGAGCATTCGCCAAATCCCATGCGCTCGGTCTTTATCGAGGGATGCATCGAAAAGGGACTTGACTATAAAAACAAAGGGCCTCTTTACGGTCATGCGCAGATTTTGGCCGAGGGGATCGGAGATACGGTGGATTCTCTTGCGGCACTGAAATATTTTGTATATGACACGAAAAAATATAAAATGGATGAGATCATAAAAGCACTCGAGGCCAATTTTGAAGGCTATGAGGAGCTTTGGCATGATCTTGATTCCTTCCCGAAATTCGGAAACGATGATCCTTATGTTGACGAAATATACCGCAATGTGACGGAGCATTTTAACCGTTATCTTCAGACGAAAAAGGCGTTCAGAGGCGGAATCTTCACAGGAGGCTGTTCAACCTTCCAGCGTGCCGCATCATACGGTATTGCTCTCGGTGCAATGCCAAGCGGCAAGAAAAGAGGAGATGCTCGTTTTGCAGACAGCATCGGTGCAGTTCCGGGATGTGACACAAAGGGCCCCACAGCACTTATAAAATCTGTCACAAATGCGGATCATACTCTCGCCTGCAGCGGAAATGTGCTTCAGATGAAGTTTGCCAAAAGCGTTTTCGGAACAGAAAAGGGAATGGATGCCTTCATCTCTCTTGCAAAAACCTATTTTTCTCTTGGCGGACAGCAGCTTTCCATTAATGTTGTCTCAAAAGAGGAGCTGCTTGATGCCAAAAAGCACCCCGAAAGGCATAAGGATCTTGTTGTGAGAGTCGGCGGCTATAGCGACTATTTCAACAATCTTGAGGAGGGGCTTAAGGACAACATCATCGAGCGCACTATGCTCGGACTTTGATAAATAAGTTTAACAAATCGCATTATAAAAATAAGGAACAGCACTTATGTTGAAGTGCTGTTCCTTTGTTATAAAAAGAAAAACAACAGACCTTTTATACTTTTAATTGGTTTTTTATTGTTACAATGAAATATAGTTTTATTTCGAAATTTGCCACAGATGCATCCACGATGCCCTTCAACGATTATTTTTTCTCTCTCATTCTTTATAGAAACGGTAATTTTACTGTGTTTCAAAACGGTCACTTTTTATCGTTAGATAAAAGCGACCGTTTTTTCATTTTACATTTTGTTAATTATGAAACCTAACCTTGAATTTTCAAAGATTATTTTACAACTTTACTGAATTCCCAATTACCAAGACGATTTTTCAACCTATAGAGATTTGCGCTCGTTCCAAATATAGTATAGCCGTTCTCGTCCTTCGAATCGAGAAGCTTTCCAATATAGCAATAGTCATTTCCGATATATATGAAGCCTTGCGAACCGCCAAGAGATTCATTTTTGCCGCATATCTTAACAGCATAGTCTGTTTCACCATAGCAAACAGCATCATGTGCTTCAATATCTCCCTTACCGCAAATGCACTTCAGCGTTGCCATATAACCACAGGGATAGTTGCCGTTTTCATCTGCATGAAGTGCAGCGGTTGCGCTGGCTTTAGCATAATCGAGACTATTCTCGCCTACGCTTTGACCAACCTCAATTTCATCCATATAGAGTTTCTTTGAGCCGTCTATGACGAACAAGTTCTGTGCGGGAAACTCCGTTACATTAGGTCTTGCATAGCACCAAAGGAAATAATCACCTGTTGCATCATCATAATCAAGACTCTGTACACCGTACTGACTTGCGCCTGTATAAACGCGGAAAACATATTTTGCATTCTGCTCCATGCCCACTCCATTTGATGAAATTTCGTCTATATTTATGATCTTGCTTTCGATATCCGAAATATCATAGGCATAAAAAATCTTATAGTCATCATCATAGTAGATGTTAGAGTGATCAAGAACGATTCCCATAGAGAGAATAACATAATGATTATTGTCTTCAACCTCATCGCCGCTCACCGGATCAATATATCCACTGCCGGGAAGCTTGCCCACAGCAACTCCATCGCAGCCGGAAATACGATATTTGATTGCACTGACTGTGTCTCCTTCATAAACCTTAAATTTAGAATCGTAGATCTCGGGAGTATACAGAATGTTTATTGCCTCTCTGCCAACAGGCTGGATTCCATCCGTATCAGGATCCGAATCAACAAAAGCGTCAGTGTCAATAACACCTATAAGGTTTACACCCCACCACATATAATTGATCGGAATGTATATCTTTCCGTCATGATATGCGGGATCACCAATATGAAGTCCCGGATTACCGTTTTCGTTATTATATGCATGAACTCTGCCTACTTCATTGCCCTCCATATCTGTCTTTACTATAAAGCCCGTAAGAGAATAATACATATACTCACCGTCTGTGCAAAATCCCTGACAGTGCTGTGCCTGATCTTCTTCTCTATTGTACTTCGGAGCAAGAGTTATGGTTTGCGGATACGGGAATACGGGATCCTCAACGGGTGCATTGTTTACAATTTCACCTGCAACGGAAACCTTTATTAGCTTTGAAACGGTATATTCATCATTTATAAGCCTATTGCATTCTTCAATATCCGATTCACTGATCATCGCTTTATCTGCCGCACGGACAAATCCCAAATATCCATCTCCATCACGAACAAGAGAAAGGCTGACACTCTCGTTTACTGCATTTTCATATGAATCCCCGAGCTTTACAGCTCCCTGCATAACGGTATTCCAAACAGCCGCCACATCAATTTTGGCGGAATGAATGACATTAGTATCATCCTTCAGCATCTCAATGGTTGTATCATAAAGATTTATGAATTTATAATCCGCGTTAATATCTCCGTAATCTGAATAAATGAAATACTCATTTCCGTAAGTATCCTTAATTACTGCATAGACGCAGGAATATATATTGCTTTTGAAATTGTTCTTGAAATTAACAATAGTAACTGCAAAATTCGTCTTTTTCTCATCCGAGCTTGAAAGAATCTTACCCACAAAGTCATTTCCGTCGAAAACAACCACCTTCTTGATGGCTGAGGCGTTTGTTATATATTCACCGCCTGCTTTTCCGAGATATGCACCCTCTCTGGAATTATATTCTGATTCACTTGCAATGAGTGCGCCGAATTCAGCCATTTTAAAGCCGGAATCTTCAAGCTTATTCATCAGTTTGCGATCAACCGAGAATACACTGCGGAGACCGTTATAATCGGTAAATCTTATCTGGAATCCCTCGGAGGAAATGATGCCTTCGAGAGTGATTCCAACAGAAAGTTCATAGGCATTTGTAATTGCATCTGCACTTTCGGAATTTGGACAAAGAACATAGAAGTTTTCTTTATCGGGGAATACTGTGGGATCGCTTATAATAAGACTTTCGTTTTCAAGAGTTACGCACTTGAGCGAGGTACAATCAGCAAAAGCATAGGAACCGATAGAAGTAATATTTGAGCCGATGACAAATTTTTCCAAAGATACACATCCGCTGAACATATTGCTTCCAATTAATTTGATGCTTCCGTTTCCGAGCTTTACTGCACTAATAGAAACACAACCCTTGAACATATCGTTAAGAGCACCGGAGTTTATACCGCTTGTAACGCCCGAAAGATCGATCACACCCGTTTCAATGCTATCCCAGCTCGTACCAAAATCAAATGTGGTAAGGGATGCACAATTTTCAAAAAGTCCTCCTGTGCTTATAGCCCACTGCTTGCAATTAGGTGTCATAAGCACAGCTTCAAGATTTGGCAGATTTTCAAATGCACCCTCTGCACTTGAGCTTTGGAACTGCATCTTTCCCCAGAGGGGATTTCCAGCAATCTGAATTCTTACGATAGCATCTCTCCAAATTGTTTTCCAATTATAGAAAGCATTTGAAGATGATGACATAAAGAATTCTCCGCCGGTAGTCGTATTATATCTGGTACTCACTGTAACAGTGCCGGTTGCCTCATCAAAGGTCCACTCATATTTGCTACCAACAGTTTCTTTTCCGTCTCTCGGAAGAAACGGATAATAGTTTACATACAAAGCATTATTCTCGGAAAACAGCTTATTTGCTGCTTTTACCCCCGAGCTTGTGGGATGGACATAATATGAAGTGTTTTTTCCGAATTTGTCCAAAAGTTCTTCCGATGTATATTCATAAGACTCCGAAAGGCACACGAAAATTTGAGCATCATACTCATTTTTAAACAAAAAATCATCAATATCAGTACCACGCAGATCAATGACCGCTTCAAGCCCTGTTCCGACGGCTGCTGCATAGGTATCAGCATCGGGAGCATAGAGCATCAGGGAGCTGCTGCAACCAGAAAATGCGGTTTCATTTATTACCGTTGTACCTCGAGACAATTTCACACTCAAAAGAGAAGTGCAGTTCAAAAACATATTTTCTGCCAATTTAGGGTGGTAAGTTTCATGAGGTACATCTGTAAAAATTACATTTGTTATAGAAGTGCATCCTTCGAATATATTCTTTAATACATCTGTTCCTGTCCATTTTTTAACGCCCGAAAGATCAATAACACCCTCTTTATATGTTGAGGTTGTACAAACTGTAGTTAGTAACGGATTGTCCGAAAAAATTCCGTAGCTGTTAGGGTTGGCACCAATTTCATAGCATGTACTGTTCTTCTTGAACCAAATGCTCACGAGATTGGGATACCCCTCAAACATCCCCGTAGTACTTTTATCAAGAGGCAGCTTGCTCCATTGACAAGCACCATCTACCTCGATGGACTTTACAAGAGAAAAATGAGCCGCCTTCCATTCGCCGAAGCCTTGAGTATCATTATACCAAGCACCTCCGTTGACCCACGTTATGGTGAGTTTTCCGCTGTCAGGATCAAAAAACCAAGTAAATGATGCAGTCACTCCGTCATTTTTATAGTTTGTTCCCTCGGTTACTATTTCTGCCGCACTAACAACTAAGGTAAGGATTATCACCGCAAGAGCAATCGATAAAAAAAACAAACCAAGCTTTTTCATAAACAAACCTTCTTTCTTTTTTGTGTTTTCTCACAAATGTGATTTTATTATAGTATTTTCTAATAATCAAAACAAGTAAATTGGTTCGTTTTCTTTTGGCAAAAGGTTATTTTTTCAAAAAAAGTGTTGCAATAAAGTTTTTTTTATGATAACATAGTATCTGAGGTGATAAAAATGTATGATAACCCTACCTTTATTCCCGTTTTGAATTTAGGATTGACCGATATAAAACCCATTTCAACGGGATATGAAGACTGCCACCCGATGAAACATAATCATGCCGGACGTTATAGCCATGTATTAATTCATTTTGTTGAACGCGGTCAAGGCATTTTTATAAGTGAAGGAAAGAAACATTCCGTGAAAGCAGGGCAAATATTCATTGTCAATCCCAATGAATTGTGCGAATGGTATCCCAATCCTGACGATCCGTGGTTTTACAGATGGATATCGTTCAGCGGCGGTCTCAGCTATAAATTCAAAAATCTCCCCTGTGTTATGGATTATAAACCGGATATCTTTCGCAGAGCAAACGAGATTGAAAATTATAGCGGTTATAAAAGCTATCTTCTTACAGGACTTATATTTGAACTGATTGCGGATATTTTCAGCGATATTCTGTCACCTATCAATCATGTTGAAGAAATAAAGAGTTTTATTGATTCCAATTATAGAAAAGACATTACTGTTAAGCAGATTGCGAAAATGCTCGATAGAAACCCAAAATATCTTACAACTATTTTCAAAAGAGAAACCGGAAAAAGCATACATGAATACATTACATATATCCGCTTGGAGACTGCAAAGTTTTCTATTATTAACGGTGTAAACATAACAACCGCAGCGCTTGATTGCGGATATTCGGATGTTGCTAATTTTTCAAAAAGCTTTAAAAACAATTTCGGATTTTCTCCCACAGAATGGATAAAGCAAGAAAAGAGCAAGTAATGGCTAATACTATACCATCTATAAATCCCACCGATAGCAGAATAACGCTATCGGTGGGATTATTTTTATTTGTGCCCTGCCCTTTCGGCAAGATTTAAGAAATATGTACAGAACAGATTTTGCTTTTCTATCTGTGTCAATGATATATGAGAGAGTCGCCCTCACGGATGCGCATTGTGCGTCTGATCTCTTTGGGGATGACAACTCTGCCAAGGTCGTCGATTCTTCTTACTATTCCTGTGGCTTTCATATAATAAATCTCCTTTTTTGTTTCATGTTGCGATGTTAGTATGTGTAATTTTAGGAGATTTATTCTGATATACCATTTAATTTTTCCTCTGCACAAAAAGCAAACAGAAAACTACAACAAAAAACTTGTATTGTCAAATCAAATAAATTATGAAGTCATTTTACCTTATATGCACGAAGAACAATTTTCGGAGATTCTGTTATCTTCTCGTATTTTATCGTTCTTTCCTCTCCCGGAAGAAGAGAAAAGCAGTTATCTTCAAATATTGCCTCTCCATCGAGGATAGCAGCATGAACATATTCATTTGCACTGAGTGTCAAAATGTTGTTTTTCTCGTCGATTATCAGCTTTGCCTCGCACGGTGAGATATTTAGTGCACCGTTTTTATAAAAAGCTCTATCGCTTTCGTTTTCGGTGTGAATATCAAGGACAAGAAGCTCATTATCTTCAAGTGTACCGTCATATTCCATAATCATATGGGATCCTGCTCCGACAATAAGCTTTCCGCTCCTTACTTGCTCTGTCCCATTATCAGAAACACGCATGAGAGCATAGCTTACTTCCTTTTGAGCATCCTCATTTATGATATAGATTTTATATGTTCCGTTGTCCTTGTCGATGGAAGACAGAAGCTTTTTTGAACATCTTTTGAAGGAATAGAATGCATCCTTTGGAAGATTATAGTAGTCGATCAGCGCCCAGCCTGCTGATGCCGGCCAACAATCTTTCATCATCCAGAAAATAATCCCTGAGCAAAGCCCATCTTCTCGTCTTGCCTGCTCCATTGTCACTCTGAGCCATTCATATTGGATATATCTGAGCTTATAATAGCGATCTAAGCCGTCCTCATATCCACCGAGAATGTGCCGGGCAAATGAATCGAGATGGTCAAAGAGATGAACCGAGACCGCAGGATTGCACTTCATATGATAATACCACATCTCACTCTCCGAGAAAATATCCTCATCTCGCATAAAGTGTCTTATGCTTGACAGCGAAACAGCACCAAGCTGCGGCTCTTCGGCAATAAATCTTGCTCTGTAATTTTTCAGATGATCCTTATAATCAGAAACATCTTCCCTTAACATATAGCCAAAAAATTTGCCAAGATATTGGGTATTATGCGTGGTTCCAACTGTATTCGAAGCATATTTTTTGCCGCCATATGGGCTTGAAGGCAAAAATCTTCTTACCGGGTCCTCGCGGTAGAGAATCGGCGCAATTCCATAGTATGCACTTTTTCTTCCCGGATAGTTTTTGTCTGTATCACAACCGTCAACTGCATTTTCGTTGTCGCCGCTCCACCACATAAGGCAAGCCTTATTCCTTATGAGTCTCGCTGCATATTTTGCTTCCTTTTGAAGCTCCTCTATGAACCAATCCTCATCCTCGGGATACTCTCCGCAAGCCATGAGAAAATCTTGTGTAACCGTTATTCCAAGCCTTGAGCATTCGTCATAGAAATGCTCACTCTCAAATGCACCGCCGCCCCAGATTCTGAGCATATTCACTCCGGCTTTTGCGCAAAGCTCGAGAGTTCTTGTGATTTTTTTTGAATTATCACCCATCGAAAAAGGCTCGCAGGGTACCCAGTTTGCACCACGGCAGAATATCTTCTTTTCATTTACCATAAGGTAAAAGCCCGAAAAGCCCTCGTTAAAGTCATATTCTTCGTTCTTAAAGGAAAGACATTTCTCATAGTTTGCGCTTCCGACCTCATCGGGCAATTGAACGATCCTTACCTTACGCACGCCAAATATTTCTCTTGCAATCTCCTTTTCTCCGTCAAGAAGAAGGAATATATAAAGTGGCTGTTCTCCATATCCGAGAGGATACCAGAGCATAGGATTCGGGATATCGAAGTCAATGCGGACGAAATCCTCCGCACAATATTTTTTTACATGGCAGACCTCGTTTCCATTTGGTGAAAGAATGATAAAATCAAGAATCCTTCCGCTATATTTTTTCTCAAATCCAATATCAACTCTCACACCTGCCCAATGTGAGAGAATGTCTGTAACGGTGACATAAACATCGTTCGTTATCACCTCATCTTTTTCATAAAGAAGAATCGAGGCATCTCCTATAGAGCAGGTAACAAAACGAGCTACCCAATCCCATCCGTAGGTACACTGCATTCTTCTTGTGTTCATTCTCTCTTTTGTGAAAGCTCCGTTTCTTTCGGGCTTATCTTTTACGGCAGTTATAGGAGAATATAGACATATCTCAAGAAGGTTTTCACCTTTCTTCAAATAGCTTTCCACATCTATTTCATGGGCAATATTTCCGTTTTCGCTATGGTATACCAAAATGCCGTTAAGATATACATCGCAGTATGTATCGAGCCTCTCAAAACGGAGCCTTGCAGAATAAAACTTATCACTTATATAAAATATCTTTGAATATTTGTAGTCACAAAGCTCAAATTCAAGCACCTTGTCTGCATTGTCTTCAAAAAAGATATCATGAGGAAGCTTCCCTGCGGCAATAAGATCGTTTATTGCCGAACCGGGGATCCTCCCCTCAAAATCAAATGATTCTTCGTCGGGGAGGATGCAAGTTCCCTGCCAAACTCCGTTAAGTTTGATATTTTTCATTTTTTTACCCTTTATATTAAGTTAGCTTGGCTCAAACCACAATATCCGCATCGACCTCGTTATCCTCAAGATCATCATCCGGATTCGGCTCGGGTTCGGGATCGGGATCAGGAAGAGGAACCGAGGGACCAACAAGCTCAACATCCCATTTTGCAAGATACTGTGCAAGAAGCACCGCGTCCGCAACATTAACATCGTCATCACCGTTTGTATCTGCCGCAAGCAAATTAACTTCAACATCCCATTTTGCAAGATACTGTGCAAGGAGCACTGCATCCGCAACATTAACATCTCCATCATCGTTGATATCACCCGCCATAAACGGTGGCTTGATCAAGGTATATCCGCACCATGTATCACCATCAAATCCATTTGCATTCGATTTTGCGTTGACAACAAACTCAGAGGACTGTTTTCCAAATGGCTTGGCGTTTGGTGCAACAAGCGGAGCATCTCCCAAAAAGGACACACATTCGAGAGAATCAAGCTTCGCAAGAGCACCGTCGCCAAGCTCTGTAATGCGTTTGTCGATAATTACACTCTTTACAGAGGAGGCATAAGCATCTATGCTCTCATCAAGACCGTTCAGAGCACCGCCACCGAAAAGTGTCATTTCATCTGTAGATTCATCAATTGTCCAATATATGCTTGCTTCGCTTGCCTTGCCGAATGGAATGAATTCAAGTCCATTCTTTTCACAATAGCGTTTCAGATAAGCGGTGTTTCCATAGATAGTTTTGAGATTTTCGGGGATATTTGCCTCTGCCAAGGGATATTCATCCGAATAAACAGATCCGAGAACAAGAGCTGTTACATTCTTTACTCCCGCAAAAATATTGCTTCCATCCGCAAGACAGTTGCCATGTCCGTTGATGTTATAGAAATTTACAACATTCTTCATTTCCGGCTCTCCCTCAACTGTGATCGTTGTGAGCTTTTCGCAGCCTTCAAATGCAGAGCCGTTTATCTGACCTATCTGTGCAGGGATCGTGACCTTTGTGAGATTCACTGCGCCACGGAAAGCATTGCCCGATATCTTGCTTATATTGCCAACAAGTGCAACTTCCTTAATATCCTTAAGGATCTCATTCCATGATCCGTTTGAATATATATTTCCGCATTCATTCCAGCCGCTACCTACATTTGATGTGACGGTAAGAATACCCGTTTTATATTCAAATGTCCAAGTGTTATCGACTGTTGTGCTTCCCATCCAGCTCTCAACAATGTGCCCGCTTATAACAAGATCATTCACGTCAACCGTTGCATAATCGGTAAGCTCGTCTGTTTCAATATCCTTGAATTTCAGCTTATTTACCTTTGCAAATTGATGTGCTAAGGAGTCGGAATAGGAAACGATGGTAATATTTTTAATATGATCGGTTGTTGCACTTCCGCCGCCGGCATTGGCAAATGCATATTTTGAAATAACGGTGTTCTTACCGGGAACGATAAGAGTTTTAAGCGTTGATGTTTCGGAAAATGACAATGCATCAATGCTTGAAGTGTTCTTTGGAGCTGTAAATTCCTCGATAGTATTTGCCTTAAAGGTCTCAGTGCCGATATTGCCTGTGAAAGCATCCGAGAAGATATAACTCTTGATAGCAGGGGTGCCGTCAAACTGATATCCTCCTTGAAGCTCGACTATACCGCCAAGATCTGCAACTCCTGCCACCGGCTCATTGCCGGAAACATAAATCGTGCTAAGCGAGCCGCAGTTTTCAAATGCAGCCTGATCGATATATTTAACATTGGGACTTATCTCAACTGTTGTCAGATTGTTCATGAAATGGAATGCTCTGACGCCGATTCTATTTATTTCGCCGCCGATCACAACCTTTTCTATATCATTATAGTGCTCATACCAAACAGAGCTTTTTGCCGCCTCGGGTCCCCAGCTTGTAACGCCCGATACGATCGTTGAACCGCTTCCGAAAATTGTGAGAACACCGTCGGAATATGTCCAATATACCTTTGAGCCGCAGGTATTCAGTGCTCCAAGGCTGACAAAATCAAGTCCGTTTTCCTTGGCGAATTTTTCTGTTATCGTGTCCTCATATGCGGAAAGCTTGATTTCATTATTTCCGCAAAAGGCGTTTTTGTGAATTAGTTTTATCGAGAGAGGGAGTGTTATAACAGTCCCTTTGGGAGCATCAATAGCTCCTGAAGCAAGCTTTTTTGCTCCGTCTGAAATAACGATCTCTGTGATACCGGACATTTCGTCATTCCATTTTTTACCGCAGCCTCCGATAACATCGCCATAAAGGGTCATAGTGCTTCCCTTGATGGTCCATTCAACATTTGCGGTATGACCGAAATCCTGAACAGAAGAGGAGCTGATGATCTTTATTTCCTTTGATCCGTGCTTACCTGTGACAGTGATCATTCCGTCATTTGTTTTTGCGGATAGTGCGGAATTTTTGGTCGTGCAATAGGGATAAGAAACAGGATAAATCTCAACACTGTTGCCACTTTCGACCGAAAATGCAGAGCAGAGGCTTCCACTGCCGTCGATCACCTTATATTTACCGCTATCGGTAACCTGATTTCCATAAATCGCCCCCGAAGCGTTTTCAGCAACTGTTCCTGCATCTGTAATCCCCTCTCCGTAGCTCAAAAGATGGATTTTTGTGTCAGGATCTGCGGCAGCCGCAAGAATCGTCCTCACATCCTCACCGAAATATTCGGTTGTATCACCGAGGAAGGCAACTCCGATCTCATTCATCGCAAAATTATCAATCATATCCATAAGAGAAGCAAGAGAAGCCTTTGAATCAACAAAATATATAACAAAAAGATCTTCTTCATCAAATTCAGTAGGAATATCGGAATAGATAACTGCATTTCTGCCATTCAGAGCCTTCCATTCTGCTGCGAAATCAGAAGAAAAACTCTCACTCGGCATATTCTTTATAACGATGGCATCGCTACCGAGGCTGTAGTCCTCGGAATAGGACTTACTTTGATTTGAAGTTATCGGTATAGTGTTGGTTGCACTATGTCCCATTCCTTGGTCAAAATTGAAGCTTACATTGGTATTGAAGCTATTATATACGGTCTGAACGCCGTACATGGGACAGATCGTATCACCCGTACCACCATATAGCCAAACAGTTCCTGCTTTAACTCTCTTTGCCATGAAGGATGTGTCAAAATAGCGAAGACCGTCAGCATAAGGGGGACGGAATGTTGTTTGTATCTTAAGAGGATCAAGACCGCTTGCAACATCTGCCATCCACGGAACGGAGGCTGCAACATGAGTTACCTCGGGAACAAGAGCGGCAACTGCAATTGCCTGGAATCCGCCCTGGCTTCCACCGTTCGTTTGCAAAAAGTCACCTCTCCAAAGCCCCTTCCATGAGCTTATATCAACGCCACCGAAAGATTCTTCACCGCCCTCGGTACCAAAATACTTTTTGAGGAATCTATATGCCTGAACATCACGCATTAGCATATGTGAATAATAAGAGGTGTCAGGATCTGCGTTTTCAACAGTGGACCAACCGTAATTTGAAAGTCCGAGCGCTTCTGTGTTCCAATAATAAGCATTGTCCTTTAGCTGCTCAATGCTATGAGCCGAAACGCTGAAGGTAACATTCCAGTCATGGTTTGTCTGCCATGTGGAATTGACGCCGTAGCCTTGAAATTCAAGCTGAAGCCCAAGAGAGCCTTTTGCGGCATTTTTCGGAACGCTCAGAACGCCGCATACCCAAGTGGCATTTGTTGCCACCATATCGGGGTCTCCTATGCAATCCACCTTAACTATATAAGCATCAAAATTCGGATCGTTTGATGCTATCGGCTCAAGTGAAAGAAGATTTGGCTCACATTCATCAAGCTCCGCAAGCTTGCCTTCCCAGTATTCATCAAAATCGAGAGGCTCGGCAACGGTTGTGCGAACATCGCCTGCACCCGCAAGAGCACCGCCCTCAAAAACTGTGATATTATCAGCGGAGATAACATTTTTGGCATCGTCACATGGCTCAACAACAAGTCTGACTGCCCCCGCACGGGAAAGCGAAGTGCTTATATTGACGCTTCCCGATGAAGCATCATAGAAGTTTACGGATGACTGACCGTCATCGCCTGTGAGTGTACACTTGAAATAGGGAGCTGAAAGCTGCTCATCGTCTCCCCAGAGAGTCATTGTGAAAACGATCTCCTCACCGATCTCATATTTTGTGAAATCCTTGTTCGTTTCTCCTTTGAAACGAATCTTTGAATAACTTGCAATATCAATTTCTGTTATGCTCTTCATGCTTTCAGCAAATGCTGTAAATGAAAAATAGGAAGCAAGCATGAAAAGTGAAAGGACAAAGCAAAAGATTTTCTTTAAATTTTTCATATTCTACCCCTTTCGAACAAAAACTATTGTTAACTTTTATTTGTTTTTATCAAAAATGGCTTTTACATCATTGAGTCCGAGAGTAAAATCATCCTCCATAAAGTCCTCTGCTGTTCCGTCACCGCCGAGAACACCGATAGATGCCTGGCTTCCGGGAGTCCATGTGAGAAGATATGCAAAGGAGATCCCCTCATTTGCAAGAGTTTTAAGAGTCTCGAGACCCTTTGCTGCATTATATACCTTCGGCTGGTCGTTGAATATCTCACTTCTCATAGGGCCGTCAACTCCAAACTCCGCAATAACACCGGGCATTTTCTTATCGACAAGGTTTTTATAGTTATCATTGAGTCTTACCTCAAGGTTGCCCCATGTGTACCAGTCACAGCCAACAAGGTCAACATATTCGTCGCCCGGGTAGCAATAAACCGTGCTTCCGGGCTCACCTGCAGGGGTTGAAGATGTGTTGGGAGAGAAGCACCAAAGAAGATTATCAAGCTTCCATTCACCGTCAAAATAATTATAAATATATTTCCAGAAGTCAGTAAAGCATTCGGCACTAATTGT
Source organism: Clostridia bacterium (assembly GCA_017517035.1). Taxonomy (GTDB): domain Bacteria; phylum Bacillota; class Clostridia; order Oscillospirales; family CAG-272; genus SIG710. Next base: position 28,151 of record JAFXAN010000060.1, read on the forward strand.
GAGATGACTGCCGCTTGAAGAATCGGTTATGCAATACCAGAACCAATTTGCATTCATCTCGTGAAGAGGACGCCAGATAACGGGAACACCGTTGTTTTTGAGAGCTTCAAGAAAAATTGCATTTATTTCAAGCTCCTTGACAAAAATCTTGTTCAGCTCTGTTCCGGGGGTATATACCTCTCTGTATGCCCTTTCAAATTCGTCAACGGTTGTGAAATTACCGAGCTTACCTCTCACAAGTTCCTCGGGAGAAGCGGGATTTGCCCAGTGGGAGCTTATGGTGAGAAGTCCCCCCTCGGATGCATATTCAACGATCTCGCAAATGAGCTTGCTTCTGTCCTCATTTGAAAGCTCGGGAAGCTCAACGCCATAGCAAGCGAGATCAAGACCGATAATACCGGGCTTTTCGCCTGTGGACTTTTCAAAATCCGCAACGGTTTCCTGTATCATGGCTTTGCCGCCCTCGCACTGCTGACCGATGATGGTTGCATTTATGTTGTTATAAGCCTCTGTAAGTACCGCCATAAGTGCATCCTTTGAATAGATGTCCTTTTTGCCAATAGACATCTTGAAAAAGCTCTTTCCGCTTTCAAGCTCAATGCTATCCTTACCCTCAAGAAAATCTCCGACGAAATATTCAAGTGCAGAAGCAATGCTTGCATAGCTGCCGTTTATGTATATATTTCCGTCCTTTGCCTCAATTGAATATTCGTCATAGATAAGTCCTGTGTTGTTTATGACGATATAGTGGTAATCATTTACCATATTCTGTGTAACGAGCTTCATTTCAACTCCGAGGCGTTCTCTGATCTTTGTGATAAACTCGGGTATTATTCCCTCCTCTGTGGGAATAAGCTTTCCTTCAAAATAAACCGAAAACTCCGAAAGATCAACCCCATCTGTCTTAATATAATCAAGCGCATATTCGCCTTTGCATAAATACTTACTCATAGGTGCTTTAACAATCCCCTTATCCATGTCAATAAAATTTTCTTTATAAATCTCGCAAGCCTCTGCCAGAGCCTTGTCCGAGCCGCCCGCAATGATTATCTTGTTATCAAGCTTTTTAATGATATATTCGTCATATCTAAGACCCTTTGAAGCCTCTTTTGACTCTTTTTTGTCTGTGTTTCCAATGAGAATCTCATATTTTGCAGAAAACTCATCGGTTTTTATCGGTATCTCCGAACCGATGGCATCGCAAATGGCACGTCGCAAGGAGCTTGCTTGTGCCGTTGCCTCTTCAGTTCCCTTTCTTGCTCTTATAACGGTATATTCCGAAATGTTTTCTACAGGAAGCATATAGACCTCAAGAGTTCCGTCCTCGCGGAGAATAGTTCCGTCGAAGGGTTCTTCCCCACAAGAAAAAAGTGAAAAAGCTACAATGACGATGAGCAAAATACTAAGGAAAATTTTTGTTATTTTCATTTGCTTGCACCTCTTTTCTTTATGAATACGATAATTACTGCCGCAATGATTACCGCTAAAACACATCCGATCACGATATAAAGCATTGCACTGCTCTCGCTTTCAATCGGAGGCTCACCTACATAGTCAAGGAAAACAACCTTTGGCTTCTCGGGCTCTGAAGGTGCTGTTTCTGTAACACTTGATGTTGCCTCACCGTCCTCACCCGTTGTTTCGGGCGGTACGCATTTTATAGGCTCGGGAACCATGCTTGAAGCATCGAAAAATGCAAGACTGTTTTCCTTTGCATATTCCTCAGCATAAGAACCGGGAGTTCCATAGACATTTTTAAGATTCAATGTGATATTTTCTTCAAAAACCGAATTTCCGATCTTTTCTATCACGGGAGCGATCACGATGTTTGCAATGAGATAGTCATATGCAAAGCTCCATGCTCCGATATCTGCAACGGTTCTGAGATCGAGAGTTCCCTCGATTGGCTCTGTTCCGTCGATATATACCGAACGCAGATTGTGACATTTTTCAAATGCCGCATTGTTAATGATGAACCCCTCTTTTGCGGGAAGTCTGACAGTTTCAAGATTTTTAAATTCGCAGAATGCATATTTTCCAACTGATGTGATATGCTCGCTCAGCACAATATGCTTGACCTTTTGCTTTATGCTGAACCAAGGAGCGGTTTTTGATCCACCGCCGTAATAGTTTACAACATGGGCAATATCACCAACTCCGTAAACCGTGAGAGTACCGGTTGCCTCGTCAAAATCAAAAACACATCTTGCACCGCAGGGAGTCATCGAAAGATCGATCTCAACATAGTGTTCATAAAAATCATCGGGATTCTTTGTGCTTTGCAGATTGTAAAAATTATCCTTTGCATATTTGATCAGTGCATCATTCACCTCGGGAACATATATGGTTTTGAGTGACATTGGAAGACCGAAGCCGATCTCCTTCACATTCTCATGGAGATAAAGCTCACCGGGGGCTGTATTTGTTATTATGTCGCCAAAGCTGGAGATTCCCGAAAGATCAAACCGTCCTTCAACTCTCTCTGTTCCGTCCCTCCAAATAGTTGTGAGTGAAGAACAGTTGGTAAATGCTCCCGCATCTATCTGACCGACATTTTTTCCGAGTCTAACATCCTTTAAGGCGATATAACCGTCAAAAGCACCTGCTGTGATCTTGCTGATATCGTCACCGATTATGAGATGCTCGATCTTCTCTTTATAAAGCTGCCAGGTTTCTGTACCGGGGTCGCAATTCCATATCGTTCCGGTTTCATTATAGGATTTTGTGGCAGATGTCAGCTCAAGAGTTTTTGTATCGTCATAATAAGCCCAGAAGGTGTTTATTATGTAATTACTGAGATAAAGCCCTGTCATATGACCGTAAAGTGTTGCTCCCTCGGGCTTAAATTCCGGAAGATCATCAGGAACGATGTCGCCTTGAGAAATTCCCGTTGTGGGCTTTTCACCTTGAGTTTTTACTCCGGTGTCAATATCGACATAGGTATAACTGCCTGCTATCGCAAATTCGAGAGCTTTTGAATTTGTCTTTGCCTTGATCGTGGGATATGTGAAATTCCCCGCAAAAACATCATCGGACTCGATCACTGTTTCCATACCAAGAAAATAAAGGTTGTCAAGAGCACCTGTCTGGGCAAAAGCGCGGTTAGCTATTTTTGTTATTCCCTCGGGAATCGTTAGCTCACCGAGAGCAGTTCCCTTGAAAGCCTCTGCAGGGATCTCTCCCTTCATATTATTATTAAGGCTCACCATTGAAAGCTTATAGCAACCGTCAAAGCAATATGAGCCGATAGCTTCTATATTTGAAAGGTCGAAAAACGCATAGGTGTTTTCGTTTCCTCTTATATATAGGGAGCTTATTGTGCTGCACTGGAAGGCTGAAGAACCAAGGATTTTGAGAGATTTTGGAATTTCAACATCACCAAGCGAATGTAGAGCCGCAAAACCACTGATCTCGGTAATTCCATCACCGATAATGATCTTCGTTGCCTCTGCATATGTTGGAAGGCAGCTGCTCCAATCGGCACTTGTTCCGGTTTTCGGGTCTTTATTTATGATGACGGTGGTCTGAACCTTGTCGGTTGCATTGGAATCAATTTCAAAGGTCAAGGTGCCGCCCTCATCCATTGTCCATTTTATATTCGTTTCTTTTCCGTCTCCGTCAACGGTATATCCGCTATCTGGTTTCGCCGCAAAAACGGCTGTACATAAAATGAATACAAAAAGCAATGATAAAAATGTGAAAGGAATAATTTTTGCAATTCTTTTTTTCATATATTTTCTCCTGTTCGATTTCTTTTGGATTGTACTATGATTATAACGGCTATATAAAATGAAGTCAATGCACATTTCGCCAAGCATTGCTCTTTTTGTAACAAAAAGATGGTAAGCTTCCAACTTGCAAACAGTAATTTGTCGAACAGTCGGAGACGGTGAAATTATACCCCAATGCTGTCGCATTGCCCTATGGGTTCGACTACACTGCGTTCCGCTCGTTTTTGACTGCTGTGAGATTATCATCCTTTAGCGCACGTAGATTCTTCGCTACGCTCAGAATGACTCGAGAGTAAATTGATGCTAAGTTTTTCTACATGTAATTTCCGTAAAATTTCCGTAGAAACACAGATAAACAGCAATAAAAATTACCTTTTTCGAAGTTTTGATCGACCTTTTTTAAAAGGTCGCGCGAGCCGACGGCGGCGTCGGTCGCCTCCGCAGAGGCG
>JAFXAN010000004.1 GCA_017517035.1 Clostridia bacterium
AACTTTAAAAAGAGGATTTTTATTGTTGTTTATCAGTGTTTCTACGGAGAATTATTGTGAGTTTTATGTAGAAGAACAAACATCAACCCCATACTCGTCATCCTGAACGAAGTGAAGGATCTATGAACGCTAAAGGATGATTTCACCACTATTTGACTGTTCGACAAATTACTGTTTATCTGCTCAAAAATTCTGCTATTCAGCCCTTTGCGCTGTTGCAGAGCTGCATTGCACCGTCGATATCGTTTTCAAGGAGCTTTAGCAGCCCGTCATAGGAATATCCGAACATATTAAAGAGCTTTTCCTTATCTTCCTTTGAAAAATCCGAAAGCACCCAATCCGCAAGGTCGAAATCGGGATGTGGCTTCTGCCCAACACCTATCTTTATTCTGGGAAATTTTTCGCTTCCTATGCAAGCAATTATGCTCTTTATTCCGTTGTGTCCGCCTGCGCTACCGTCACGGCGAACTCTCATTCTTCCCACATCAAGGCTGATATCGTCGAATATTACGATAATATTCTCGGGAGCGATCTTATAAAACTTCGCCGCCTCCGCAACAGCCTCGCCGGAATTATTCATAAATGTCTGGGGCTTCATAAGAAGCACTCTTTTGCCTCCGACAACAGCTTCACCGCAAAGAGCCTTGAATTTTGAACGGTCGATTTTCGCATTGACCTTTTGGGAGATGAAGTCAAGTGCCAAAAAGCCCGCATTGTGGCGGGTATGAAAATATTTGTCTCCGGGATTGCCAAGTCCAACAACAAGATATGAGATCGGCTCACCCGCAGCAGATGCGCTTTCTTTTTTCTCTGCGATCTGCTTGAATAAATCAAAAATATCTGCCATATAATCTCCTGAATGTAGAAAATACTTAATAATTATATACATTATTTTCGTTTTTGTCAAAGCGTTTCTTGCCGAATGTGACGAAATTAATAAAAAATTTACTATTTCACCAAAAAATGCTTGACTAAATGGGTCAAAATATGTTATAATGTAATGCATGCTCGGAGGAGCGTCTTTTTTGCGTGCATTTTTTCCGAGCATACCCCACAAAGTCAAAAAATTTATATTATAAAACGGAGGATTACTAAAAATGGCAAAGAAGTATTGCTATCTCTTCTCCGAGGGTAACGCAGATATGCGTGAGATTCTCGGCGGTAAGGGCGCTAACCTCGCGGAGATGACCAATATCGGTCTTCCCGTTCCCCAGGGCTTCACAATTTCTACAGAGGCCTGCACACAGTATTATGAAGACGGCAGACAGATCAACGATGAGATCATGGCAGAGATCATGGAATACATCGTTAAGATGGAAGGCGTAACCGGCAAAAAGTTCGGTGACCTTGAAAATCCCCTTCTCGTTTCTGTTAGATCCGGTGCAAGAGCATCTATGCCCGGTATGATGGATACCATCCTTAACCTCGGTCTTAACGAAGAGGTTGTTGAGGTTATGGCAAAGAAGTCCGGCAATGCTCGTTGGGCTTATGACTGCTACAGAAGATTTATCCAGATGTACTCCGATGTCGTTATGGAAGTCGGCAAGAAGTATTTCGAAGAACTCATCGATAAGATGAAGGAAGAAAAGGGCGTTAAGCAGGATGTTGAGCTTACAGCTGAAGACCTCAAGGAGCTCGCTAACCAGTTCAAGGCTGAATATAAGTCTAAGATCGGTCAGGACTTCCCCACAGATCCTAAGGAACAGCTCATCGGCGCAGTTAAGGCAGTATTCCGCAGTTGGGATAACCCCCGTGCTAATGTATACCGCCGTGACAACGATATCCCCTATAGCTGGGGTACCGCTGTAAACGTACAGGCAATGGCATTCGGTAACATGGGTGACAATTGCGGTACAGGTGTTGCATTTACCCGTGATCCCGCTACAGGCGAGAAGAAGCTCATGGGTGAGTTCCTTACAAACGCACAGGGTGAGGACGTTGTTGCAGGTGTTCGTACACCTATGCCTATCGCAGAGATGGCAAACAAGTTCCCCGCAGCATTTGCTGAATTCACAAAGGTTTGCGAGATCCTCGAAAACCACTATCACGATATGCAGGATATGGAGTTCACCATTGAAAATGAGAAGCTCTATATGCTCCAGACAAGAAACGGTAAGAGAACAGCTCCCGCAGCTCTCCAGATCGCAGTTGATCTCGTTGCTGAGGGTCACAAGACAAAGGAAGAAGCAGTTCTCATGATCGACCCCAGAAACCTTGACACACTTCTCCATCCTCAGTTCGACGCAAAGGCTCTTAAGGCTGCTACACCTATGGGCAGAGGTCTCGGTGCTTCTCCCGGTGCTGCTTGCGGTCAGGTTGTATTCTCCGCAGAGGATGCAGAGGCTTGGAAGAACGCAGGCAAGAAGGTTGTCCTCGTTCGTCTTGAGACATCCCCCGAGGATATCACAGGTATGAAGGCTGCTCAGGGTATCCTTACAGTTCGTGGCGGTATGACATCTCATGCAGCGGTTGTTGCAAGAGGTATGGGTAAGTGCTGCGTTTCCGGATGCGGCGATATCGCTATGGATGAGGAGAACAAGAAGTTCACTCTCGCAGGTAAGACATTCGTTGAAGGCGACTATATCTCCATCGACGGTTCTACAGGCGCTATCTATGATGGAATTATCCCCACAGTTGATGCAGAGATCTCCGGCAACTTCGGCACTATCATGGGCTGGGCTGACGAGTTCCGCACACTTAAGGTTAGAACAAATGCTGATACACCCACAGATGCAAAGAAGGCTCGTGAGCTTGGTGCAGAGGGTATCGGTCTTTGCCGTACAGAGCATATGTTCTTCGAGGCAGACAGAATTGCAGCATTCCGTGAGATGATCTGCTCCGACACTGCTGAGGAAAGAGAAGTTGCACTTGCAAAGATCCTTCCTTACCAGCAGGCAGACTTCGAGAAGCTCTATGAGGCTCTTGAAGGTAACCCCGTTTGTATCAGATTCCTCGATCCCCCGCTCCATGAGTTTGTTCCTACAACAGAGGAAGATATCGCTCTCCTCGCAAAGGCACAGGGCAAGAGCGTTGAGGATATCAAGGCTATCATCTCTTCTCTCCATGAGTTCAACCCCATGATGGGTCACCGTGGATGCCGTCTTGCAGTAACTTACCCCGAGATCGCAGCAATGCAGACAAAGGCAGTTATCCGTGCGGCTATCAACACTCAGAAGGCTCATGCTGATTGGAATGTTGTTCCCGAGATCATGATTCCTCTCGTTGGCGACGTTAAGGAGCTTAAGTATGTTAAGAAGGTAGTAGTTGAAACAGCTGACGCTGAGATCGCTGCTGCAGGTGCTAACCTTAAGTATGAGGTTGGTACAATGATCGAGATTCCTCGTGCGTGCCTCACAGCTGATGAGATCGCTGCAAACGCAGACTTCTTCTGCTTCGGTACAAACGACCTTACTCAGATGACATACGGCTTCTCCAGAGATGACGCAGGTAAGTTCCTCGGTGCTTACTATGATGCAAAGATCTTCGAGAACGATCCTTTCGCAAAGCTCGACACAACAGGTGTTGGTAAGCTCATGAACATGGCAGTAACCCTTGGTAGACCTGTTAATAAGAATCTCCATGTTGGTATCTGCGGTGAACACGGTGGTGACCCCACATCCGTAGAGTTCTGCCATAGCATCGGACTTGACTATGTATCCTGCTCTCCCTTCAGAGTACCGATCGCACGCCTCGCTGCTGCTCAGGCTGCTATCAAGAGCAAATAATTGCTGACTTTGTAAAGCAAAACTATCCCTCTGCCGAGAAATCGGCAGAGGGATTTTATGTATCTATTGCAAAAATAATTGAAAAATGATATAATATAAAAAGAGGTGATAATATGACGGAACATGAAAACAAGGTACTAAAAGATTTTCTGCTTGATATTAGTTGTTTAAATGCATTAGATAACTGGAAAGATGAAGTAAACATTTTTGATGTACTAAAAGTTACAAATACTGAAATTAGACATAGTAATATTTTAGCGTGGTTGCTTGACCCTAATGAAAATCATGGTATCGGGGATTCATTTCTCAAAGAATTTATAACCAAAATAGTTCAAAGATGTTCAGAGGACATGTGTAATCCTTTTGATGTTTTGCTTCAAGATTTCTATACATATCAAGTTTATCGCGAAGCAAACAATATGGACATCGTGTTGCTTTCAAAAGAAGAAAAGACTGTAATTATAATTGAAAACAAAATTTGGTCAGGTGAATCTTCGCATCAATTAAACAAATATTTAGAACAAAGTCGTCTTGAGTATAGTGATTGCAAACACCTTTTATATGTTTTTCTTACTCCTGACGGATATGACTCAAGCAATCCCTACAAATGGATTTCTATTCCTTATGAAGATGTCATAAATGCGCTTGAAAATGCAATAAAAGAAAAACGCGTAGCGCCTGAAGTATCGCTAATAGTTCAAAATTATATTGATATTGTGAGGAAAAAGATAATGAAAGAGCGAGACGAAACATTATTAAAAATTTGTAATGACATATATAACAAGCATCGTACTGCCTTAAGATTGATTTTTGAAAATGTTAATATTGATAATTCTGCTGATAGTGAAATTATTTGCAGAGAATTACAACAATTGTCAAGCGAAGGTAAGATTATATATGGCGAAAGTAACAGATGGAGTTTTTCAACCAAAGAGATGGATGAGTTTCTTCCTGCGTTAATAGATGCAAATAGTTCATGGGGTACCAATTACGTATATTGGTACTGGTTTGAAAAATATGAGGATGCTCTTGTGATTCATTTCGAGTTGGGTGGATGGAACACAACAGAAGAGCACAAGAAACATATGTCAGCGCTGATTGAGGTTTCAGGAAAGAAACAAGATGATTTTAGATATAAAAGGTTATATTATAAGAAGGTTAAATTATCACAAGACGATTATGAAGAGAGTTTGAAAAAAGCGGTTAGAACTTTGGTTGATAATGCTATAAAAAACGAGACGATGCTATTGAACAAAGCTAAAGAATTATTGAATTGACAAAGCACTTCTTTTCCCTCTTTTGGTGATAGCAGCACAGGCTGCTATCAAGGGTTAATTGCTAACAATAAAACTGCCTCCTACGGGAGGCAGTTTTTGTTGTTTTTATGCCCGAGATGCAATATAATAGGGGTAGGAAAGGGGTGTGCAGTATGGGTGCATTTGATAACAGGAAATATCAGGCCGAGGCAAAAGAAAAATGGGGACAGACCTCTGTGTACCGGGAATATGCTGCTAAAACAAAGGACTATGCACAAGGCAAATGGAATGACCTGGCCGATGGAATGGATCAAATTATGTTGGCATTTGCGCTCTGTATGAAAGAGGGCAAACAGCCTGATTCCGCCGAAGCCCAAGCCCTTGTGAAGACTCTGCAAGCGCACATCACCGAGAATTATTACCATTGCACAGATGAGATCCTGGCCGGTCTCGGCCAGATGTATGTGTGCGATAGCCGCTTTCAAAACAATATCGACAAGCACGGGGACGGAACGGCGGCGTTTATCAGCGAAGCAATCAAAGTCTATTGCAAATAATAAGAAAATCTCCTTTATATGCAGAAAAACTGTGCGTTTTTTCTGCCAATAGTTGAATTCTTATAGAGGGTAGCGTATAATAAATCCATAGGCGCAGATTCGTGTTTTGCGATGATGCAGAAAAAACTGAGCGAACAGGAGGAGACGATCATGAGTATTTTTGATTCTTTGAGAAGATCTGCTGACCGGGCTTTACGAAAAGAGACAGCGCAGGCACCGGTACAAGCGGAACGGACAGTAGGCAAAGGCAGTAACCGTTCCGAAACGTTTACTTTTGCGACCCTCCCGGCCAATGTGGCTCAGCTGCAGGCATTGCCGGAGGCTTCCCTGGATTCCGCGTTCAAGACGACTGCGCTGACCTTGGTTGCGCTGTGCCGCTATGAGCATGATCCGGAGGAGGCCATCGCTATGCTGAATTTCCTGAAGGGTCCGGCGGAGGTCAGTACCTTCGAAAAACAATTCATCCGGGAACGCATGGCAGGAAAAATGTACAAGGCACGCTCCTTCTTTGCCGGTGCCACGCCCCAAAACGGCTATGTACCCACTACGCCCCATACTATCACCGTCAGCGAGAATCCCTATTCCTTTGACAACGAAAATTGGGCGACCCTGTACGTGACCAGCAGTGGTGCAGACAGCCCCCGGGGCATCAAGCTGCGCAAGAAACCGTCCACCGGCCAGTGGTTCTTAAATGAGATCCAGTGCCTGTCCGATATCCGAATCCCCGTTGCGGAAGACCCCTGGGCGTGAATATGGCCGCAGGGTAAACCGCATAGATAACGATCAGCCCCGCCCGGATTTACCGGGCGGGTTTTTAATGTGCGTTGAAATTTGGAGGCGGGGATAGTATAATAGGTATCATCAATCCGCATACAGGAAGTGCAGCTATGGCAAAAGTAAGATTATGCAAACCGGAAGAACTGGGCCTTACCAAGCAGGTACAGTTGTTTGAAGACGGCTTAAGAACAGAAGAAAAATCCGGCAGTTATGAATGGTGGTATTTCGATTCCAAGTACCCGGACGGCTCCAGCCTGGTGATTGTCTTCTTCACTAAGCCGGTTACATCCTTTGGGAAACATTTTACGCCGTATGTATCCCTTAACTATATTCATCCCAACGGGAAAGAGATCCGTACGGAAGTGGCGTCCAAAGATTTTTCCTTTTCCAGGGAGAAGTGCGATGTCAGGATTGGTGACTGCTACATAAAAGGTGACCTGAACACCTATGAAATTTACTTTAAAAATGACGATGCCGAATGCCATCTTACGTTGGATGGCAGTGTCCCCTCCTGGAGACCGGAATCGGGACATATCTATTTCGGCAAGAAGGATTTCTTCGCATGGCTTCCCGCTATTCCGGAGGGCGTGGTGAAAGGTACTTTGATTTCCGGCGGGGAAACGGTCCAATTACTGGGCACCGGTTACCACGACCACAACTGGGGCAACAAGCTGATGATCCTGCTCATGAACGATTGGTACTGGGGTAGGGCAAAGATCGGGGATTACGTAGTTGTTTCCTCGTACATCTACGCGCGGAAACGGGATGGATACCATCCGACTCCCATTTTTATGCTGGCAAAGGACGGACAGATCCTGACGGATCAGGCCGAAAAATACCTGCGCTACGAAGAAAAAGATTTTATCAAGGATCCATACACCAAACGGCACGTGGCCAAAACCCTGGTATACGATTATCATGACACCGACCGGGATATCCACTACCGCATTACCTATAAAAAAGGCAATGAAGAGATCGAGCAGCAGATCATGCGGGATATCGTGGGTAAACCGCTGGCAGTTATGTTTTACCTGCTGGGATTCCGTGGCTCCTATCACCGTATGAGCGGAACGGTCGTATTGGAAAAATTTGTTGGCGATCAGATT
>JAFXAN010000009.1 GCA_017517035.1 Clostridia bacterium
ATGTTTGTTTGTAGGGGACGGCGACCACGACGTCCCTAAAAGATGTGGAAATTCCGTTGATTTAAAATGATAAAAGGGACGTCGAGGTCGCCGTCCCCTACAGGTTTGCGTCATATCGACGCACCGACAAATTACTGTTTAAAACCGATGCAAGAAAAAGGGCTGAACCGAGGTTCAGCCCTTAAGATTATTCCGTTACGGGAGCTTTAAGCTCATTTCCATCGTAATCAACATAAGCAAGACCGTTTGTTTTGCAGTATTCTGCAACGCCCGCATGGTATGTGGGCTGCATTACCGTCTTGAAATTACCCATAACCACTCCTTCATATGTTGACTTAGGTGAACCATTAAACGCCTCCGCATCTATAGTTGCACATCCGTCGGGCAGAATAATGCCTTCGATATTTACACAAGCCATAAATGCTCTGGATCCTATTCCGCTAACGGTTATGTTACTAAAATCAGCAACATTGTCATAAGGCTCGGGATTATTACCAAACCATACCTTTTCCAAAGCCATTGTTCCATAGTGTGCTCCATTTCCAAACAAATCGGTTTCATGAGGATTTGTTACATTTGCGGGCAAATGCAGCTTTCTGATCTTTACCGCTGTGCGGAACATACTGTTAAGCTTGCATGTGCCAATCATGCTGAAATCACAAAGACCTTCTTCATTTTCCTTATTGGGATCATCCACATGAGCACAATATGCAGTGGTGATACCGGTGTTATAGAAGAATGCTGCCACATCCATGCTACTAACAGTTGTAGAGTACACATAAGTTGTAGCATAATCAAGACCAACAAAGGCATATTTGGAAATCGAGGTTATGCCGTGATCCATGATAATCGTTTTAACAAGCTTGACCTCATCCTCGGAAAGAACCGGTATTGCATCATATCCCTCTGCCGGTGAATATGTACTTATTGTTGAACCAAGCTGATTTGCACTTGTTCCGCCATATCCATTACTATAACTATTGTGCTGTGTAGGAATAGCTCCTGTGCCTCGGTAGATAGCAACAAAGCTTGTATCATCCGTATCGAGAACAAGAGTTATCGTTACGGTTTTTGAGGGAGTATATACGCCCGAAGCAGTACGGCCGACAGCAGGGATTTCAGCATATATATCACCGCTTGCGATAGTTACTGCGCCCGAGAGAAGTGTGTTCCAAACTGCCGCATCATCGGAAACAGAAGCGTTTATCGCACCTGCCTTGTACATTTCAAGCGTAATATCATAGAGATTGAAGAACTTATAATCATCGGAATAGTGACTATATTCAACAACCGTCTCGCCCGTGGGAGCAGCATAAACGGCATATGCGCACATATAGACATTACTTGCATAATTTGATGTATAATTTACAACTGCAAGATTATAATTTGTCAAATCTCCATCGTTTCCATAACGAGTTGCCTTTCCTTGATCATCAAGGAATCCTTCGGTTGCAGAATAAACACGAACCTTTCTGCCCGCATTTGGCGTATAAGCACCGTTCATATATACAAGCTCCGGACCGCCAAGCTTATTATATGCCGCCTCGGACATTGCCATTGCTCCATACTCAACAAGAGTATATCCCGCAGCCTCGTTAAGAGCGTTCTTTGCATTATCAAAGTTCATCATTGCACGGAGACCGTTATAATCCTCGAGACGAATCGAGAATCCATCCATTTTCACAGGTGAAACAAACGCCCCGCTTACGCTGATGGCACTTGTCTTTGTCCAAGCACCTGCCGCTTTTACGCTTTCTGCAAGCTCTTCTGTCTTACAGATAACTCTCAGGCCTTCCTTATCGGGGATACCCGAAAGATCCGTGGGAACAGTGTCACCCATAAGGGTTATAGTCTTAAGATTTGTACATCCGTCAAATGCACCCGCCTCTATTGCAGTTGCATATGCGGGAATCTGTATTGAAACAAGAGATGAGCAGTCCTTAAACATATTTGCAACTACGGAAGAAACATTCGTCGGTGCATTTTCTCTGAACTTAACAGAAGTGATAGAAGAACAGCCGGCAAGCAAATTATTCATATGTGCAGCACCGGTGGATTTGCTGATAAAGGATATATCAACAACACCCTCCTCTATCTCTCCGCTGCCGCATCCAAGAGTTGTCAGCGAAGGATTGTTTGAGAAGAAGCCATATGTTGCATATGTGTTATTCTGCATTTCAAATGCCGTGTCAACAAAATGTATCTTACGGAGATTATCATAGCAATCAAATATTCCGTGAGCACCTGTATGGTACTGAAGCTTTGTTATACCTCCGGTAACATAAATCTCATATACAGCATCTGCCCAAACAGGCTTCCAGTTTGCAATATATTCGGTTGTACTCTGATAGCGTGAAGAAGCAAGCTTGATATTAATCGTCAGTTTTCCGTTCTCTTCATCAAAAGACCATTCAAAACCTACATTCGTTCCGTCTCCATTAAGACTTGTTCCCTCTCGTGTGAGAGCAGCATCAAATTCTTCGGAATAATATGTAAGCTTAACATTCTTGTTTCCGCCTGATTTGATATAATCTCTAACATCGTCAGCAGCGTCGCAGGTAGGATAGCTTACGAATGTGATAGCATTGTTTTTGCCCATTCCTGCAAAATCAATTTCTGCGCCCTCAAGCTTACCTATCCAAATCACAGCGGAAAGATTCGCAAAAGCAGATGCCTTTATTGCGTTTGCTCCTCTGAGGTCGATAACGCCCTCTTTAGGCTCTGTTCCCTGCTGTGTAATGGCGGTAAGAGATGTGTTTCCGGAGAAAAGTCCGTCGGTTGTAAAGTCATTAAAGGTTGTGGGAAGTGTAATTGTGGTACAATTTGGCATATTTGAAAGCGCATAAGCAGTTGCGCCTGTAATGCCTGTGCTTTCCTCGATTACAACGCTTGTAATTTCAGAAAGGAATGCATTCCACGGAATTGCACTGAGGTCATCCGCTGTGGGAACAGAAGCAAATTCGATCTTTCCGTTGCCGCTTCCGCCAATGGTAAGCTGTCCATCCTCGGAGATGCTCCATGTATATCCGCTTTCCATAGTTCCGTTTGCAATGCAAACCACTCTGATATTTTCATATCCGAGAGCGGTGATTGTTGCCTTATCCTCGGGAGAAAGAACATAAATTGTCATTTCCTGATCCGGGAATGCGCTCTTGTCGGTAACTGTAAAGCCTGTTGCCTCGATGGTTATCGTCTCGAGATTTTCGCATCCCTTGAAGGCATCCGCTTCAATGCTTACAGTATATGAAGGAATTGTCAGTCTTTCGAGATTTACGCAGTTTTCAAACATACTCTCGCAAATTCTGAAAGTGAGGGTGTCGTTATTAAGTATCATGGTTTCGGGGAAGATAACTTCCTTGATGGAGACGCAATCCTTGAACATTCTGTCAAGCACATCCCCTCTGAGCCTTTGCCACCATGAAAGGTCGATGATTCCATCCTCAAGAGCAGCAGACGAAGCAAGCTTCATGTTTTTAAGGTTTGTACAACCCTCAAACCAGCCCGTTTCGGTTGTCTTATCGTCTATATCAAGCTTCTTTGCGAATACGATGTTTTCAAGCTCGGTGAGACCAAAGGGAACGGAGTTTGTGCCCTCCCAGCTTTCCCACTGAGAATATGTTGCACCACCCATATTCAGGGTCTTGATAAGATCATTCCATGTTGCCTTGAAATTTTCAAATTCCAAGCCTTCGCCATGCATTCTGATAGACTTACCGTTACCCTGAGTAATGCTCAAAGTGCTTGTTTCTATATCAAAGGACCAATTAAGAGTCGATGTGGCACTGTGTTTGCCGTTTCTATAAGCTGTTCCGGAAAGTGCAAGATATTCATCCCCTGTCATCTCCTCGGTATAATAGCTGTGATTCACCGCATCACCAAGCGAACGCATATACTGCGCCGCACCGCCCGAAGGATATGTATAATATGTAGCATCCCCTGCAACAAGTGCAGTAGCTTCGCCTTCGATCTCGGCAAATCTTGAAAGATATACATAGGAAGCACCGGCACCGGAGCCGCTGAGAGAATCATTTTTGAGGCTCTGGACGCTTCTTATATCAATTATTCCCTCTCCCGCAAAGGAATCGGAATAATAATCATTGAAATAAGCAACGGTATTGAGTGCGCTCATGCCCGCAAAAGTCTTTGAGCCAACAGTTTTGAGTGTTTCGGGAATAACGAGTGTCGTAACTGCGCTATATCCCTCAAAGAAGGATGCACCGATGGTATTTACAGCAGTTGCATTCTCGATGACAACAGTTTTAACGGAGGAAGCAAATGCTGCGGGAGCATTTCCCGAAAGAATACCGCTTCCATTGCCGCTTATAACGAGAGTGTCACCATAAAGAGCATAATTATAACCCGAAACTGTTCCCTCATCGCTCTTTGTTCCGTAATCGGGTGCATATTCGTTCTCAAACTCAACAACATCAAGATCCAGCTTTATCTGGTTGATGCTCTTATAATATAAACCCTGTGCTGTGGAATATGTCTCGATGAAAACGGTCTTTCCGTCCTCTGTGAAGTTGAACATATTGACCATTCCCACGGCACCGTCAACCTTACTGTCGGTAGACTGGAAGTCTATAAGGATCTGATTGACGATCGTTCCGCAGGAATTTTCCTTTGGAGACACAACAACATTATCATGAGCGATATGACCGCAGATCACCATGATGATATTTGGATATTTGTCGATGAACCAATCCCAGTCCTCTTGACCTGTTGTAAAGCCGTACCCCTCAATTGCGTCTCCCGGGTCTTCATGACCGAGGATATTTCCGTCTCTTCCCATATATGAATGTGTTGTCACGATAACATTATATTCGGGATATTTTTCGCAAAGTCTGCCTGCCCAGCCGAGAACGGACTCGCTGGGGCCGTATTCGAGAGCGAAAATCATGTATTTAACTCCGCTGATCTCAAAAAGATAAGCGCTGTTTATCATGGATTCCTCATGGCAAATTGTTGTGACGCCCTGATCGGCGAAAGCATTATAATATTTTTCATATGTGATGTATTTGTCATACTGCTGACGGGTGCAATGATTGCCCTTTACATCCGAATGGGGGATTCTCGCTGCATCAAGATATCCGAGAGCTTCGGTTGCAACAAGCCACTGTCCGGTTGCCAACTCATTCTCGCTACTTGCACCGCTCTGAATAATATCACCGAGAGTCATAATAAAATCAGGCTTTTCACTAGCGATCCATCTGTACATATCAAGATAGTGCTGCGACACACTGCTTTGAGAAATGGTCTGGGGATCTCCGACAACCGCAAATCTATATGCATATTCCTCGCCGCTCTCCTCAATTCCCGATGTTTCGCTCCAGGCAACAGAGAAGATCGCATCATTTCCTGCACCGCTCTGATCCTTCATGAGCTTTTCTGTGTTTCCTGCAGCATTATAGTCATAAGAGAAAAGTGTCTCTTCGCCACGGGAAACTGCCGCACGCTCGATATATCCTCTGAAATACATTCTATTGTGAGTTCCATCGCCATTCATGATTCGGTTTCCACCAACGACAATATTTGTGTCTCCCTTATCCGGGAAAGCGTCATCGGAAACAGCAACAGTGCTTTTGAGCTCTCCGCCGATATAACATCTTGCGCAAAGTTCTGTTCTGTCAATCTCAACCCTGATATCCGTCCAAGTATTGAGCGGCAAAACCACGCCCTCAAATGCAACTGTTGTCGTAACAGAGCTGTTACCACCGGTATTTAGTACGATTGCAGGTATTCCGCCTGCCGTCAAACGAAGGTCTATGCCCTGGTCATATTTTCTTGCATAGTTACCGATAATTGTCATTTCAACTGTATTATCGGTGGGGTAAACCCTTGCCTCCCAAGCTGTGGGAAGCTCGTAAAAGGAAACCTCAACCTCCCAAAGCTCGTTTTCGGCAAAGCTCCAGCCGTTCTCTGCAGCTGAAATGCCGATGACCGCACTCGCCATTATCAAAATAACGCCAAGCACCAAAACAAATAGCTTTTTCATTTTTTTCACCTTTCTTTTAGAAAAAATTTCATTGTTTTTTTGCAAAAACATCTTTACAACATCAATTATATATGATATAATCAAAATTGTAAATCAGAAAAATTACTGAAAATTTATGATTTATGCGCATGAGGTGAAAATGAACAACAAAACCATATGGACTCACCCGCCCGACAGAACAGAATTTGATAAAGATCTTTATGTTATCGGATGCGGTTATGATGAAATAAATGAAAAGCTCAAGCCCAGACGCCGCAGTACCCAGCACAAAATAGAATATCATATTTTATATTTTATTGAGGGCGGATGCACCGTAACCCTTAACGGTAGCAATCATACAGCAAAAGCCGGAGATATTGTTTTTTTTCACACGGACGACAAATACCTATATACATATACCGACAATGTAAAGGTATATTGGATCCATTTTTCGGGTAAAAAAGCAGTTTCCTTTATGGATGAGCTTGAGATGAGGGAAAGCTTTATCAAAAAAGCAGATACCAATCTTTCGGGATATTTTGATAATATAATTAATGAGATAAGCTTGAAAAAAAGGCATTATAATAAGGCGATGCAGGGGCATCTGATGGTGCTCATGACCGCCATCGTGCGCAAAAAAATGATGAACAGCTCAAGGCTTGATGAGGTTCTTTCAAGAATGAATAATATAAGAAAAAAAGAGCTTGACCTTGACGAATATGCAAAAATGTGCCATCTCAGCAAATCCCAATTCATCAGAGTTTTTAAGGAATACACAGGCAAAACACCGATAAGATACAAAAATGATGTTCTGATAGATAAAGCCAAGGAAAGACTTACTCATTCGGACAAGTCGATTTCCGAAATTTCAAGCTACCTGGGCTTTGAAAATATTTATTATTTTTCGGCTATGTTCAAAAAATCAACAGGTATGTCCCCTGCGGAATACAGAAAAACGCACAAATAATTATTATCCGGAGGTAAAGATGCATTACACGGAACGACAAAAGCAAATAATAAAAATGCTAAAGGACGGAAGCCTTTCGGTCTCCACAATCGCTGATAGGCTTTATGTCAGCCAAATGACAATACGACGCGACATTGAAGCTCTGAAAAAGAACGGCACAATAACTCAGTACCGTGGCGGAGTTGCGCTTAATTCAGAAACTCTCGTCATGCCTATAGATCTGCGTGAAAACAGCGAAAAGAACGATAAGGTGCTCCTTGCAAAAAAAGCCGTTGAGTTTGTTAAAAACGGAATGCTTATTTTCATAGACAGCTCCTCAACCTGCTTCAATATCGTACCGCTTCTTCAAGGCTTTAAGGAGCTTCAGATTATAACAAATTCCACAAAGGTGCTCCTTGAACTTGGAGATATGGGAATAAGAAGCAAGATGTGCTGCGGCTATCATCTTCCGAAGGAAAGATGCGTTGCGGGCAGCGAGGCAGAGGCCTATATCAAAAATTTCAGATTTGAGCTTGCTTTCATCTCTTCGGGAGGCTACAACGATAAGCAGATAACCGACTGGAGCGAGGCACAGACCAATGTCCGCCGTGCGGCAATTGAAAGTGCTGAACAAACAAAGGTTCTTATGCTCCCATCAAAATACGAAAAGGATTATCAGTATGTCGTCGCCAAAACAAAGGATGTTGACATAATCACTCTTTAATAAAACAGACCGTAGCAAAGCTTTTAAGCTTCGCTGCGGTCTGTTCTTTTTCATTCCTTCAAACAGTAATTTGTCGAACTGTCAGAGACGGTGAAATTATACCCCAATGCTGTCGCGTTGCCCTACGGGTTCGACTCCACTGCGTTCCGCTCAGGGTGACTATCTACCGTTTATCATCCTTTAGCGCTCGTAGATTCTTCGCTACGCTCAGAATGACTCGTGAGTAAATTGATGCTAAGTTTTTCTACATGAAATTTCCGTAAAATTTCCGTAGAAACACAGATAAACAACAATAAAAATCCTCTTTTTAAAGTTTTGCTCAAGCTTTTTTAAAAGCTTGCGGGAGCCGGCAACGGTGCCGGTCGCCTCCGCAGAGGCGAAACTCCCTCACCGACAAATTACTGTTTA
>JAFXAN010000061.1 GCA_017517035.1 Clostridia bacterium
ATGACACCGTGCGAGTATTACTTCACCACCGTCGCGTGACGAAAATCTCCCCCTGCTGCGCAGCAGGGGGAGATGAAAGTATCTATTCAATTTGTAAATTCTTTTGTTTTTTAGTCTGTCTTCTTGACAGGGGGCACATTAAAAAGCATTGGCTCAGCCGTTTTTATTAATTACTTTTCGTTTCTGATCTTTTCAAAGAGAGCGGGCATATCCGAAAGAGCAACAACTCTATCAGACGCCATAAGCTCATCAATGTGAGGCCACCAATAAAAGCTCGTCTTTCCTGCATAGCTCATAACATATCCGATCTTATATCCATCGGCATACATTCTGTCAAGGATCTGCTCAAAGCTGTGACAGTCGAAGAGCTTTTCCTGTGTACCCGGTGTTGCGCCCTGAAGATTTCCGCCCTGACCAAATTCGCAAAGGTTCGTGATCTTTCCGAGGGTCATAAGCTTTTCATAGGATTTTCCGTCGCCTGCGACCTCATAATTACCGCCCGTGTACCAGTCAAGTCCCACAAGGTCAACATATTCATCACCGGGATAGCTATAAAGCACATCGCATTCGGGTCTTGCAACATTGTTTGAATTATTGGGGCTGTATTCCCAGAGAAGGTTGTCAAGTCCTCTCTCGTCATTGAAATATTTATAGATATATTTCCAAAGATCGGGAATGGCATTCTTAACAACGCCAAATTCCTCGCCCTGAATGGGACTGAACCAGAACCAACCGCCGTTATGCTCATGGAGCGGTCTCCAAACTACCGGAACACCGTTGTCACGGAGAGCTGTGAGAAAGTCCGCATCAAGAGTAAGCTCACGCTTAAATGGCTTATTTATCTCTGTTCCATCGGTCACAAGATCACGCCAAGCATCCTCGCCTCCCAGATATCCTCTGTCCTGATTGCCCGATGCTGCGCTTCTTTCATAATCCTTATGAGGATTTGTGAAATGAGAACCGAAGGTAATAATACCGCCCTGTGCAACATAATCAATTATTTCGCAAACCCAACGGCTGATAATGTGTCTCTCACTATCGTGAAGAGTGGGAAGGCGCAGACCGCATCTGCCAAGATCCATTCCCATAATTGCGGGGTATTCACCGCCTGCCGCCTTCGCAAAGGGAACAAGCATTGATGTTGGCACACTACGGTTGTTATTGACCTCATCACCCACGATAACGAGATCATTTGTCTCATAAACATATTCAAGCACCTTCATAAGCTCTTCCTTTGTATAGAGCTTGGGTGTGTCACAAAGGTCATAATCCTCGGAGATGTCAATTTCGATCTCCTCACCCTCACGGGAAAGTACCTTCTCAAGATACTTTTCAATTATGATCGGCATAGAATGGTATGAGCCGTAGAAAAAGAGATTACCGCGCTCCACCTTAACGCTTCCCTTTGAATACATAGTGCAGGTTGCATCAAAGAATACGTTTCCGCCGTAAAGCTGTTCGCTTTCCGCAAACTCAACATATTTTCCCGTGAGCTTTGCAACCGTGCGGCAGAATTTAAGTCCCCATTCTCTGTTCACTCCGTTTGCGATGACCTTAACGCCGCCCTCAAGGGCAAAACCGCCAAGCGTAATTTTCTTTTCCATAATGTTATTACCTCCAACATTTATAGAGTTGATTTATTATAGTCCTTTATAAAAGGATTGTCAATGGATTTTGGGGATTTTTTGTAATATAGGGAAATTTATTCTCCCACCTTAAAGCCTGTCACCTTTTCAAAAAGTGCGGGCATTTCTGAAAGGTCAATTACAAATTCGGAAGCCATAATCTCGTCTCCTCCGGGGAGATATGCAAGGGTATGAACATCGGTATATGTTGCAAAAAATGCCGCCTTCAGCCCCTCTGCACGCATTGCCTCGATTGTGGTTCTGAAGAAATCATGCGCACTGTAAAGTCCCTCCTGATCTCTGTAATCCTCAGCCTTAAGGGAATCACCGATTCCTATCTCCGCAAGATTTACTATCTTGCCCGTTTCCATAAGAGGTCCATAAATCTTTTCGATAAAGTCCTTTGAAACACCCGAGCCGTCTGTATACCAGTCAACACCGAGAATATCGCAATATTCATCTCCGGGATAAAAATACATGGTGTCTGCCTTTGAAAGATTGGTTGAGGGCGAATAGTGCCAGATGAGATTGTCAAGTCCGCACTCGTTTGTGAAATAATCGTAGATATATCTCCAGAAATCAACATAGTATTTAGCATCAAGAACGCTATATTCCTGATAAGGTGTCCACCAGAACCATGCACCGTTCATCTCATGCATCGGTCTCCAGATTATCGGAACGCCCGCATCATCAAATGCTTTGAGCACCTTTGCATCTCTTTCAAGCTCGAACATCATGTTCTTATTGATCTCCGTGCCGGGAGTGATAAGATCACGCCATGCCTGCTCGCCGCCAATATTGCCTCTGTCCGATTTCCATTCTTCCTTCTGGGAGAGTGTGGGGTTGCGGAAATGGCAAGCATAGGTTGCAATACCGCCCTTTGCCACATAATCTATAGTCTCGCATACTATCTGGGAGATAGTTCCCCATTCATGATCCTCAAGAAAGGCAAGAAGCATACCGCATCTTCCCATATCAACGCCCATAATAGCGGGGTAAAGTCCCGTTCCGGGTCTTGTTTCGTTTCCGTTCTTATAATATTCAAGATATCTGGATGGAACATCTCGGTTACCGCCGATCTCGTCACCAACGATGAGAACATCATCGTTATCATAAGCATACTGAAGCACATCCATAAGGTTCTGCTTTGAATAAACTGTTGGGAGATCGCCCGAGTCAAGCTCTGTGATTCCGTTCTCAAGCTTGATAGTAGCATTGTTGCCTACAATATTGTTCTTAAAATGGTCGATAACGAAGTCTATCGCATGGAAAGAGCCGTAAAGGATCAGATTTCCATCCTCGACTTTAATCGCACCCTCGGTATAATTCAGCGAGGATGTATCAACCATTATATAATTTTTATCCTTTGTGTGTTCAGAAACGAGAGGAAGGCGTTTTCCTGTTTTCGTTCCTATAAAATCACGGATATCCTTTGCCCATGTGCTGTTTTTCTTTGCATTCTGGCTTCCCATGCTCTCAATATAATATACCTCATATTCCGAGATATCCTTTCCGCACACAGTGAAGCTCTTTGCGGTATAATCATTGCGAAGTGCATGACCTGCGCCTGTCGGAGCATAAAGCTTTCCGTTTTGAATAAAGCTCTCTGTCAGCACATTGACAGCTTCAAAGGTTGCCTCCTCCGAGCCGCCCACAATGACGATATGGTTTCCTTCAAGCTTAATTATGTAGTCATAATCTCCGCCAAGAGTTTCAAATGCCTCAACAGACTGCTTTCTCGATGTTTCACCTATGATGATCTCATATTGATTTACCCCGGTAGCATCTGTTTTTACGGGAACTGTTGTGCCGAGCTTATCCTTGAAAATGCCACGAAGGGATGTTATTGTGTCCTTCATCTTCTGAGTTGCATTGTCCGCTCTGACAATGGTATATTCCGAAAGATTCACAATTTCCTTAACCGAAACCTTTCCATTTTTGTTTTCGTTTTCCTTATTATCATTTTTAACCTCGTTTTCTCCGCAAGCACAGAGAAGCATTACAAGTGCAAGAATGATACACAAAAAAGTTGACAATCTTTTCATAATGAAAAATTCCTTTCTTTGATATAGGTTAATTTTATCTTATATCACCTTTTTTGTCAAGGTAATTTAAGCAAAAAATCAAAAATCGCACAAAATGCAATGTTTTTATCAAAAAAGCCTTGACAGCGTAACAATGTTATGCTATAATATCATCGTAACAATGTTACGAAAGGAGAGGAGTCATGGAGCAGGAAAGCTTGATTTCCAAGAAGATGCTGCTTGAAAAATACGGAATATCCTATGGTGCGCTTTACCGTTGGAAGCGAAAAGGACTTATACCCGACAGATGGTTTATAAAAAAAGCCACCGTCACGGGGCAGGAAACTTTTTTCCCCGAAAAGCTTGTTTGCGAGCGAGTTGAAACGATACTCAGCATGAAGGAGGACATTCTCCTGGATGACCTTGCAAAAAATCTTTCGGGAGAGGAAAAAAAGGATGAATTTTTGCTTCTTTCCACCGAGTTTGGCGAAAAAAGCTTCAAAATAAGCGAAATAAAGGGCATTTTTCTTCTTGGAAAAGAAGGAACAAAAGCAGACATAACAGAAAAAATCAAACAGTATTTTGATGAAATGAAAGGAGAATAAATATGAACATATCGGGAAGCGGAAAGCTTTGCGGCGGCGATCTTAATGAGGATGTGAGGATCAGCGGCAGCGGAAAGGTTGAAGGAAATCTTCGTTGCATATCATTCAAATGCTCGGGAGCGGGAAAGGTCGAGGGAGATCTTGTCTGCCGAGAAGAGCTGAAGGTTTCGGGTGCAATGAAGGTTGAGGGAAATACAACCGCACAGAATATTTCGGTCAGCGGCTCATTCAAGGGAAGCGGAGACTGCATAGCAGAAAACGAGCTTAGGATCAGCGGAAGTGCTGCTACCGAAGGAAATATCAAATGCTCGGCTCTGAAAAGCAGCGGCGTTATAAGCACCGACGGCGGAATTGAGAGCGACGAGGTAAAAATTTCGGGAGTGATCAACTGTGGCGGGCTTCTAAATGCCGAAAAAATTGATATCGAAATATCGTCAAACGGTTCAAAGATCGAAAGCATAGGCGGAAGCGAGATAAGAATATGCTCGGATCAAATAAACAAAGGAATATTGCGGCTTCCTTTGTTCAAAAAGCTTGCCTCAAACGGGGCTTTGAAGGTTTCAGAGGATATTGAGGGAGATATCATCGCCATTGAGAATGTGAGAGCGAAAAGGGTTGTGGGAAGGATCGTAGCAATAGGAAGAGGCTGTGATATAGACGAGGTTCGGTATAGCGAAGAGATAGAAATAAATCCCGACGCAAGAATCGGTAATTGCGAAAAGGAGCTTTGATCTCTTAAATAAAAAATAGCACCTGCGAATATTCAGATCGTTCTGAATATTCGCAGGTGCTATATTATTTTAGGTTACATTTAATTCAAAAGGCTTTTGAAAACAAGAGATGCTGTCTTTTTGATATGCCCCGGGATCGGGATCTCTTCCCCATTTCGCACTATTTTACCATCCAAAACCTCATCTTCACTGACGAAATAAAACTCACGGCTCTCGCCCGAAAGCGGTTTTAACGGAGTACCCTCATCAAAATCTTCGGGGAAAAAGGCAATATAAACAAAATCAAGATTCTGAATAGGCTGACTTAGATTCTCATGAAGCAAAAATGCAGGACTCGGAAGAAAGAAACGGTCGATACTATAAGTTTTTTTGCCGTCTTTATCCGCAAGCACTGCCGAAGCTCCCGATTCCTCATAAATCTCACGCAAAACCGCCTCATGAGGCAGCTCATGCGGCTCTATATGTCCTCCGAGAGGATAAAGCTCACCGAATTTTTTGTGCTTGTGAAGCAGTATTCTTTTCGTCTTTTCATTATATAAATAGGCAGTTGCCGTCATCGTTCTGTTGTAGATCATAATAACATCCCCTTCCGGAGGATAATAATATCATATTTTTGTGCTTTTGTCAATATGAAGAAGGTGAATATTTTTATATTGAAAAACAGCCCACGATAAGATATAATATAAAAAAACGGAGGTAAAAAATATGCTTAAAGGAATACCGAAAATCATTTCTCCCGCCCTTCTCAAAGTGCTTTGCGAGATGGGACACGGAGACAGAATAGTTATTGCAGACGGAAATTTTCCGTCCGAATCCATGGGAAAGGATGCGATCGTGATCAGATGCGATGGGCACGGAGTTCCCGAGCTTCTTGAAGCGATCCTCGAGCTGTTCCCGCTTGATACTTATGTTGAAAAGCCGGTGTCTCTTATGGAGGTTGTCAAGGGTGATAATGTGGAAACACCGATCTGGGATGTTTATAAGGATATCATCGCAAAGCAGGATAAAAGAGGTGCAGAAGCGGTGGGCAATATTGAAAGATTTGCATTCTATGAGGAAGCAAAAAAGGCTTATGCCATCATCGCCACAGGCGAGAGCGCACTTTATGCCAACATAATGCTCCAAAAGGGCGTTGTATAACATTTTTTATTTTTATCCGAAAATCAGTAAACAGGAATTTATCGAACTGTCGGAGATGTTTGTAGGGGACGGCGACCACGACGTCCCTAAAAAGACGTGGAATTATGGGAAATTTCAAATCATAAGTGGGACGTCGTGGTCGCCGTCCCCTACAAAAACACGCCTTCGCCTGTTCGACAAATTACTGTTTGAACACCACAAATAATTACTGAAATCAAGATGGCTGCTCAATGAGCAGCCATCTATATTTATAGCTTTATTACATTTGCTTTTGTCATCGAAGATTCTCTTGTGTGGCAGGTGAAAAGGAGACTTTGATTTCCCTTTTCGCAATAGCCCTCGATCATCTCAAGAAGATTTTTTGCTCTGCTGTTATCTATCTGCGAAAGCACCTCATCGAGCAGAAGCGGGGGGGTCTCATCCCGATAGAGAACTTCAATGAGCGCAAGTCGAAGCGAGATATATGCTCCATCCTTGGTGCCTGCACTGAGCGATTCTATTCCTCTGGTGGCACCCGAAGCATTCACGGTAAGCGAGAAATCGGCTGTAACTCCGAGATCGCTGTATTTTCCGCCCGTAAGAGCAGACATAAGCTCTCCTGCACTTCTGTGAAGCCTTGGTGTAACATTCTTTTTCATGTTCTCGGATGCCTCGTTTATACAATCGCTCGCAAGACTTAAAGCATCATAAAGGAAGGTCTCCTCCTCAAGCTGTCTCGCAACCTTTTGAAGCTGTGCCGCACATCTGAGAGGACTTTCAGATGCCGCTCTCATGCCGACCAGCTCACGGTCAAGCCTGTTTTTCTTGCTTTCGTTGCTCTCAAGCTTTGATCTCTCAAATTCAAGATCACGGCGAAGCACAGTTATGTTCGTGTGTTTCAGAGCCGCCTCCGCTTCAGGCGTGAGAAGCGCACGCATTGCCCTCTCGTCGATCTGATCTGTCTCATGCTTTCTGTCTTCATAACGGACAGTATATTTTTCAAGCTCACGGTGAAGCTCATCAAGATCACGGCAGATCTCCTCACCTTCAGCGACCGTAATTCTGACCGTTTCGCCAATATCTCCGATCTCCGTGCTTTTTCCAACCTTACATAGAAGATCATTCAGCAAAAGCAAGCAGGATGCAAGTGCCTTTTCCGACTTTTCATGGACATCCTCTGCTCTTTTAAGCCTTTCACAGCTCTCGATTCTGCGACGATTCTTTTCGATATATCCGTTGAGCGCAACATAAAAATCATGCTCGGAAATATCATCTTCAAAACCATATTCATCACTTATATCGGAAGCATTCCTCTTGTTTTTTGAAGCAGAAGAAAACAAAACAATACCTATCACAAGTGTAAGCGCAAAAACCACAGCACCGCCTATTCCTATGAGGCTCGAAGAAAGCACCGCAGGAATAAAACTGAATGTGTCTTTTAAAAACGAAGCTGCAGAGACAAGTCCCGCCAAAGCCGAAATCAAAAGGCTGACGATAGCAAAGGTACGGCATTTCTTTGCCTTTATCTTTGCTTCACCATATTCTGCAGTTACCGCCGCAGCGCCGCCAACTTCCTCTGCCCTTTCCGCAAAAGCATCGCCCTTTGAATCGGGAACGAGACGCTTCTGTGCATCCTCATATGCACCTTTGGCTGTGTTATAATCAGAAAAGGCATTCTCATAGTCCTTATGTGCTATGATCAGCGACTGACGGTATTCCGCATCGGGAATGAAGCCGCAATAGCATTTTTCAGCCTTCAGAGCCTCGATATCGCTCTTGATCTTATCAATTCTTGCCGCAGTGCTTCTGACAAAATCAAGCTTTATCAATGCTTGATTTGCCTCATAAGCATCATTGAGACGGCTATATGCAGCAACCTTTTCACGGCTCTCCGCATATATTTTTGCCGCTTTTTCGTAAGACGCCTCATATTCCATTATGAGAGCGGAGCGTTCCTTGGCGTTTCCAAGTCTTGCCGCAAGCTCATCCCTTTTTGCGGAAAGCGCAGGAATAGAGCCGCCCGTTCCCTTTTTCAGCATAAGTCTTTTCCGAAGTGCGTCAATTTTTGCCATGCTCTTGGCACTATCCACATTTTCATCGGCAGATGTGAGAAGATTCTGTATAGCATCCCCTATCTCACCCGAATCAATGCTTGTACATCCCAGCTGTTTTACGCAAGCAGTGCTCTCAAAAAGTGCAAGGGGAACTCCGAGGAAAAGCTCACCCGGAACCTCACCCTTATGCACCACACTTCCGTCGGAAAGGTCGATAATACTGAGCTTATCGCCCTTAACGCCCTCTCTTGCGCTTCTTTCAATGCGGTATTCTCCCGAATCGGTCAAAACGACCATGCTTCCTGCTGCAACACCGTTTTCCCATGAAAAGCTCTTTTCTCTCTCCTCTGCGGCATCGCTTCCCTTTCCTTTGGGAAATCCGTAAAGCATGAATTTTATAAAGGACAGAATGGTGCTCTTTCCCGATTCATTTTCACCCTCAATTATATTAAGTCCCTCACTGAAAAGAAATGATCGGTCCTTCATCGAGGCATATTCGATAATATTAATCTCTTTTATGATCATCCTTCAGCCTCCTCCATATCGCTTTCTTCTCTCGGTAAAAATACTGTAAGATCACCGCCGTCAAGAGCAGTAAGACCAATGCGAAGAGCCATTGCCGCAAGGCTTCTCTCTCTCATATCGGGAGAGCTGAGCCTTTCCTCAAGAGTTCTATAAAGCTCTCCTCTGAGTGTAGGATCATGGGCAAGAGCTTTGGAGTCTGCCGTTGGGAGAGTATTGTCCTTTATTTCAAGATAATCAACCTTCGATGCGCATCTGTTCCTTATATAAGACAGATTCGGTGAAAAGCCCACCGAAATAAGTCCCTCAAGCAAAACTCTGACGGAATTATTTGCTCCGTAACGGCGAGTGTCCAGCTCTTTTTCTATAAGAGTTGCAATATCGTCATCATTCTGAAGATCGGTAATATTTATTGGAAGGAGCTCAAAGGAATATTCGGAAAAGGAAAGTCTTTCGTATTTGATCTCCTTCTTTTCTCCCGTTTCAAAAATCGAAACCGAAAGAGCACTTCCCGCTCCTATCTCATCAAAGCCTCTTCCTTCGGCAAAGCCGCTATATGCGGCGGTAAGGCGAGAGGATGAATAGACCTCGGGAGCTTTATGTATATGGGCAAGTGCAGCATAATCAAAGCCCGATGCTTCAATATCTCCATATGACATGGGAGCATAGCTCGACAGAGGAACTCCAACCTCACTGTGAGCACAGAGGATCTTAATTTTATCACTATCCGCAAAAAAGCCCTCAAGAGGATTTTCTCTGTGGCTCGAAGAGGTAAAGGCATAGCCGTAAACAACCGTGCCAAGCTCCTCAAAAACGAAATTGCCCGGCTTTTCTTCGCTGAAAATATGAACATTTTCGGAAAAAGAAGCAGATGCATAAAAGCTGCCTTTGTTATATGGATCGTGGTTTCCGGGAGAAATGACGACATGACAAGGAAGAGATGCAAACTCATCCTTTATCATTTCCGCACTCTCCTCGCTGAGGTATCCTGTGTCATAAAGATCACCGGGGATCAGCACAAGATCATATCCGTTTTCTCTGACAAAGCTCATCATTCTTCTGAAAAGCGCACGAAGCCTTTTTCTGCCGTTTTCACTGCGCAGAATGTCGCCGCCACTAAAGGGGCTGTCAAGATGCAGATCGCCCATTTGGAAAATTTTTATCATAAGTCAACTCCAAAAAACATTTTCTCATATTAATTATACCACATGCTCCCCCCAACTTCAAGGCTTTTGGTCATAAATTTTACTCTTTTTTTGCTATACATATCAATATATAGCGGTTTTACTTCATTTGATTATTGAAATTACAGCAAAAATCATGTATAATATTGCCAAACAGCTAAAAGGAGAATAAAAATGGCAGAAATACTTGAAATTATTATGATCGTCAGCTTCGGAGCTTCATGGCCCTTCAATGTTCTGAAATCAATCAAAACAAAATCCACAAAGGGAAAAAGTCTTCTGTTCCTTTGCCTTATTACCTTTGGTTATATTGCGGGAATTGCTTCAAAATTTATGAACGAGGCATATATGGCAAGCTTTGCCGAAAAATGGTATGTTCTTTTCTTTTATGTTTTGAACCTCATAATGGTCAGCACCGATCTTGTCCTTTACTTTGTCAACAGACAGAGAGAAAAAAAGGAGAGCTGATATGAGAACAATCTGTGATATCAAATACGGAGAAACGAACTCTGCAGAACTTCTTGACCTCTATCTTCCGGATGAGGCAGAAAATGAGAAAGTGCCGGTGCTCCTCTATTTTCACGGCGGAGGAATTGAAAACGGAAGCAGGAAGCACGTCCCCGCACTTTGTGAGCATCTTGCATCAAAGGGAATTGCGGTGGCATCAGCCGACTACATAATGTTCCCGGAGGCTAAATATCCCGAATATATTGAAGACTGCGCTCTTGCCCTTGCATGGGTAAAGGAAAATCTGCTTGAAAGCGATAAATACGGAAAATTCGGCAAAATTTTTGTCGGAGGCAGCTCTGCAGGCGGTTATCTTTCGATGATGCTCTGCTTTGACGGAAAATATCTTGCAAAATACGGCATTGATCCTGCTTCTCTCGGTGGATTTATCCATGATGCAGGTCAGCCCACAGCGCATTTCAATTATCTGAAATACAACGGGATTGATTCGAGGAGAATAATCGTTGACGAAACAGCTCCGCTCTACCATATGGGCACTGCAGAAAAGCTTGCTCCTATGTTATTCATCGTTTCGGACAATGACATGGAAAACAGATATGAGCAGACAACGCTGGTTATGTCAACTCTGCGCCACTTCCGCTATGACGAAAGCAAGATAAAGCTGAAGATCATGCACGGTACACATTGCCACTATGTAAATCAAAAGGACGAGGACGGAGTAAGCGTTTTCGGCAAGATATGTGAGGATTTTATCAGAGAATTTGATTAAACATTAGTAATAAAAAGACTTGGTCAATTGCAAAAATTGACCAAGCTTTTTTGTTGTCGTTTTTATGAGAAAGATGATTTTTTCAAACAGGAATTTGTCGGTGAGGCGGGAACGGTGAAATTATACCCCAACGCCGATGGCGTTGCCGCAAGCGGTTCGACTCCACTTCGTTCCGCTCAGGGTGACTGCTGTGAGATTATCATCCTTTAGCGCTCATAGATTCTTCGCTACGCTCAGAATGACTTGTGAGGAGAATGATGCCAAGTTTTCTACATAGAATTCTCATAAATTCCATGTAGAAACACAGATAAACAACAATAAAAATTCCCTTTTTCAAAGTTTTGATCGACCTTTTTTAAAAGGTCGCGCGAGCCGACGGCGGCGTCGGTCGCCTCCGCAGAGGCGAAACTCCCTCACCGATAAATTACTGTTTA
>JAFXAN010000062.1 GCA_017517035.1 Clostridia bacterium
CAAAAGAGCTTTGCCAAAGGCAAAGTCTTTTGTCTGCGTTGGTTATAGAGAAAAAGGGAGATACCCAAGGGGGAACGCCTTGGGAGACTTTTGCTTCCTTTGGGGCGGGCCAAAGGAAGTGCCGCGCGGCATGAGCGCCTATGCAGTAACTAACTTCTTCTCAAATAAACAATTTCCGTATACTATCCCCCCAGAAAACCTTACTGTTCGATAAATTACTGTTTATAAAAATTAAAATAAAACAAAAAGGGCAAGTCAAACGATGATGACTTGCCCAAAAATTATTTCTTCTTCTTTTTCACAATGATAACAACTATCAATACCGCAACCACAACAACTGCGGCTATTGCGACAGCGACGATAATGCCTGCGTTTGATGAATCATCCTCACTTGGAGCTTCTGTCTTCTCATAGAAAACAGCATTTGGCTCCTCATAAAGGGGATTGACCGTTTCCTCCGGATCCTTTTCGTCGTCCTTATCTCTCTCGGCTTTCTCCTTCTCGTCCTGATTCATGGCAGGAGGAGTTCCGATGAGGATCTCGGGCATTCCGCTTTCAATATCCGCAAAGGTCTTGCCGTTTTCTGCGGCATATGTTTCGGCATAGCTACCGGGAGTTCCGTAAATTGCGGCAATATTCATGCAATCCTCAAATGTGGATGAACCTATGCTCTCAACTGCATCGCTGAGAATAATATTTCCTGCAAGATATGTATAAGCAAAGGTCCAAGCCTCAAGGGTATCAACTGTACGCAGGTCAAATGTTCCGATTATCGGCTCATTTCCCGTGGTATAGACCGCTCTGAGATTATAGCATTTTTCAAATGCGGCATTCCCAATGACGATCGGAGAGGCAGGAAGCTCAACATATTCAAGATTCTTGCACTGACAGAAGGCATATTTACCGATCTCGGTTATCTGAGCACCGAAAACGATCTTCTTTATATCGTTCTTGATGCTGAACCAAGGAGCGGTCTTTGCGCCGCCTCCGTAGTAGTTTGTAATATCATAGACCTCGCCCGTTCCGAAAACTGTGAGAGTTCCGCTTTCCTCATCAAAGGAAGCAACTGCGGCAGTACCGACGGAGATGAGGTTTTCCGCATCAATATATCTGTAATTTTCATAGAGCATACTGCCGTCATCTGCGCTTATAAGATTGAAATAATTGATCCTGCAATAGTCTCTC
Organism: Clostridia bacterium; assembly: GCA_017517035.1. Lineage (GTDB taxonomy): Bacteria > Bacillota > Clostridia > Oscillospirales > CAG-272 > SIG710. The sequence goes on from JAFXAN010000062.1 coordinate 1,186, forward strand.
AGATATTCACTGTCCTTTGAGATGATGTTCTTGCAGCCCAGAAGTGCAGAGGCATTCACACTTGTAATTCCGTTCTTGAGCTTGACGCTTTCAATGCCGGTGTTGCGGAGAATGCCGGATGAAATAGTGCTGAAATTGGTAAGGTCTGCAACTCCGTCCTCGGGGTCAAGACCGATCCTGTAGATACTGCGAAGATTTTTGCAGTTAAGGAAAGCATTTCCGTCCATCTGATAAACGCCCGCCCCGATCTGAACAACCTTCAGCTTCGGAAGATTCGAGAAAACGCCTGAGGATATCTTGTCGATACCCGCCTGAACCCAGATCTCCTCAATTTCTGCGGAATAATCTGTCCAGTGTGTTCCGCTGTCCGAAACAGCACTCTTCGCGCCCGTTTCGTTATATGCGCCGGGCTTGTTATCGAAGAAAACAAGAGTCTTTTGTTCTGCATACCAAGCCCAATCGGTATCGACCAAGCGGTTGCCTTTATAATCCTGAGAAAGATTTCCGCCGTCGGTGGCGTCTTCCCTTTTCCATATCCATACAGCCTCTGGATCCTTTTCGACCTTTCTTGTGAGCTTGACGATGACCTCGCCCGTTGCGATATCAACAAATTCAAAGCCGTTCTGCTCCGCATAGGTCTGCGCTGTTGAGCCTTTGTGACCGACAAATGTGGTAAGGATAGGACATCCCGTGAAGGCATTGCCTGCGATCTTACAGTTGGGGTTATTGATCGTGACCTTTTTTAGCTTGCCGCAGACATCAAATGCCTTGCTTCCGATAGATTCGATGGTGCTCGGAATATCAAGCTCTCTGAAATTGTTTACCTTGAAGGATTCATTGGGTATTTCCTTGAATTTTCCCCATTTTATGCTTGTAAACTTGGCGTTATCGAATATGTAAGGGCTTATCTGTGTGAAATTTGAAAGGTCGCAAACGCCCTCAATAGGCTCTGTTCCTCTCACATATAATTTTGTGAGCTTCGAGCTGCTCTCAAAAACCGCACCGCTTGTTTTTGTAAAGGATGCAGGCACTTCGATGGTAAGAAGCAGAGATACCTTGATGAGAACTCCGCCCTTTGCCTCGGTGATCCCGTCTCCGATAACGATATGGTGGATAACTCCTCCATTGAACCAGGGAACGATATTATTATTGCTGTATCCTGCAAGTGCACCGCCAGCGTCATATGCTGTGATGGCAGTGGACTGCACCTTGTCTGTTGCATTTTTGTCGATATCAAAATAGAGTGTGACCACATCGTCAACAGTTTTGATGGTCCATTTGACATTTGTCTGCTCACCGGGTGTTGCGGTATAGCAATAGCCCTCGGTGGGCAGAGCGTCGGTTGCATAAGAAAACAACGCAAAAGCCACAAAAATCACCGCAAAAGCTGTTAGAAAAAGAGATATTTTGAGATTCCTTTTCATAATATTTTCTCCTCTCGGAAATATTGACTGATTCTATTATACACGAAGTTAGCAAAAATCTCAACAAGAAAAATGAGAAAATGCTCTACTCTTTGTTTATTCATTTATAATTATACCGCTGCTTCCGGGATTTTTCAAGATGATTTGAAATGTAATAATATAAATAATCAACAAAGTAATTAAAATGCCAAAAAAATAAAGTTTTCTATTGAACTTTTTTCTTTTGTGTGTTATAATAAGATGTTATATTGTGTCTATCTCACAGGATAGGAGGAGATATTTTGGAAGAAACACTGAAACTGCGATCGGGAGCGACTATTGGAATGCTCAAAAAGAACGATCCCGATTTTCGCAAATATCTGACAAGAACAACGCTTTCTCAGCTTCATCTTCAGCCCGGCGGCGATCCCGTGGCCTTTACTTATTCTCCCGAGGGCGAGGATGTTGTCTTTTATTTTGATCCCCTTTTTGTAAAGGAAGCTCCGCCGGAGGTCTGGTATGGCAAGAGCGGCGAGAGCATGACTCTCCCCAGCGGAAATGTAATTGAAAAAATGAGCACAAGACGCGCCTGCGACAATGGCTTTTATTCAAAGGAACGCCTTGAGCAGATGTTCTACCGTCCGATCGAGGAGCCTGTTGCATATACCGTGAAGGCTGACGGAACAACGGTTTTCTTCTATGATAAGAAAACAGCCCTCCGCCTCCCCATGATGTGCGTTAAATGCAACAAAAAGGTCAGATTCAAGCATAAGCTTTGCGAGGATTGCTATGAAGAGGAAATGGCTGTCCGCCGCGAGGAGGGCGACCGCCATAGAAATGCTTATTACGGAATGGATCCAAAGAAGATCCTATTTTTCGACCTTGAGCTGACCGGATTTTATGCAAGAGACGAGATCATTTCAATCACTATAACAAACGGTCTCGGCGAGCTTGTTATGGATACTCTTGTGAAGCCCGATCACACGAAAAAATGGAAAAAAACCGAAAAGATTCACGGCATAACACCAGAAATGGTTGAGGATGCCCCCCTTCTCGTTGACATTATTCCAAAAATCAAGGAGATCTTCGAGAATTGCGACCGTCTTATTGCTTACGGTGTTTCCACAGATTATAGTCATATTAAATATATCTACGATACCGAGGAGGAGCAGGAGGCACTTCATAAGAAGGTGCGCTGCTGCGCAAATGAATTTGTCCGCTATGCCCATGAGCATCGCCCGGATGTTGTCCATGCAAGCCTCATTGACGCAATGGAGTGCTTCGGCATAGAATGGCAGGGAGTTCCCCATAGCTCGCTGGCTGACACATATGCCTGCGCCGCTGTCTGGGACAGACTTTTCCCAAATTATTATAAAAAAGAGGAATAAAAGTATGTTTTTTGATAAGCTTTTCGGTGCGGATAAGCCTGCACCGCCCCAGACCGAGAATGTCGCACTTCTCACAACAACATATTCTCCCGAGGAAAGAGCCGTCATCGAAAGCATTCTGCGAGACGCCGAGATGCCTTATCTTGCAAGAGAAAGAGGAACGGGCGAGGTCGTGAGGATCGTGATGGGCTCGAACAGCACCTTCGGATGCGATTTTTATGTAGATAAGGAAAATCTTGAGGATGCGCTTGCCCTCATCGCCTATGAGGAGATCGAGGAAGAGCCGTGTGAAGGCTCGGAGGAGCTTTAAAAAATAATAGGGCATCTCCAAGAGGGGATGCCCGAATATTAAACAGAGGTAAAAATGAAAGAGATATTTCTTTGCAAATGCGGTGAGATCGTGCTGAAGGGCGCAAATCACAGCTTTTTTGAAAATGCTCTCATAAAGGAACTGAAATTCAGACTCAAGACCTTCGGTTCCGTAAAGGTGAGTCATGCCCAGAGCACCGTCTATGTTGAGCCTTCGGAGGGCGTTGACCTTGACGGAGTTTTTGATGCGCTCACAAGAGTTTTCGGAATCGTCACCATCGAGCGTGCAGCAGTTGCCGAAAAAAATATGGATGCGATAAAGGCGACGATAAGGGAGTATATTCCCGCATTTATGTCGGATAAAAGGACATTCAAGGTTGAGGCGAAGCGTGCAGACAAGCGTTTTCCTTTGAAATCCCCCGAAATTGCTGCAGAGAGCGGCGGTGCGGTGCTTTCCGCTTGTCCGTATCTGCGTGTTAATGTTAAAAATCCCGATGTCATCGTGAGAGTTGAGATAAGAGAAAACGCCGCATATATCAGTGCAGGCTCATTCAAGGGCGCAGGCGGTATGCCTGTGGGTACAAACGGAAAGGGACTTCTGCTCCTTTCGGGCGGAATTGATTCTCCCGTTGCGGGATATATGATGGCAAAGCGAGGCGTGAAGATCGACGCCGTGCATTTTGAGAGCTTTCCATATACAAGCGAAAGGGCAAAGGAAAAGGTCATGGAGCTTGCAAGACTTGTCACAAGATATTCGGGAAGTATGCTGGTTCATGTTGTTTCGCTGACAAAGGTTCAGGAGGAGCTGGCAAAGAACTGCGATGAGGAGTATTTTACCCTTCTTCTTCGCCGCTATATGATGGCGATCGCAGAAAAAATTGCCAAAAAGAACGATTGCCTCGCACTTATCACGGGCGAGAGCGTCGGTCAGGTGGCATCCCAGACGATGCAGGCGATCGCAGTTACAAACGAGGCAGTCTCAATGCCTGTTTTTCGCCCCTGTATCGGTATGGATAAGGAAGAAATTGTCCAGATCTCAAGAAAGATCGACACATTTGAAACATCAATACAGCCCTATGAGGATTGCTGTACCGTGTTCACTCCCCGTCATCCTAAAACAAAGCCCGAGCTTCTGAAAGTCCTTGAGCAGGAGAGAAAGCTCGATTTTGATGCACTTGTTGCAGAGGCGGTGGAAACCAAAGAGGAGATATATATCCCATTTGAGGCGTAATACTTTTCGCCTGTAAACAGTAATTTATCGGCGCGTGAGGACGCAGTCAGTTGAAAGTTTTGCTCAAGCTTTTTCAAAAGCTTGTGGGAGCCGGCGACATCGCCGGTCGCTGTCCGCAGACAGCGAAACACTCTCAGCGGCGCTTTCTTTTGCCAAGCTTTTCTTTGCGCCTGCAGCATCAAAGAAAAGCGGGTAATGAGTTTAAATGTGTGTTATTTAGCGTGAAAAATATAGAGTTTGCACCTCGATTACTGACTAAATATTATAAGTGCAAATCGTTTGTCCGCTTTTCTTTGATGCTGCAGGCGCAAAGAAAAGCTTGGCAAAAGAAAGCGCCGATAAAGGAGTTCCGCCACTGCGGTGGCGGCAAGCGCACGCGCGCTTGAGCAGCGCAAGCTTTTGAAAAAGCTTGACCAAAACCTGACATTACAAAGTCCTCAACAACCGTTCAACAAATTCCTGTTTGAAAACAATTATAAACAGAAAGGTATTTTTACTATGGCAGAGATCGAAAAGCTGAAAATTCCATATCCTGTCATAGTCGAGGGGAAATACGACAGGTTGCGCCTTATCAGCGTCATTGATGCGCAGATATATACGACAGATGGCTTTGGAGTATTCTCAAAAGGAGAAAAGCTGGCGCTTTTCCGTGCGCTTTCGGAGAAAACACCGATCATCCTCCTCACCGACAGCGACGGTGCGGGAAAGCTAATCCGCTCCCACATCGCATCATCTATCCCCCGTGAAAAGCTCATCCAGCTTTATATCCCCCAGATAAAGGGCAAGGAAAAGAGGAAGGCAGAGCCTTCAAAGGAGGGCACTCTCGGAGTTGAGGGAATGGAAAGAGAGCTTTTGCGCTCGATATTCGCCCCATATGCGGAAGGTATAGGTGTGGACGGTTATCTGCAATCTCTTGAAAACCCGCTTTCAAAGGCTGATTTTTACCGTGACGGTCTTTCGGGGCGTGATGACAGCGCAAAAAAGCGTGATGAGCTTGCAAAAAAGCTTTCGCTTCCCTCGGGAATGACTGCAAATGCACTTCTTGCAGCACTTAAGCTGCTTCTCACATATGAAGAATATCTTGAAAAGGTAAAGGAATTATGACGGAAAAAAATTCTGTTGATATAAAATCCGTAAGCACCCAGGCGCTGGCATATCTTGGCGACTGTGTGATCGAAATATGCGTAAGGAGCTTTCTCGTTGAGGCAGGGCTTTCAAGCTCAAGGCATCTCAATGCCGAGGCATTGAGCTTCGTCAGAGCACCCGAGCAGGCAGAGGCAATGCACCGAATTTTGCCTATACTCACCGAGGATGAGGAGGCAGCATACCGCAGAGGAAGGAATATCGGTCACACAAACACTCCGAAAAACTGCACGGTGGCGCAGTATAGACAGGCAACAGGCTTTGAGGCTCTCTTTGGATATCTCCATCTTGAGGGAAAGCAGGAGAGAATAAAAGAGCTTTTTGATGTTGCATATGCCGAGACAATGGAAGAGATCATAAAAAAACAGCAAAATTTATAACCCACAAAAGGAGAAATAATATGGAAAACATCAATGTAAAAATTACCGTTAAGGATTTTGGGGAGATGGAGCTTGAGCTTTACCCCGAAAAGGCACCGAAAACCGTTGAAAACTTTGTTATGCTCGTGAAATCAAACTTCTATGAGAACCTCATTTTCCATAGAGTTATTCCCGGCTTTATGATTCAGGGCGGCGGCTTTGATTCCGCTATGAATGACACAAATGCAGCCTCCATCAAGGGCGAATTTGCAGCAAACGGCTTCCCGCAGAATGACCTGAAGCACAAGAGAGGCGTTATCAGCATGGCAAGAACAATGATCCCCAACTCCGCTTCATCACAGTTCTTTATCATGCATAACGATTCTCCCCATCTTGACGGTCAGTATGCCGCATTCGGCATCGTGACAAAGGGAATTGAGGTTGTTGATAAGATCGCAGCTGTTCCCACAGGCAATTATGGTTATCATAGCGATGTTCCCCGAGTTCCCGTTGTGATCGAAAAGATCGAAATAATTTAAGGCTGAAAAGAAGATACGAGCTCTCTCAGTTTTTAGAAGGACAACTTCACTTGCGGAGCAAGCTTCACGCGCTGAAAGGCGCACTTAGTTGAAAAACCGACAAGTTTTGACTTGTCGGTTTTTCTTGTGCGAATGGCGATACAGAACCTCACCATCGAGTGATAAACAAAAAACAGCAGTGACGACACCCGATAATTGGGAGCCGGCACTGCCGGTGGTGCGGGCGAAGGGACTTGAACCCCCACGTCGTTGACACCAGATCCTAAGTCTGGCGCGTCTGCCAATTCCGCCACGCCCGCAAGCCTCATATATTATACTAAAAAAACTGCTGTTTGTCAATACTCAAATCAGATTTTCATTTGATTTTTGATCAAACAGGAATTTATCGAACTGTCAGAGACGGTGAAATTATACCCCAATGCTGTCGCATTGCCCTACGGGTTCGACTCCACTGCGTTCCGCTCAGGGTGACTATCTACCGTTTATCATCCTTTAGCGCTCGTAGATCCTTCACTTCGTTCAGGATGACTTGTGAGGAGATTGATGACAAGTTTTCTACATAGAATTCTCATAAATTCCATGTAGAAACACAGATAAACAGCAATAAAAATTACCTTTTTCAAAGTTTTGATCGACCTTTTTTA
>JAFXAN010000063.1 GCA_017517035.1 Clostridia bacterium
GATCTGAATGTTATATCCCGGCTTGAGCTGACCGTTTCTCATGTAGTCTTCCTTCATGTGCATAAAGGTGGCATCCACGTCAGTCTTAGAAAAGCTGTTTCTGCCGTTGAACTTACCTAAGTGCGACAAATATTCGCCTTTCTTGCTCAAAAAGCCTTCCAGCAGCTCAATATCTCTCTGCAACTGTGTCTTATGCTTGCCTTTCCCAACGGCAAAGGTAATATTGAGCCACTGAGCTTGAAGTACCAATGTATTGTAACATTCTTCAAGAGATGCGCTGCTTGCAAGTCCGTATCTTTCTCGGATGACAGGGAGTATATCCGCGATCTTCTTCGCGCCGGCAATACAGCCTGCGATATCGCAAACGGTTATACCGCTCATGTTCATTATGTCAGATTTGAAGATATAAGAGTTGAATTTAACAGCTTTGATACCCCCGAGCAGCTTCAGAAAAACGATGATATGGTATATGAAAGAGCAAACGAGATATCACTTCCAAATATTTTCAGAATTTCTAATCATCGTTTTAACGGATGTGGCACTGATTACAATATTTGCTGTGGAAATTATAGCGGAGATAACAGCGGAAGTGTTGATAATGTTGTCTGCCGAAACATCAAGGTTTATTATGACGAAAAATTACCTTATACAGACGGCATGCCAACCATCAGGATGGTAATTCAAAACGAAAGAAAAGAAGCGCATATCAATAATGTGTTGATAGAAAACATTTCATGTAACGGTAAGAAGCTTTCAAAGGATGATATAACATGGTTCATAGAAAACCAAGCAGACTATATTATGAGGTAAGTGTAAAAAATGTATTAGGAAAATTTCAAGCCTGATATTATAACGGCTTTTTTAGCGGTGCCAATACCCCTGCAAGGGGGGAAGCTTCGTTACATCTTATATCAATATACAAGTCTGATGACGGAGCGGTTATCTGTCCTACGATGGGAAATGATATTTGCTGATTGTTGTCTTTTTTCATGAAAAAAGTCGCTAAAAATTAAATTGCTGCTTGCAGAGACGTTGAATGTGCCACCATTACCATTTATCATAATGGAGACTTGCAATTTACCATATTATTCCGGGCAAGAAAAGTTAAAAACGGATGATCAACACCTTTTGGGTGAAGAGCATCCGTTTTTTTGAGAAATATTATGTGGCGATTGCCTTTTCTGTTTTACAAATGTTATTAGTTTTCATTTTTATTTTCGGAGAAAAGGGAAGTGCCAAGTATCAAGTGACCGTCAACCGATTCAGCGGTGTCGAGAATTTGATTTATAACGTCCTCTGCGCTGAATTTCGGGTTATTTCCCCATATCAGCGATGCAGCGGCACTGACATAGCTGCTTGAATAGGATGTACCTTTTGCGCCGTAGGTTTTGCCCTTTCTTGAAGCCAGCCAGATATCCTCGCCGGGTGCTAAAATATCAACAGTTTCGTTTTTCTGCGTAAAGCTTGAAATATTCAAATTTTTATCATGTGATCCGACTCCGACGACGCCATCATATGCAGCGGGGTAATAAAGCTCTGTGCTTCCGCTGTTTCCTGATGCGGCTATGACCAAAGCACCTTTTTTCTGTACATATTCTATTGCTTCCTTAAGCGCCGGAACATCCTTTTTTATTCCGATTCCGATATTTATAACAGAGGCACCGTATTTATCGACACTATCTCGAACAGCAACGGCAAGTGTTTCTGTTTTTATTGATTTTTGCTCACCGTCCACCTTGTCGGTTACAACAATCGGGACGATTTTGGAATCAGGCGCGTTTCCAATGATATTTGCGCTTTCACAACCGAGAATAACACTTGTCACCGCTGTGCCATGGTTAATTCTGTCCTCGGTGTCGTCACTTTCTGTGACATAATTCCATCCCGGGAGCAGATTTTCGCTCTTTATGGCGGTTGTGGAAACGCCCGTATCAAGCAGGGCGATGATAATGTCCTTACGCTCGGGAGAAATCGAAGATTCTTCATGTGATGCACAGCCTGTCAAGAGGAAGGTTATTAAAATGAGAAATAGTATTTTCTTCATATACTCTCCTTTGAGTAACTTTGCTTTTTATGATGTTAAATAAGGATTTTTTGGTGTGGTAAAAATACTCATCCGACAAATTCCTGTTAAAACCCGAAAGGGGCTGCACAATGAGGCAGCCCCTCGTTTTTTGGATGATCAGTTTACAGAGTAAAGCAGATCATATACGCTTTCGGGGATATAACCGTTTCCGTTATTATCTTTCTTCCACTTTGTAGCACCGTAGCTGTCAAAGCCCGACCAACCGTTGAGGTTCGATCTCAATGTTTCGTCTATCTTTGTGAACGGACGTGCATCGAGATTGTCATTTTCATCCTCGGAGCCGTTCTTCGTACCGGAAGCCTTAAGACTGTTTACAGACTTATTGTAGAATGCTCTGCTGACAATTCCATCGTCGCTCTTGTTTCTTCCGATAAAGCTTGCTGTATAGCTACCCGAACCGCTTGAAACATAAGCATAGTTGATACAGTTGATAGTCTTTGCATTCTTATTTGAATCATGCTCACCTGTTACGCCGCCGACACTTGAACCGCTTGCATATACCTTACCAAAGTTAGCGGAGTTGACGATACGACCAACAACAACATAACCGACGATACCGCCGAAGTGGTAATTTGAGCCACCGGTGATCTTACCGTAGTTTACGCAGTCAACAACATTGGGGTAAGTCAGTTCTCCCGCATCATTTACATAACCGACGATACCGCCGACGGTTTCATTACCGTTGATTCTGCCGAAGTTGACGCAGCTCTGAATGCTTACATATTCGGTGTAACCCACGATACCGCCCACGTCACTGCCTCCTGATTTTACAACGGCATGGCTTACACAGTTCTGAATGGTAATGGGATCACCCTTTGTAGCTGTTACGTATCCTGCAATACCTGCAGCTCTTTCACCGCCATAAACATAGGAATCAACAAGAGTAACATTGCTTATTGTGTTGCCGGAGCCTGTAACACAGCCGAACAAGCCTCCGCAGTAAGTTCCGCTTGAATAAAGTCCCGAAATTGTATAACCGTTTCCGTTAAATGAACCCTTGAATGCGAAATTTCCTATGCCCAAGATCATATTGTTAACTTTTACTTGTCCTCTAACGCCGATAGGTGTCCACAAATGCTCTGACAGATCAATGTCAGCACCAAGCTTAAAGGTATAGCCGTTGAAATTGGTTTGCTGATCTACTATCTGCTTTGCGATCCAAGCAAGCTGACCTGCTGTTGTGATAGTATATGTACCTACGCCGTCAATTGCAATTTCCTCGGTATGATCATACCAAGAGCCTGTAGGAGCACCTGTTGTTGCAAAGCTGTCTGTATATTTTTTGAGAGGTGCGGTTGTGCTGAAATAGCAATCGGTATAGTTTCTGTCATTTGTGATCTGACCTATTATTACATAGGAAGTTGAAGGCTCAAGACCTGAAAGCTTGAACTTGGAGAATGCAGATTGAGTAGCCGATGTTGAGAGAATCTCCTTGGAAGTCATATTTGCAAGAGTCGTTCCTGAGGGATAAGCTCTCAAGGTGATCTTCATATCGGGATCAGCATCAACAATTGCTCTACTTGATGAAGGATTATCGTAGTTATAAAGGTTTTCAAGATCGGGATTTTCCAAATCATTGGGCAAGAGATACAGATTCAGATATGAGAAGCTGTTTTCTGTCTTTCCAAGATAAACATTTGTCAAATCCAATCCGGAGAGCAGATTGATACCTATTTGATCGGAACGGGTTGCCTTTTCGATAACGATTACGCCGGGATAGAACTGCTCAAATTTAGCATAGTAATCATCCGCGGGTCTTGTAACCTTAACGCCCCATGTTCCTGCCTCAACGGGCATATCCACATAGCCTTCGGATTCATAACCCTCTGCAATGAATTCCATCTTGAATTCATCTTCGCTGAATGAGCCGTCCGAGCCGAAGCCATATCCGGGGAGACGCGGTACACCCTTTGAATAGGTATAGTTCTTTGTATTAAAGCTGAACGAGTCTGCGGAAATTTCCTTAAGCTTGCGCCACTGTGCGTAGAGTGTCTGGTTACCTGTGAGATTGTAAATGCTCTCGGAGGTTATTTCCTCGCCACCCTCGGTAGCTGTAAACCAGCCAATAAAGGCATAGCCTGTTCTCTCGGGTCTGGGAAGCTCTCCGTAAGGCATTCCGTAGGAAACTGTCTTACTTGCATCACTTTCTTCAAGTGCATTACCGCCGTTTACATGGAATGTTACGGTGTGATTATCGGCACTCCACTTTGCATAAAGCACTGCGCCGTCCTCGGGCATCTTTGTGAGATTGAAAGGAACAGTCTGATCTTCATCCGAATACCACCCCTCAAAGACGTAACCGCTTCTAACGGGTGTGGGAAGTGCACCGATGATGCTTCCGATGACCTTGGTGATGTCATCTACCTCGTCACCGCCGTTTTCAACAAAGCTGATTGTTGCTTTTTCACCGACAAGCTCACCGCAAACCACCTTGAATTCTGTGGAAGCCTTGATTGCGCCGATAGCAGGGTAAATTTCCTTGATTGCCATGCCGAAATCGGAAACGATAGCCTCAACCTCGTCAAGAGAAGGAACATTTCCGCGGCGGAGCTTTGCAGAAATCTTTTCATGGTCGATTCCGCTGAAGCTGAAGGTTGCTGTAACGCTGTTGTCAGTATAATTTGCTTCGATATTTATACCGTTTTCGATAAGAGAAGCAAATTTTGTGTCGATAGCCTTTGAAAGATCATAAGGCTCATACTCATAGATGGGATCACCGTTTTCATCCTTGCCAACCTTGATTCTTACTGTGGCATCGGAGGTGAGTCCGCTGAAAATGGTGTAATTTCCATCAATATTTGTGCCTGTTTCGTTAAGATCGGAGAAGTCGAAGGATTCACCGAAGTCTGCATAATATGTTCTGCTTTCGGTGCTTCCGTCTGCCTTCTGAATTCCGTTAACTGTAACAGAATATGTCTTATAATCGATGTTGAAATCGTATGTAGTATTATCAATGATTGTGAGTCCTGTTGTTGCAAGGTCACCGTAGCCATCGCCCATAACGTGCTTATAATCGTTCCAGCCGATAAGCTCGGGAATATCGCCCTCGATAGTATTATCGGGGTCGCTTGCTGCAGGCAGATCGAATTCCTTATTCTTAAGTACACGCTTTGTCCAAACGGTTTCGTAGCCATCGGCATCGTTACCTACACGGACAGAGGCTGTATAATACTGTGTAAGGTCATCGGTTGACATATTTGTCCAGACAAGAGGAATGGTAACGTTCATATCAAAGGTACTGAATGCCAGCTTACCGTGCTTATATGTGACGTTAAGGTCACATTCCATGTAACGAATACCCTCGGGAACGTTTACTGTTATAACGCCTGTCTTGGGGTCAATGACGAAATTGGGATTTGAAACCGTGAAATTATATTTTTCGTAATCAAGTGCCTCAACACCCATTCTTCCGCTCACAAGATTGAGCACCTTAAGACCTATAAGCTCTGTGGGGAGAGTCATTGTGACTCCGTTTGTGGAATTTGCATCCTCGTCGGTCACAAGCACAAGCTCGCCCTCCTCGGGCTCATAGTCAAATTGGTAATAATATTTCTTATCGCCCATTTCAAGCAACGGGATCTCTTCGTCAAGGAAGTCATGGCTGTATTCGAACAAGCCCAGAGCCTCTGCTTCAAATCCGAGAATGAAATACAGACCGAATTCAAAGTAAAGAGCACCCATCATCATCTCTTCCTTCGTCCAGTTGTCGGTATTTGCAGGGCGGTACTTCGTATATTCGTAAACGAAGAAGCCGTAAAGCTTTATGTATGGACCAAGCTCGGCATAAATGCCTACAGAAGCAAGGTCACCCGTACCGATACCTACATAGAATTCCGCCTGAACGCCCGCTCTGAGTCCAAGACGTCCCATTACGTAGAACTGGAATGCGAAACGCTCGTCAAGAAGATCCATGGTGGAGCTTCCTGCGCTGGGCTTGAAAAGACCTATCTTGAACCAGAATTCATAGCGTTTACCGACCTCATATTCAAGGTTAGAGCCGATGGCAAGGCTCATATCGGCACGAACGACAAATTCCGCCTCAAAGCCGATGACAAGACCCAAAATATTTGCCTCTGCCATGAACATCTGCTTCTTGATGAGAGTTACCCAGTCGCTCTCCTGCTCTATCATTTCGGAATAGCGCTCCATGAGAGCCTCTACAGAATCATAATATTCTGTGCTGAGACCCGTTTCGTTTGTCAGGTTCATCATTTCCATCATATCGGAAGCAATGCTCGTTGAGCCGAAGGCTTCTTCAAACTCATTCCATTCTTCCTTTGATGTAAGGTCATTATCCTCAAGAGCTGCCCAGATAGTCTGCGCATCCTCGAGATAACCCATGTACTTATCGTAATCTTCCTTTACGCTGTCGGCTAATTCTTCAAGCTCTTTTGCCTTATTTACAAGATCCTTGACGGTTTCAACGCCTTCAAGAAGCTCCTCGGGGATCTCGATTCCAAGATCCTCAACAAATTTTTCTGCCTTTTCCTTGAATGCGTCCCAGCCAAGCTCGTCCTCTGCGGCAACGGTATATACTACAGCCTCAAAGGAGAATGCCGTGAAGTTCTTAACGTCGATGGTTGCACCGACCTTAACGCCGTTGGGGATCGGGATGCAGCCGAAAAGCTCATAGTAAACGATCTCGCCCTTAACCTTGGGACTGATCATAACTTCCTCAACAAAGGTTGCGGAAAGCTCGATCTTGATCGTATCATCATCCTCAAGCTCAACCTCAAATTCAGCCTCAATGCCGATGGCAAGCTGAACGCCGCCCTTGAAATGAAGCTGATCGCCCTTTGTGATAAGCTCAACTGTGAGCTTGATATCATCGGAAAGCTCAAAGCTTGTGCCGAGATTGAGAAGCTCAAGCTCCTCATCGGTAAGCTCCTCGCCATCTTCGCCTGTGATAATAAAATCACGAATTTTTTCGTTATTCTTGAATCCGTCTGTTTCGGAAACGATATCTGCAAGAATAAATGCAGCATCCTCGGCAAAGCCGCTCTCGGCTACCTGATAAAGAAGTGCTTCCTCAAGCTCTACTTTCTCTTCCTCGGTTATGTAGTCGTCACCCTCAAGCTCAATATTTGCATAAAGATCCATGCTGTCGAGAATGACCTGCTTTTCTATCTTTTTATATGTGATTTCTCCGCTTTCGGAGTCATATGCGGTGATCTCACCGTAGCAAACGTGGCTATCGGAGGCGATGGTTTCCTTTGAAACATACAGTGTAATAAAGTCGCCTACACCTATAACAGCCTTTGCTTCATCCAGAGCATTTGCAAGGGTAAAATCACCTGTCATCGCAAATACTTCCTTATCAAGCGCGGAAATATTGACTTTTCCTGTGCTCTCAGTCGGCAAAGCATCAACTGTTATCGGGAAGTTTTCGGGAACGTTGTAAAGATCCTGCTGATCTTCCTCGCCGAGCTGTGCAAATTCAACCTTACCACTCTTGATATTGCTTACCTTTACATAGACAGCAGGGTCAAGAACATCGCTGTTGCCCACACGCTCACAGGGATGAGTTCCAACATAGATACAAACAATGTCACCAACAGTAAGGCCTTCTCCGTCATAGTTGAAGCTACCGCCTTCGGCTGTTATAAGGCTCTGGGTAAGAACATCGTAATCATTGCCACCGACTGCATAGTCAATTTCATCTGTATCCTGGATGTATTTGATCTCATCGTTCATTTGGAGGTTTTCAACCTCTTCCATGGCGATGGAGAAGGATGCGGTGCGGATGGTTTCGGGCTTTTCCTTGAAATTCCAGCCGTCTGCAAGGTGGAGCTGATAAGACGCGCCTTCGTTGAAGCCCACGGGTGCGCTTACGGTGTATCCGTCAGCTGTTGCCTCAAAAGCAAGCTCTACGGGGTCTGAACCGTCCTTGACCTCAAGAGTTACAGCCGCCTCGGGAGCACCCTCACCGACGATCTCAAAGCTGATATCAGAAGGCTGATCCATCTGTGCAAAGGAGGTGAAGTTAAGCACCTCTGTCGTGCCCATATCCTCGTACTTCGCATATACATTCATATTGCTTGTAACGGGATTTTCAGCATAGAAGGGCTGACTGAATGCGGGGTCAACAAAGTAACCGAGAAGCACAGCATTTGCCTTCGAGGACTTCTGAACCGAAGGAACTGCGCCAAGAGGCTGATCCTTGTCCGCATAGAGGGTTTCGATAAGCTTATCACCGTCGTAGAAATTAACGGCATATGCTGTGATTTCCGCTTCCCACTGTGCGGTATATGTTACGCTTGCGGTAACAGTTGCAGAAACAGAGGGACTCCAACCCTTGAAAATATAACCTTCGCGGCTCGGAGTGCCTTCAAAAGCGGGAGTATCCTTGCCGTCTTCTCTTGTGTAAACCTGATCAACAAAGATGTCCTCGTCCGCAACACCGTCTGTATAAATAACGGTAAATGTCACGGGATCGGGAGTGATAACGGTTGCTTCCCACTGTGCTGTATATGTAACATTTTCTGTTACGGTCGATGCAACTTGGGGATTCCATCCTATAAATGTGTAACCGCTTCGAATCGGAATGTATTCAAACTGAGGAGTTTTGGAGCCTGATGCAACCGTGTAAACCACATCGGCAAAAATTTCCTCATTGACAACACCGTCGGTATATTTTACAGTATATTTGACGGGATCCGGGGTTACGGGAGTCCAAAGTGCTGTATATGTTACGTTGGAGGTAACATATGTTCTCACCTCGGGTGCCCATCCCGCAAAAACATAGCCGTCGCGCTTGGGCGTGCCTTCAAAAGCGGGAGTCACTGATCCTCTTACAACCCTGTAACTCTGATTTTTGAAAATAACTTCATCCGCAACGCCGTCTGTATATGTAACGGTATATCTTGTTACAACGGGGACGACAGGTTCTTCATCCTCTTCATCGGAAGTGTCCTCTTTTTCAAAGGGAAGTCCTGTAGCAGGGTCAATCTTCACTCTGTCGGAGGGAACACCGGGTTCCTTGTACCAAACCTCGACAACCTCATCGGCGCGAGTAGCTATAGCGGCATTTTGCGCACGAGTAGCATCGCTCTTGGGGTTAAAGTTTGTTCCGTCTCCGTTCAAAAGACCGTTTTTCCAAAGCTTTATAACAGCATCCTGCGCCCAGCTTGCAACCTTGTCAATGTCGGCGGGGAGAGTTGTTATATTGGCATCGGTCTCGTAAGCAACATTAAAGGATTCGAAATATCTAACCAGAAATGTTGCCATAGACTGACGGTTTATAACAAGATCGGGGGAGAAATTTCCGTTGCCCGTACCTGTAGTTATGCCGTGCTTTGCAGCCCATGCAACATACGGTGCGTAATACATGTTTTCGGAAACATCCGCAAAGGCGGATTTACCCTTGTAGGCAGAGGTGTCAACTCCTGCCATACGTCCGAGCACTGTGACAAACATTCCGCGGGTCATAGTGCCATTCGGATCGAAGTTTGTGTTTGAAACACCGTTAAAGAAGCCGTTTACTCTTGAATACTGAACAGAGTAATAAAACCAATCGTTTTCTTTAACGTCTTTGAATGGGTTTGCCAGCTTTTTAGATACGGCATTCGATATCTCACTCGCAAAAACAGCGGTGGGAATGAATGAAAGTATCATAACTATTGCCAGTAAAAAGCTGAGTAGTCTTTTCATCATTTTTATATGTCCTCCAAAAATATTTTTACATTTTAGTCTTCAAGTCCACGTATTTTTATCTGTGACCAAAGATCAAGCTCACGGGAATAAGGTCCGTCACTCATATATATGTCGCGTTCCTTGAAATCCGCGATGGCTTTTTGAATATACTCATATTCCGCAAGCAAGCGTTCATCACTCATCTCGGCAGGCGGTGTAAGGATCATGTACCAATCGGGATGCTTTCTGTAGTCCTCGGGGATTGGCGGATCAAGCTTCATCTCTCTTTTAGGAACAGTTTTTATAAGAGTATCGATAAGTGCACTGTTATCGGACGGTGCAACATAATAGCGATAAAGGAATGTTACGATCTGTGCACGGGTGCAGACTGCATTCGGTGTGAATGCGGTTCCGCCTGTACCCTGTGTGATACCGTATCTCACAGCCCATGAAACTGCATTTTCAAGAACAGAGCCGCAGTCAACATCCGAGAAAGGAACAACATCACCTATTTTAGCTCCCGCAAGACGCCAAAAATACTCTACGGTGGAGGCACGGGTGCAGGGGGTATTAGGTCTGAACAGCTCGTCTTTCGGAACATGAACAGCCTTTTCCTGTGCCCACAATGCTGCCTTGTAAAAATAGTCACTTTCCTTAATATCCGTGTAGAACGTCGGATATTTAGGCTCCGGAGAGCCTGCTGCGCGCCACATAAAAGTCAAAATCTGCGCTCGGGTACACGTATCATTCGGGGAAAATGCCGTTGAGCTTGTACCCACGGTAATACCTTTTTCCACCGCCCAATTTACTGGAGTTGAGAAATAATCGTTTGCCTTGACATCTGCAAAATTGACCGATGCGGCAGAAGTCACCGCAGCAAGCAAAGATGCAAGAGTACAGACACACAAAACAAAGCTCAAAATTCTTTTTTTCATGTCCAATGCTCCTTTTTTCAATAATTCTCAGCTAAATTATACCATATCAATAATGTAAAAATCAAAGCATGGAACGAAATGCATTTTTAGGGGTACGAAATGCATTTTGAACTGTTGAAATTTGTCGGTTTATCTGTTATAATATAATTGGTGAATTATAGCAGGGAGGGATTACTTTGTTTCGTATTGCAATTTGCGATGATATGCATGATTTTTTAATGCAGGCAAAAGCATTGGTGTCGGAATGGAAGAAGGGCTCGGATGATGTGATGATAGAGCTTTTTGAGGACGGAGATTCCCTTATCGATGCTCATTTAAAAAATCCCTTTGACATTATTCTGCTTGATATCGTAATGCCACTTATAAACGGCATAGACACGGCGGCACAGATCAGAAAAAGTGACAAAATTGTGAAGATAGTATTTCTGACGTCGTCTCCGGAATTTGCAATTGAGTCTTATTCTGTGCACGCAAGCGGATATGTGCTGAAGCCGCTGGATAAGAAGAAGCTTTATTGCTGTCTTGATGACATTTATGAGAGCATTGAGGACAGCACAAAGTATATACTTATAAAGGATGCAAATTTTGTCCACCGTGTGGAGCTCAGAAATATTGAATATGCGGAAGCACAGGGCAAGCATGTGATTTTCTTTTTGTCGAATAAAAATCAGATCAAGTCAAGTGAACCATTTTACGTTTATGAGGATAAGCTATCTGTGAAAGACGGTTTTTTCAAATGTCACAGAAGCTACCTTGTGAATATTTACCGAATAAGTCAGTATACCCCCAAGGAAATAACAACACGCTCCGGATGCCGTATTCCCATATCAAGAACAGCACATAAGGAATTTGAAACGGCATACTTTGAATTGATGTTTGATAGGAGGGATATATAATGTCAGAGCTTGTTTTGATGCTGGTTCACGGATTTGTTGTTCTGATATTTGGAGTTGTTTTGTCTGCCGGCTTTGCAAATGTTCAGTTTACAGAAAAAAACAGATTTGCTACACTGATCTTTTTCGCTTTGCTGGGAGCACTCCAAGGCATTTTTCTGATCTTCGTTGATGAAGCAATGATATGGAAGCTGTATCCTGTCATTACTCACCTCCCGCTTATGCTTTTTATTACTTTTTTCTTCAAAAAACGGTTCATTACAGCAATGGTGTCCGTATTCATCGCTTATCTGCTGTGTCAGCCAGCAAAATGGTTTGGTATATTGGGCTTAGCCATTTTTAATAACAGGACGTTTGAATATTGTGTGAGGATTGTGGCTTTGGGAATTGTCTTTGTCCTGACTTTGAAATTTTTCTCACACACGTTTGCGGAAATTTTCAAAAAAGAAATAAGAAGTGTTTGCATTTTCGCAATAGTTCCAACAATTTATTATCTGTTTGACTATATAACCGTGGTTTACACAGGAGTGTGGCTTGAAAACAACCGTGTGGCAGCAGAATTTTTGCCATTTTTCATCTGCATTATCTTTACTGTGTTTTGCGTTGTATATCATGGAGAATATGAGAAAAAATCCGATGCGGAACGCAAGGAGCAGATAATACGTATCACCGTTGAAGAGCAGGCGAAGGAGCTTGAGGCTATCAAGCGAGGTGAAAGCGAAATGAGAATGCTTCGCCATGATCTGCGTCTCTTTTTAAGCGCCCTTGCTGTATGCATTGATACCGATGATAAGGATACGGCAAAAAGTATTATAAATTCTCATATCGAACAGATCGACCGAACAAAAGCTAAAAGATTTTGCGCCAATGATACCGTAAATTATGTTCTTTCGGATTTTTCGTCAAAATGTGAGGCACATGAGGTAAGCTTTACCCATTCCATCGGTGTTGACAGGATATTTGCAAACGAGATCATGTTTTCATCAATATTATCAAACGCGCTTGACAATGCACTTAATGCTGTAACAGATCTTCCCAAGGGACAGCGTTCCGTTTCGCTTATGCTGAGAGCTACAAACGGAAAGCTCCTTCTTTCGGTGAAAAATCCGATAGGCGAAAAGCCGATCTTTTCGGACGGTGTTCCGGTCTCCTCAAAAAAAGGACACGGGTACGGAACGCAGAGCATTCGCTATCTTACAGAAAAGCTCGGTGGCAACTGCCAGTTTACTGTAAATGACGAGTATTTTATGACAAGAGTAATAATATAAAGTAAAAGGTGCAGTTCATAACGCAGTCCCTTTACATTATAAAAATCTTGTCAATAATTGAAAATATAATTGCCAATAAATCTGTTATCGACGGCAGCAATAAATAAGGAGATTTTGTATTCAAAGTAGCAGAGATATGCGAGGAATTGGACTACACAGAATTGTACAATACATATGTGCGGAAATGGAGAAAGGTTAACCCTGTTACCCTTTTTGAGATATTAGTGTTTGGATATATGGAGCATTTGTACTCGGGAAGAGATATTGAAAAAGCTTGCAAGACAGACATTCGTTTTATGTGGTTGTTAAACGGAGAACCGGCACCGAGCCATGCAACGATCTCAAGATTTCAGGGCGAGAGACTATCTGAGGTAATGGAAGGCTTATTCTACAAATTCGTAGAAAAGCTCTATGAAATGGGAGAGGTGAAATTCAAGAACCTTTTCGTAGATGGAACGAAGATCGAAGCATATGCAAACAAATATACGTTCGTATGGAAAAAGGCTGTGGAAAAGAATTTTACTAAGCTGGAAAAGAAGATTGCGGATATACTCCCTGTCATCCGAGAAAGATACGAACTTGCAAGCAGCGCATCTCTTGAAGAATGTTACAACACATTGGTACTTCAAGCTCAGTGGCTCAATATTACCTTTGCCGTTGGGAAAGGCAAGCATAAGACACAGTTGCAGAGAGATATTGAGCTGCTGGAAGGCTTTTTGAGCAAAAAAGGCGAATATTTGTCGCACTTAGGTAAGTTCAACGGCAGAAACAGC
>JAFXAN010000064.1 GCA_017517035.1 Clostridia bacterium
CCGTTCATATGTGGATCACGAGGGAACAAAGCGATATGTGACCGAGATCCTGGCGGAAGAGATCAGCTTTGTTGATTCAAAGGGAGAGACAGCGAGCGTTCCGGGTGCGGATGGTGCACAGGTGGAAAAGCCCGCTCCTTTGGCAAGCTCTTATGCTTCTGCCGAGGATTTTTCGATAAGCGACAAGGACGAGGATTTACCGTTCTGATGAGATGAGGAAGGAGGAAGAATGAGGAAAGAAGATTACAGAGATTATGCGACGCATATGTTCCGAAGCTATGCCGAGTGGGGCTGCAGAAGTGCTGACGAGGTGAAGAAGATCATCGGTGACAGAATACCGATGAGGGCAAAGCCTTTACTCTCCGACATTGAGATCGTGGATGCTTATCTTGAACTTTGCCAAAGTGGCGGAAAGAAATACATTGTAGATGTTCTCGAAGCGGTTTATTTTGTGCAGCCAAAGAGAGGACTGCGCCGTGGAGATGTTTCTGCAAGGGTTCGCCGCTTTGCGATCGAATATCATGTCTCGGAAAAGCAGGCTTATTCGTGGCTAAGGGAAGCGAGGCGGGCAGTTGCGGCGGCAAAAGGTCTTGATGTTGATTAATTTTACCCAAAAGAGATGAGAACTCACCCTAAAGAGGTGAGAACTCACTCTAAAGAGGTGAGTAGTGCAACGTAATTTTTTAGTAAAATATGGGCAAGAAGCGAAAAGAGGCGCTTTTTGCCCTTTTTTTGTTGGGTGAATAACCGCTGTTTTTGAACGAGAGGGAGGGCTTTTGCGGATTTTTTTGGAACGGCAAGGCGCGTGCGATGTGCGGGCGCATATGCGGAAACATTAGAGTGGGGGGTGAGGATCATGTCAAAAAAAGGCAAAGAAATAGGCGAAAACATGGTTCTTTTACCGCCTGATGTGCCCGATATGCCGAAAAAAACAAAGAAAAAACGAGGCAGAAAAAAGAAAATCGAGTCCGCAAAGGACCTCGAGCGCTTGATTGACAAATACTTTTCCGCTATCTCTTACACCGCTTATGTGAAAGATCCCGCCACGGGTGCGATTTTAACCGACATTGACGGCGAACTTATCGAGAGGCTTGTTTATATTACTCCACCGGATGTGCTTTCCCTTTGTCTTTTCCTCGGTATCACTTATACCACATGGGAGAATTACAGCGATGCTGAGAAGAATCCGGACTATGCACCGATTTGTGAGAGGGCAAAGATGAAGATGGAAGCTCATCTGAGAGAGCTGCTTACAACGAGAGAAAAGGGCTCTGTTCAAGGCATTATTTTCAATCTTCAGCACAATTACGGTTGGAAGGATAAAAAGACGGTTGAGCTTGGTGATGAGACGGTGGATGCTTTGGCGGGACAGTCGCTTTCCGAGAAGATGGCGATAATTGCCGCACTCAAGAGCGGTGAGCTTGATATTCCCGAGCAGATAGAGGATGAGGACGACGAGGATGACGACGAATAAACCCAAGTCGGTCGAATACAGCGTCGATATCAATTCTCTTGCGGTGCTTGCCACATGGTATAAAAAGCTCGTTGACACAAACAACGAGACATTTATGCCGCTTTTTGAGGACAAGCACAGATATCTGGTGCTCAAGGGCGGCGGTGGTTCGGGCAAGTCGATCTTTGTCGGTCGCAAGATCCTTGAGCGGTGCATAAGTGAGCCGGGACACCGTTTTCTCGTTTGCCGAAAGGTTGCAAGGACGCTCCGAGAGAGCTGCTTTTCTCAGCTTTCGGGTCAGCTTGCAGAGCACTACAAGGGAAGCGGCTACAAGATAAACAAAGGTGACATGAAGATCACCTTCAAAAACGGTTCGGAGATCCTTTTCGCAGGTCTTGACGATGTTGAAAAGCTCAAATCCATCTACAACATCACGGGAATCTGGATCGAGGAGGCTTCCGAGATAAGAGAGGCTGATTTCAATCAGCTTGACATTCGTCTCCGTGGAAAAACAGCTTACTACAAGCAGATAATTCTGTCCTTTAACCCGATCTCCATCCATCACTGGCTAAAAAAGAGGTTTTTCGACTGCGAAAATCTCCCGGAGAGGGACAGGAAGAAGATCCGCACACATGAGAGCACATATCTTGACAACCGTTTCCTTGACAAAGAGGCAAGGGCCGTCCTTGAAGCCTTTAAATACATTGACGAGTATTACTACGAGGTCTATTGTCTCGGCTTCTGGGGCATTACGGGCAAGAGTGTTTTCAATTCTCGGTCTATTGCCGAAAGGCTTCTTCACATTCCAAAGCCGAAGAAGGTCGGTTATTTTGAATTTGATTATGACGGCAAAAGCATCACAAATATCCGCTTTACCGAGGATGATGTTGACGGATTTATCCGCATTTATTATGAGCCTGAGGCAGGCGTTCCCTATGTTATCGGCGGTGACACGGCGGGAGAGGGAAGCGATTCCTTCGTTGCTCAGGTGCTTGACAACAGAGACGGACGGCAGGTCTGCACTCTGCGCCACACCTTTGATGAGGATCTATATGCAAGGCAGGTTTATTGCCTTGGAATTTGGTATGGAGAGGCTCTTGTGGCTCTTGAAAACAACTATTCCACATATCCCACGGCCGAGCTTGAAAGGCTTGAATATCCGAATCTCTATGTCCGTGAGACGGTGGATGATTATACCCACAAGACAAAGCACGCATTCGGTTTTATCACGAATAAAAAGACAAGACCGATGATTATCTCGGAGCTTATAAAAGCTGTGCGAGAGAATATAAGCCTCATAAATGACAGGACAACACTCGAAGAGATGCAGACATTTGTCAGGAATGAGGATTTCAGACCCGAGGCAGAGGAAGGAGCACATGATGACTGCATTATGGCTCTTGCCATTGCTCATTATATAAGACCCAAACAGAGATATACAGTTATTTCGCCACGCACAATGATCGAATGGACCGACAGTATGTGGGAGGACTACAGAAACGCAAGCAAGAGTGAGCGTGAATATTTAAGAGAGAAATGGGGTGAACCAAATTAACCGAGAAAAGCTTGAATATTGGCAGGGGAAGCTGAAAGAAGCCGAGGCGGCATATGAGGATGAGCTTGCGAGGATGGATGAGCGGGAGAAGCTTTACCGAGGTGATGAGAAAATCATGGCCATGGTGGAGAATGACACTGCTCAGAGTGTTCCTTATGTTCGGAACATATGTGCCGAGCTTATCGAAAGTCAGATTGATTCAACAATTCCGCTTCCGAAGGTTACTGCCATGAGAAAAGAGGATGAATGGCGTGCGAGGATCATTGAGAGCATGCTTCTTTCGCTAAGGGACAGGCTTCATCCCGAGCTTGTGAATGATATTTGCGAGCGGACGGTCAAGATCCAGGGCGGTGCATTTTATGGCAGCGAATGGGACGAGGGAGAGAAATACGGAATTGTGCTTTCCTCTTTCCATCCGAAAATGCTTATCCCTCAGGACGGTGTTTATGAGGACATCGAGGAGATGGAATATTTCTTTCTCAAAGTTCCTCAGACGAGAGGGTATCTTGAGAGAAGATACAATGTTTCGCTTGAAAACGAGAGCGAGGAAGCACCGGATATCCGAAGCGTT
This sequence comes from Clostridia bacterium, assembly GCA_017517035.1. GTDB lineage: Bacteria > Bacillota > Clostridia > Oscillospirales > CAG-272 > SIG710. The sequence continues at coordinate 3,580 of JAFXAN010000064.1, forward strand.
GAGGGTGACACTGCCGAGGATCTTGTCACTCAGAATATCGCTTATTTCAGAAACGAGGAGGGCTGTGTTTCAAGATACAGCTGGGTGAACGATACCGAGCTTGAGGACATTGACGATTACGGTGCGAGGCGCACAAGCAAATGCACCTCTTGCGGTGCTCCCGAGCCTGTGGACGAGGAGGAGGAGCTGAATCCCTCACTTATCATCGAGGGAGAGGGAGAAAGTGACAAAAAGCCAAAGAAAATATGCCCGTTTTGCGGCGGAACATCCTTCAGGATCACGAAGGATGATTATGAGACTGTGATGAATCCCATCATGCGAAGTGACGGCACTGTTATATGCGAGGGCGCAAGACCTGTTGTTCACCTTGATGAGGAAAACAACATCGATACTCCCCTTGAAGGCGTTAAGATCCCTTTCTATAAACCGAACACATATCCGATTTTTCTTCAGAAGAATGTTTCAAAATATGGCTCTTTCCTTGGTGACAGCGATATCGACAAGCTAAAGAGCTATCAGAACGCCATCAAGCGCCTTGATGCAAAGATCATCGACAAGCTGATGAAGAGCGGAAGCAAGATGACGCTTCCGAAAAATACGGATATCTCCACAAAGAACAAAGAGATGGAGGTCATCCGAATTAATACCCCCGCAGATAAGGAATGTATCGGTGTTTATACCCTTGAGGGCGATATAAGCCAGGATGTGGCATACCGTGAGCGGATCTATGAGGAAGCAAAGCAGGCAATCGGAGTTACAGACTCCTATCTCGGACGCATTGACCGAACCGCCACCAGCGGCAAGGCAAAGGAGTTCTCAGCGGCACAGGCTGCGGGCAGAATGGAAAGCAAGCGGGTGATGAAAAACACTCTTTGGGCGAGGCTCTATGAGAGCTTTTTCAAGCTCATGCTTGCTTATGATGATGCGCCGATGCCCATAAAGAGCCGTGATATTCACGGAAACGATGTTTATCAGGAATTTAACCGATATGACTTTCTCGACCGTGACGAAGACGGAAATTATCATTGGTGCGATGATTTCCTTTTCTCCTGCGATCCTTCTTCCTCACTATCGCAGAACAGAGAGGCGATGTGGCAGGAGACAAGGCTCAATCTGCAGACGGGAGCTTTCGGAAATCCTGCAGAGCTTGATACTTTGATCTATTTCTGGGACAAGATGGAGCAGCTTCACTATCCCGGAGCGGGCGCAACCAAGAAATGCCTTGAGGAAAAGCTCGAGGCGCAAAAGTAAATGCAGATGCAGATGCAAATGCAGGCACAGGCGGCACAGATGCCGATACAGGCACAAATGCCGCAAGTTTTGTGATAAACAGTAATTTGTCGGTGAGTGAGGATATTGTTAGCCTTCTCTTGCAGAGAAGGGGGACCGCTTGCGGTGGATGAGTAGTCACCGCTTTTGAGAATTTCGAATGACAAAAGATGCTTTATTTCGTTGTTAAAAGGTAACTTCTAATCACACAATTTTTCTACGGATTTTTCACGGAAATGGTGACTACTCATCCACCGCAAGCGGTCCCCCTTCCCTGCAAGGGAAGGCTGATAACGATAGTATTCAAATCAAAAGTTCAGAAGGGAGGTGAATTTATGGCAGAAAAGACATATGCAGGCCAGATAAAGAATCAGGGCTCGCAAGTTGTTGAAGCTCCTCTTGGCTGCAAGGGCAGCAAGGGAAAGGGCTCGGTTAAGACCGGCACTGATCTTCGCAGTGGCAAGTAATTTCAAAAAAATCACATGAGAACAGTGGAAAAATCTCAAAAAAGAAAGGAAATAGCAAATGGAAATTAACGAAAAAGATCTTTATGAGGCATTCGGTCTCGATATAGAAGAAGGTGCAGAAGATGCGGAGCTCGCCGACCCGCAGATCGAGAATGATGAAGCCGAAGGTGGAGAAGAGCAGGAGCTCACCGATCCTGCAGAGGAATTTGACGAAGAAGATGACGAGACGGACGAAGCGGACAGCGCAGATGATGATAACGAGCAAGCGGAGGACGATGCCGAGAGCGACGATGCAGGCACTCCGAAGGGGAAAAATGCTCAGTCCCCCGAGGAGAGAGCACACCATGCGGCGATAAGACGCCGTGCGGAGCTTGAAGCCAAGGTATCGGCGGCAAGGACCGAAGCTGAGGAGCGAGCCGCAAAGGAATTTGAGGAGCTTCTTCGACTCAATCCTATTAAAGATCCCAAAACCGGTAAAGACATTACAACGCTTGAAGAATACAGAGCTGCAAAGGCTTCTTTTGAAGAAAAAAAGCAGACCGACATTCTCAAAAAATCGGGAATGAGTAGGGAGGAGCTTGACGGATATATTTCCGATCTTCCCGAGGTCAAGGCTGCAAGAGAAGAGGCGGCAAGGGCAAGAGAAGCGAGTGCAAAAGCTCAGATAGATTCGGATATTGCAGAGATCGCAAAATATGATCCCGCTATCCGCTCTATCGAGGATCTTGCAAAGAGTGAAAGCTATTCTGCCATATATGACAGAGTTGCAAATCACAATGATACACTTCTCGATGCTTATAAATTTGTTCACAGCGAGGCTATTGCCAAAAGAAACCTTGAGGCGGCAAGGAACGCCGAGAGGCAGAAGGCGGCAGGAAAGGCACATTTGCAGAGAACTGCCGCAAGAGGAAGCGGTGCGGTAAGCGTTCCGGGTGACGTCATGGCGTTCTATCGTGAGATGAATCCCGGAGTGAGCGATGCCGAGATCGCAAAGCATTATCAAAAAGCACAGAAAGGAAGTAATTAATTTATGTTTCTTATTCACAAGATGGATACCTCGCTTTCAAGAGGTATCGAGTATATTCCCATGGCAAAAGAGGGAGACGGCAAGGTCGGTATGCTTCTCATTCCCAGCGGCGATCATTATGCTTCGCCGAGCTCTACAGATCTTCCGACGCATCTCGCAGTCGGTAAGGCAAACGAAGCAGCACTTATCCCCGCCATTCGCCTTGATTCACAGATCGAGCTTGAAGTTATAACAGAGGCAGATCTTACAAATACCGCTCTCGGTGCTAAGCTTCAGATCAATCTGGAAACGGGAGACACGGTTACCGCAGATTCCGACGGTCACGCATCACTTACATACAAGGAAAAGCTTTCTGACGGCACTTGGCTTTGCCGTGTTCGATTCATTTAAAAGAAAGGAGATTAAAAAATGGCAAATATTGTTTTTTCCGAAGGCTCCGGCCTTAATGACAGCATTTATGGCAAGGTGCAGGCACCTGTCAAGATGCTCATCGAAAAGCGTGGAGAAGCCTTTGAAGCGAAGAGTGTTCTTCCGGAGCTTTTCAATATGCAGAAATCCACTCATTTCGGTGAAAAACTCACCTCTATGACCGCTATGGACGGCTTTAAGCCTGTTGGAGAGGGCGGCAATTATCCTGTTGACGGTATGCAGGAGGGCTTCGACAAGTTCATCGAGCATATGACATGGAAGGATTCCTTCAGCCTTACCGAGGAAATCATTTCCGATGCAAAGATGATGGATCTTCGTAAACAACCTCTCGGCTTCACGTCAGCTTATTACAGAACGAGAGAAAAATTCGGTGCCGCACTCTTTGGCGGCGCTATAAGCGGTGCTTCAAGCATCAAATTTGCTGGTCACACCTTCGATGCCACCTGTGCGGATGGGCAGTCTCTTTTCTCAAAGGTCCATCCTGCAAAGGTAAAGGGCTCAAAGCAGTCAAATCTTTTCGCAGACGCCTTCAGCGAGGATGCTCTTTCGGCTGCTGAATGCGCTATGCAGAATTTCAAGGGCGATAACGACGAGCTTCTGGATGTTTCTCCCTCGACCATCATCATTCCCAATGACTATCAGCTGAAAAAGCAGGTTTTTGCCGTTATCGGTGCGGATAAAGATCCGAATACCGCAAACAACGGCTTCAACTTCCTTTTCGGCAGATGGAGAGTGATCGTATGGAACTATCTCAATCAGTTCATCACTGACGGCACAAAGCCTTGGCTCCTTATGGACAAGGATTATAACGAGCAGTATGCGGGTGCGGTATGGTTTGACAGAGAGCCTCTTAAGGTCAAGTCTATTATAGACGAGACCAATGACAATAATGTCTGGAAGGGCAGAGCACGCTTCACGGGCGGCTTCAATGATTGGAGAGCCTTCTGCGTCGGTGGTGTCGAGAACGGTACTAAGCTCATTGCCGGATAATACATAAAAATGCGAGGCGGCGGCCATGTCGCCGCCTCGTTTTCTTAAGGAGACAATATGAAGATAAAAGAAGCAATAGCCTTTGCCGATGATGTAAAGCCCAATGCTTTCAGCAAAGAGGCAAAGATCAGGATGCTCTCGGAGCTTGAGAAGATGGTTCAGACCGAAATTTTCCTTTTCGCTCCCGAGGAGCTAATCGAATACGGTGGGGAAGATGAGGAGACCGTGCTTCTTGTTTCTTCTCACGATAAGATATATACCGATTATCTTATTGCCATGATAGATTGGCATAACGGAGATTATGATAAGTATGAAAATACCATCGCAATGTTCAATGATAGCTATTCGGAATTTAAGCGGTGGTTCGTTCAGCATTATAATCCCGCAGATACTCACGGAGATATTTATGAAAGTGAGGACATGAGCCTTTATGAATAACAGCTATCAAAACACCATAGGAAATCGCTGGAGAGGGTATTTTCTCTCGGCATACGGAATTGCCGTGAAGCACGGCTTCATAGGTAACGAAGAGGATTGGCTTCTATCACTTACTGCCTATGGAATTGCTCTAAAATTGGGCTTTGAGGGCACACAGGAGGAATGGATCGCTTCGCTGAAAGGGGAAAAGGGAGATCCTTTCAAATATGAAGATTTCACACCCGAGCAGCTTGAAGTACTCAAGAATGAAATTGCAGGTGCTTTTTTTGCAGAAGCCGAGGCTTTGAAAGAATCAGCCGAGGAAGCTGCATCAAATGCCGGAAAATCCAAAGAAGCGGCGGAGGCAGCGGCAGCGGAAGCGCAGAAAGCTCTCGGAGAGGCCGAGGTATATGTGAGCCAGACATCAACTCTTGCTGTGGAAGCCGGAAACCATGCTGCAGAGGCAGAAAGGCAAAAAGACGAAGCTCGCAGCGCAGTAAACGAGGCTATGGATTTTGCACGATTTACAGACGAAAAGGCCGCAAGTGCCGCCGAGAGTGCGGAAATCGCAAAAGCAAACACAGCGGATATAAAAAAGCAATGTGCAAATGCCCTGCGAGGCAAGCTTTCGGGCGCATCGGTCAGCGCAGACGATGTTTCGCCCATCGAGCATGAGCTTGACATCAAGCTGACGGGTGAAAATGTAGGTGGGACAAAGGTAATAAGGCTCGGAAAGAACTTTGCTAACCTTGCAGGACTTCCCGAAACAAAAAAATACAAG
>JAFXAN010000065.1 GCA_017517035.1 Clostridia bacterium
GAGCGATAATTATCATCCTCTCAAAACCGGTTCAACTCTTGCGGCAATGACCATAGCATCTAAAATTTACGGCTTTGATCCCGCATCCATTAATCTTACCATCGACGGAATCACAGCAGAGAATATGTCAGCTCTTAAGGCTGCCGCATCCTATGTTTATAATAATGATATGAGTGTTCCCGAGGAATATAAAACCGCATCAAGTAAGCCTCTTGACGGTAAGAGAATAATTTTCATCGGTAACTCGCATATCTACTATGGTAACACAGTTCTCTATAAGCATCCATCAAATGTTCTTACCCAGAGCGCAAGAATGAATGACGAAGGTTATTTCTATCAGCTTTGTAAAAAGAACGGAATGGATGTAAATGTAACCAACTGGACATTCTCAAACCATATTCTTGCGGATCTTTTCGGAAGACTTTGCGACGGTTCGGGATATGATTGTGTAGATGTTGACCATTCTTCATATCTTGTTGATCCTTATTATGATTATGTTGTTGCTTGCTATGGCACAACAGGAAACCCATCATATACAACAGCTATGGATGCACTTATTGAGTTCTTCACTGAAGCTAACCCCAATGTAAAAATATGCCTGATGGCACAGGCATCGGCACACGGAATCAATGTTAGAAACACAAATCCCGACAATACATTCCTTGCAAGCCTTAAGACCTGGACAGATAAGGGAGTTACCATTATCGACTGGGGTAAGCTTATCGCTGATATAATAAGCGGTGATGCAAAGGTTCCCGGAGCAACTCTTGATTATGATTGGAACACATTTATCGTAAAACAGAGTGCAAGTGACGGTTTCCATCCTAATCAGCTTACAGGCTATATCACAACACTGATGACATATTCCATGCTCACAGGTCAGAGTGCAGTTGGTCAGCCTTATGATTTTGTCGGTGACGACAGCTATTCATCAAGCTCATATTACAGAACTTTTGAGGAATTTATATCAACATATTATACCTATGACGGCGCAACGACCAATTATGATAAGGTGTTCGCCTCAGAGGATGATATGAGTGGAATTCAGACCCTTATTGATCAGTATATTGCAGCAAAGCACTATGAGAATTATGAGAATCAATAAGTGCAGTCAAAGATCATAATTTTCAACAATAAAAGGAAAACCGCTTGAGCCATGCTCAAGCGGTTTTCTTTAATTATTTTTCCAGAATAGGTGTCCATGAAGCTTCATGCTTCTTCCAATCGATGGGCTTTCTTATATGCGACCAGTTTTCATAGTTATAGTTTTGGTTTTTAACCTTTCTGTCACTTCTTGAATAGTCATGGTAATTTGCAGCCTCGATAATTTCATAATAGAACCAATTTGTGCGGAGATTATCGGGCCAGGTTATGTAATCATAAAGAACACCTGTTTTATCAACAGCTCTGTGCAGACAACGATTGACCATTGTAACCGTCTCGGCTCTTGTGATATGCTGATCGGGCTTGAATGTGCCATCGGGATATCCTACGACATACTTGCGTGTTGCGTTAAATTCAACATATTCCTCTGACCAGTGTCCTTCAACATCTTCAAATCCGGCAGTGATCTCAAGCTTACCGAATCCGGAATCAAAGCGACTGATAATAGTTGCAAGCTCCGCACGGGTTATAGGCTGATTTGGTCGGAATGTGCCATCGGGATATCCCTTTATAAGTCCACCGTTTGTAAGGGTAGAAACAGCAATATAGAACCAGGAATCATCGAACACATCGGGATAGATATTCTTGTCGCTCCAAATTGCATTTCTTGCTTCATCGGTAAGCAGACGGTAGAAGATCGTTGCAACCTCAGCACGAGTTATAGAGCGCTCCGGATGAACAAGTCCATCGGGATAACCGATGATATAGTTGATATGATCTTTGGAATTGAGCCAAGGAGTATCTGTCAGATCCCAGTCGGGCTCTGGGGGAGTATCAGGCTCTGGAGGGATGACATCGTATGCTTCTGCATAAAATACCCAGTCAATTTCTGCAATCAAGTCTTGCAGCTCGTTTCCCGCTTCAATATCTATTGAAAGCGTAACATCAAGAATATTGCTTGATGTTTTATCAAAAATACCGAGAAGAACACCGTTCTTAAGATCTCCTTCAATAGTATCTTCTCCGTTTTTTATGCTCAAATCAACATAATGACCATATTCATCAATCAGTTTTCTGTAATCATCATTTGGATTTTCTGATTTGACATAAATGGCAACTCTTTTGTCTCTCATGTATTTTGCACCGATCTCGATCTGCTGAGTTACAGAATCGCCCGGCATCATTTTTTTGAGATTTGGGAAGAGATCAGGCTCGGAATTTCCGGGAAAGGGAAGTGCTCTTTCAAATCTGATCTCGTTATCACTGCCATAAAAGATCACAGCAGGATCGCTTGTGGCGGCGATAAAGCTATATGCAGCAATTCCGAGAAAAAGAAGTATAATGCCGAAAAGCGTCAAAATACGAATGATTTTATTGTTTTTCATGCGCCAACTCCTTAATCAAAGGGATAGTTCCAAGCTTCTTTTGCGGCATCAGCAGGCTGACTTTGAATGGATTCTGCCAAAATTTCGGGAACAAATTCACATTCATCGGGCGGAGAAGCTAAAAGCTCAATGGAAATGGGCGAAGTGCTTTCACCCGGAGCGATCGGAATCGAATGGTAAAAATATCCATCAATAAGCTCCCATCCATCTGCCACGATAGAGTAATCAGAATCGCTAATGGGCTTAAGAGCGTAAATATTCCCATTTTTCTGCCAATTTGGTATAATTGCAACTCGAACATATGCATCAACATTTCCGATGTTTTTGACAGTATATTCAGACTCCTCCCCGGTAATACAGCAAGAGATGTCTGCAGGAATAAAAACATTCTTTTGGGGCGTGGCACTTGAAGACAGAAGGGCATAGGTGCCTCCCACCGAAGCGGTAATGACTAAAATCAGAGATATGAACATAATTATGATCTTTGTTTTTTTATTCATCATAAAATTACCTCCTGATTAGTCCTCTTTTTTGAAATATATGCTTCTTGTGAGCCATTTTTCGATTATATTTTCAAACTCAAATTCAACAGAAATATCTTCCAAATGATATGCGAGAGTAAAATCTTTTTCTTCGGCAGCATCAAATCGCCAGCTCCAGCCATCCTGCTCGGTTACGGTATAATCTCCTGCGGGAAGCTCACAAACAGTAACTGAAGCTTCTCCGGGAAGAACTGCAACCGTAAGATTTATTTCAGAAAGATCTGAAGCATAAGGCGTTCCGACAATATCGAAAATAAATCCATTTTCGTTTTCTGTATCATTAACTGAAATTATAAGAGTTCCTGTGATGATCTCAAATTTTGCATAGTATGTTTCTGTGCAATAAAGACCTGAATTTTCGTCTTTGATTGGTGTAATAACGCGGTTTTCGCTTTTTATAAGCTCATTCTCCACAGCCTTTGTATAATTTCTATCATAATACCAGCCAACAAATCTATAGCCGGGATTCGGAGTTGCTTCGGACATAGGGTCACCGGTAACAACACCAACATCTGTTAAAGCAGGGAATGTTGTACCGCCGTTTCCCGCAATAAACTTAAATGTAACCTCTTCTTCTTCCCAAATGGCAGTGAGTAAAACATTTCCATAGAATCCGGTAGTTATTTCTTGGCTACTTGATACATTATCGTCCCAATTGTTTGCTTTATTGTCGGCACTCTCAACGCTCCATTTAACAAACCTGTAACCTGAACGCATAGCTCTGGGTAATGTAAAATTATCGGAAAGTATATTGTAGTATATAGTGTCAATGTTATCAGCACCGTTCGTGTCAAAATCAATCGAATATTCGATGGTATCCCAGTTTGCAGAAAGGGTAACATTTCCAAAAAGTCCGGAGGGAATAATCTCTTGCACTCCTTGAATCATATTATCCCAATTTGATTCGCCCTGCGGAACAACAGACCAGCTTGAAAGCTTATAGCCATCTCGTGTTATAGACGGGAGACATATTTCGCTATTGATAGAATAAGTGATGTCCTCTATAGGGGCTGCACCCGATGTGTCAAAAGAAATTTTGTATTCATTTACTAACCATTTTGCGCTCAAAAGAACGCTGCCCCATTGTCCAAGTGGAAGCTCTGTTGTTTCGGGGGAGATGGTGCTGTCTATCCAGCCATAGTCCCCATAAAAGGTGACGTCCCAACCGTTGAATGTGTGACCGTTTTTCGTCGGCTTTGTCAGTCTGATGCAATCGGTGATGGTATATTTATCCTGCTCACCCGAAATACTGCCGCCGTTCAAGTTATAGTCAATATTATATTCAATTATTCGCCAAACCGGATAAAGTGTAACACTTGTCACATTTTCCTCGGAAGAGACAAGCTTGTAAGAGCAGCTGTTTGTTTCGGAATCAACAAAAATTGTTGCTGTGGTGCTTCCGGGGGTGATGCTCCATCCGGAAAAACTATATCCGTTTTTCACGGGGATGCCATATGTCCAGCTAAAGGTATGTTCGTTTTCTGTAATATTTTCGGCAACAAGGTCAATAAAAGAGTTTTTATTTTTAACCTCCGAATCCAGCGCAAAAGAGAGAATATAGGAATGTTTTGTTGATTCGGATTCGGTTGCGCAAACCGCAGAAATGCAGAAAAGGGCGACAAAAAGCGTGCACAATATTAAAATTATAGTGTACTTTCTATTGTTCACAGCGATTTACCTCCTTTTTAAGATTTGGGCCATCCCGAAACAGCAGTGATATCTCCATCGGGGGCGGGATTGTTTGCAAACTGCACAGATTGAGCATGAATGCGTAGTGTCAGTACGGTTTTCTGATATTTGTTATCCATAGCAAGAGAAGCGAATTTAACGGTCTCGAAAAGCGGCTCGGTAACTTCGCCTGCGGAAAGCGGCGCATTATAATAGAACCAACCGTCTTTTTCGATCCAGTTTTTGCCCGTAGGAATAATTTCCACAACAGAAGTATCAAGATCAAGCGTTTTTCCTTTTCGGTCTTCAAAAACAACGCTGTATTTCATGCGGATATATGCTTTTTCTTCTTCGCACTTAACAGCGACGATTTTTGAGACTTCGGTTGAAGGCATTACAGAGATCGGATCATCGGGGTAGGGAAGAAATTCGTCTCCAACCTTTTGCTGCTCGACAATAGTGATGTCGATTTTACCCGTTGTTATTACATTGCGTGCTCTTGCGGTTTTTAAATAATATGCGTATGTTGCAATACACAGTAGTGCAATACAAAGCAGTATCGCCGCAAAAAACAAAGCTTTTCTTTTATTTATGACAATTTTCATTCGGAACTCCTTAAAGATGTTTCATCGGCAATCAAAAGGCACAAATAATATTTATGCCCTTTGATTGCCGCCCAACCCAATGGGTTGGGAAGCAATAAGATCAGTTATTTACTGTAACTTTTGAAGTGCCTGTTACGAGGTTTGCAACATTTGCATCTGTAATGAGAACACCGTCAAGATAGCAATTTGTAAATGTTACTTCAGCTCTGGGGTCAACTGTATAGCCAGCCTCAAAATTGCAGTTTTCATAAGTTGTAGGTGCATAGGGACGCATGAATGAATATCCGTTACCTGCACCGAAGTTACAGTTATAGAATTCTGCATCACCGAGAGTAGCTGCATAGCTTGTCCAACCGTTGAATGTGGAGTTAATAGCTGTAAGGCCATTGCCTGTGCCCTGGTCGCAGGAGATAGTATATGTTGTGCCGTCAATGATAACATTTTCAAGAATTACGGGCTCAGCGTGTGTGCTGTTATGGTTTACGAAAACACCACGGAAAGCGCCTGTAACCTTAATGTTTCTAATTATACCGCCGGTTGTGCTGATACCGGAATCCCAAGTACCGCCTGCACCTGCAATATCGAGAGTGTATCCACCGCCGTCAATTGTCTGACCGTTCTTAACATTGATACCTGTTGTACCGTATGCATTGCTCATACCTGCAGGATCAATTTTTACATCATCGGTAAATACAGCGCCCTGACCGTTTTCAAGAGCCTCAATGAGAGAATCAGCATCATCTACAACAACTGCATTGTCGTTGATCGCAGACTGTGCGCTGAGGGCAGCGAGAGCCTCATCAACACTTGTAAAGCCTGCTGTCTGGATAGCCTCGGCGTAAACATTTACATCCTTTTCAGCAGCGTTTCCGAGAGCGTCCTTTGCGTTAAGCTCATCGTCAATGAACTTGTCAACAGAGATGTTGTCAAGGAGAGCGGTTGTTTCTTTTCCTGCTTCAAGTGCTGTGTTGTACTTGAAAACATAAACGGTGTTGTTATCAGCATCTGTTGTTTTGCTGATCTGTGTCCAGTCATTTGTGTAACCTGTAGCAAAGTTAGCATTCATGTACTGAGGAACTGTGAGAGTA
>JAFXAN010000066.1 GCA_017517035.1 Clostridia bacterium
TCCGTAAAATTTCCGTAGAAACACAGATAAACAGCAATAAAAATTACCTTTTTCGAAGTTTTGATCGACCTTTTTTAAAAGGTCGCGCGAGCCGACGGCGGCGTCGGTCGCCTCCGCAGAGGCGAAACTCCCTCACCGACCAATTCCTGTTTAACACGCAAACCAATTTATAAAAACATGGCTGAATCGAGCCGCTTTGGAGCGCACGATTCAGCCATTTATTATTTCAGCATTTTTGCAAGGAACTGTCCCGTATAGGACTTCTTGCATTTTGCGATCTCCTCCGGAGTACCGCAGGCAACGATCGTTCCGCCGCCGCTTCCTCCCTCGGGTCCGAGATCAATAATATGATCAGCGGTCTTGATAACATCAAGATTATGCTCGATGACAAGAATGGAGTTTCCCGCATCGCAGAGCCTTTGCAAAACATCAATAAGCTTTGCCACATCCGCACTGTGAAGTCCTGTTGTAGGCTCGTCAAGAATATACATCGTCCTTCCCGTAGAGCGTTTTGAAAGCTCGGTCGCAAGCTTAACTCTCTGCGCTTCACCGCCCGAGAGCGTGGTTGATGACTGGCCTATTTTGATATAGCCAAGTCCAACATCGCAAAGGGTTTTAAGTCGGTTTGCAATTTTCGGAATGCCGTCAAAAAAGCTTACGCCCTCGTAGGCTGTCATATCAAGAACATCATATATATTTTTGCCTTTGTATTTTACATCGAGCGTATCACGGTTGTATCTTTTTCCGTGACAAACATCGCATTTAACATAAACATCCGGCAAAAAGTGCATCTCGATCTTTTTTACGCCGTCACCCTCGCAGGCCTCGCATCTTCCGCCCTTTGTATTGAAGGAAAATCTTCCCGGCCCATAGCCCTTTGCCTTTGCATCGGGAGTTTTGGCGAAAAGATCACGGATATCACCGAAAAGTCCTGTATAGGTTGCGGGATTTGAGCGTGGAGTTCTTCCGATGGGGCTTTGGTCGATGGTTATGACCTTATCGAGATTTTCCATGCCCTTTATTTCCTTATATTTTCCGGGATATGTTATTGCACGGTTGAGATTTTTTGCAAGAACGGGAGAAATTATACCGTTTACAAGAGATGATTTACCCGAACCCGAAACTCCCGTTACGCAAACGAAGCTTCCAAGGGGGATATCTACATTCAGTTTTTTCAGATTGTGCTCCTCTGCACCGATAACGGTGAGGAATTTTCCGCTTCCGCCTCTGCGCATTTTCGGAACGGGAATCTTTTTTCTTCCCGAAAGATATGCGCCTGTTTCCGAGGCTTCGTTTTTCATTATTTCCTCGGGAGTTCCGCAGGCAACAAGTTCTCCGCCGTGTATTCCCGCTCCTGGACCTATATCAACGATATAATCTGAAGATAGCATCGTTTCCTCATCATGCTCAACAACAAGAACGCTGTTTCCAAGATCTCTGAGCTTTTTGAGAGTTCCGATGAGCTTTTCGTTGTCTCTTTGATGGAGTCCTATGCTCGGCTCGTCGAGAATATAAAGCACACCGACAAGGGAAGATCCGATCTGGGTTGCGAGTCTGATTCTCTGCGCTTCTCCGCCCGAAAGCGTTCCCGCTTTTCTTGTGAGCGTCAGGTAATCAAGACCAACGCTGACGAGGAATCCAAGTCTTGCTTTTATCTCCTTGACGATCTCTCTTGCAATTTCCTGTTCTGTTTCGGTGAACTTAAGTCCGTTCACGAAATCAAGTGCATCGGAAATTGAGAGCGAGCAAAATTCGTGAATATTTTTGCCGCCGACAGTGACAGAAAGTATAGTCGGCGAAAGTCTTGCTCCACCGCATTTTGGACATGGTGTTTGCTCGATAAATTCATTATAATATTCATTGCCGTACATAGTCATGCGGCTCTCGATCATTTTGATGATTCCCTCAAAAACAGTCGTTTGCTTGTGGGATTCACCGCCGAAATAACGGGTTATAGTGTATTTTTCAAGTCCTGTTCCATAAAGAACAGCATCCATCTGTTCCTTTGTGAAATCCTTTAATGGGGTTTTCATTGTGAAGCCCATTTTCTTACCGACAGCCGAGAAAAGCGGGCCGTTCCAGCTCTCCTCCTCAAGGGATTTGAAGCCGTTTACGGCAATTCCGCCCTCGGAAAGGGAAAGACTCTTATCGGGCATCATTTTTTCGACGGAAAGAATATTTTGCTCGCCAAGACCGGAGCAGGCAGGACAAGCTCCTTGGGGATTATTGAATGAGAACATTCTCGGCTCAAGCTCACCGAAGGAAATTCCGTGCTCCTCGCAGGCATAATTCTGCGAAAATTCAAGTTCTTCCTCATCTTCTCCGTCTCTCGGAACGGTGTGTATCATAAGGTGTCCGTCTGCAAGTGCAAGAGCATTTTCAACAGAATCACCAAGCCTTGATCTTATATCATCACGCATAACGAGACGGTCGATGACGATCTCAATGCTATGCTTGATATTTTTGTCGAGCGTTATCTCCTCCGAAAGCTCATACATATTTCCGTCAACTCGAACACGGACATATCCGCTCTTTTTGGCGGACTCGAAAACCTTTTCGTGTCTGCCTTTTTTTGCTCTCACAACAGGAGCCATGACCATAAATCTTGTTCCTTCGGGCAGCGACATGATGCGATCTATTATCTGATCGGTGGTCTGCTGTCTGATCTCCTTGCCGCAAACAGGGCAGTGTGGAATACCGATCCTGGCATAGAGCAGACGGAGATAGTCATATATCTCGGTTACGGTTCCCACAGTGGAACGGGGGTTTTTAGAGGTGGTTTTCTGGTCGATGGAGATGGCAGGAGAAAGCCCCTCGATGCTGTCAACATCGGGCTTGTCGAGCTGCCCCAAAAACATTCTTGCATATGATGAAAGAGATTCCACAAAGCGTCTGTGTCCCTCTGCATATATGGTATCAAATGCAAGTGACGATTTTCCCGAGCCCGAAAGTCCCGTTATGATGACGAGCTTGTCTCGGGGTATCGTAACATTAATATTTTTCAGATTGTGCATTCTTGCACCTTTGATTACAAGTTCACTTTTCATCTTGATTCCTTAATCCCGTAATTTCTTAATCTTATCACGCAGGAATGCAGCTTGCTCAAATTCAAGCCGTCTTGCGGCATCCTTCATTTCCTTTGTGAGTTTTTCTATGAGGGCATCCTTTTCTTTTCTTGTAAGCTTCTTTTGGGCTACAGAGGAAGCACCCTTTCTTCCGCTCTTTTCACTCTTTTCATCCTTCATTCCGATGTCGATAAGGTCACGGATGCCCTTGATTATCGTATGAGGAATTATACCATGCTCCTCGTTATATTTTTTCTGGATCTCACGGCGGCGGTTTGTCTCGTCTATAGCTCTTTGCATCGAGCCTGTCACAGTATCTGCATACATTATGACTTTTCCATGCTCATTTCGGGCAGCTCTGCCGAAGGTCTGAATAAGAGATGTTTCGGAGCGGAGAAGACCTTCCTTATCAGCATCGAGAATCGCAACAAGAGATACCTCGGGAATGTCAAGTCCTTCACGGAGAAGGTTGATTCCTACAAGAACATCAAACACGCCCAGACGAAGATCACGGATTATTTCGATTCGCTCCATGGTGTCAACATTAAAATGAATATATTTGACCTTTAGACCGTTCTTTGCAAAATAATCTGTGAGATCCTCTGCCATCTTCTTTGTGAGGGTCGTAACAAGCACTCGCTCGCCCTTTTCCGCACGGATTCTTATCTCGCCCATAAGATCATCCACCTGACCTTCGATGGGACGGATCTCAAGCTCGGGATCGATAAGTCCTGTTGGGCGTATGATCTGCTCAACTGTTTGCAGGGAATGCTCCTTTTCATATTGAGCAGGAGTTGCACTGATGAAGACCGATTGTCCTATCTTGCCCTCAAATTCATCAAATGTGAGAGGTCTGTTATCAAATGCAGACGGAAGACGGAAGCCGTATTCCACAAGATTTTTCTTTCTTGCACCGTCTCCGCCGCTCATTGCTCTGACCTGTGGGAGCGTCATATGTGATTCATCCACGAAGAGAAGAAAATCCTTCGGGAAATAGTCAAGAAGTGTATATGGAGTAGACCCAGGCGCTCTGCCCGAAAGAACTCTCGAATAGTTTTCAACTCCCGAGCAAAAGCCGATCTCACGGAGCATTTCAAGGTCATATTTGACACGCTCCTCTATTCTCTGAGCCTCAAGGAGCTTGCCGCAGGACTCAAAATAAGCCTTTCTTTCGATCATTTCCTCTTCGATCTCTTTCAGTGCAGCCTCTCGCTTGTCATCCGAGACCGCATAGTGGGTTGCAGGGAATATGGCGGCATAGTTAAGAAGCCTTATCAGCTCTCCCGTGACCACATTGATCTCGGAAACACGGTCTATCTCGTCATCGAAAAATTCAACTCGCAGAGCCTTTTCACCGGAGTTTGCCGGGAAAACCTCAACGCAGTCGCCACGAACTCGGAATTTGTCTCTGACAAAATTTATGTCATTTCTGTCATAGCTGATGGCGATAAGTTCACGGATGAATGTGTCCCTATCCTTTTTCATGCCGGGACGCACTGCAAGAGTGAGCTTTTTATATTCCTCGGGGTCACCCAAGCTGTAAATGCAGGAAACGCTGGCAACGATGATGACATCCCGCCTCTCAAAAAGAGAAGATGTTGCGCTGTGGCGCAGCTTATCAATCTCGTCATTTACCATTGCATCCTTTTCAATATAAACATCCTTTCCGGGAATATAAGCCTCAGGCTGATAGTAATCATAATAGGATACAAAATACTCTACCGCATTTTCCGGGAAGAACTCGCGAAACTCGGAGCAGAGCTGAGCGGCAAGCGTTTTGTTGTGAGCAAGAACGAGAGTCGGACGGTTAACACGGGCAATGACATTTGCCATGGTGAAGGTTTTTCCCGAGCCTGTAACGCCGAGAAGAGTCTGATTTTTCAGACCCGAATTTATTCCGTTCACGAGTGCATCAATAGCTTCCGGCTGGTCGCCGGTAGGCTTGTAGTTTGAATGTAAAATAAACTTATCTTGCATGTTCTCACTCCTCTCTTTTTTTGATTATTTTCTGTCTTTTTATTGTCTTAAATTCACTAAAATTTTGCTCAAAAAGTTGGCGAATAGTAAATTACACGAATTTAGGTCACAAATTTGTAATCATAATCAGTACAAAATATTCAGCCAAGTATTCAGTATTAAAAAATCTCGGAATATTTTTTACCTTTATATTTCTCTACCAACGACTCAAATTTTAACTCGTAATTTTTGATTCGTTCCTCGTTACCCTCAATTTTGAGCGATGGTTTTCTTTTGCCGACGATAATCGTTGCAGGGACCAATCTCAAATCTTCATTGCTTTTACAAAGTTCGCAATCGTCTCTTGCTTTTAAAGCAAAACCTTTCAAATGCGGAAAATTAGCAACAATCCAAGCCACCTGTTCGGTTGTCAAAAGGTTTAATGCAAAATCAAACTCTTTCAATTCTGACATACTGGACAAAAACGAAAAATTATTGTCAGTAATCTTTTTGCCGGTAAAGGACAGATATTCAATTTTAGTGTTCGCAAGAGGCATAAAACTTTCAATTTCTGCAGTATCCCAAATTGCGTTGCCGATTGTAAAATATTTGAGGTTGGGTGCAGTTTCAATGCCAACTATGGAATTGAGCTTTGAAAAATCCTCAATGCATACTCCTATTAAAGAAGTATTATTCGACATATCCCAAATCTTTGTTACTTTTTGATTTGCGAAAAAATAAAGATATTCTAATTGTGTAAGTGTGCCTAAAAGGGATAAATCCTCAATTTGCTTATTCTTAAAAAATCGAATTGCTTTTAGTTGTTTACCATAGTTAAGTATAAAATATTCAAAAGTTTCTTGATTAAGCCCGGAAATAGTAACGGTGTCAACATCGGGATAATTTTTAAGTACGTCTATGTCTGAAAATTTAATTTTTCCGCCGCTAATGTCGGCTTTTTCTTCACGAAGATACAACCCTGTATGTGTTTCCGTTTTCTTGTCGTAGTCAAAACTGCCATCAGCAAAAGATTCAAAAGAAAATTTCAAAATGGTTTCACCTCTTAAAAGTAATCATTTTCTCATTACACGAATTTAGGTCACAAATTTATTTGGTTTATATGGTGTTTTTACGTGCTATCCTGTGTTAAAAAGCACCTAAAAACAACGTTTTATCACGGCTTTTGGTGCAAATCTTGTGTTAAGACACAAAATACTCCACTGCATTCTCGGGGAAGAACTCGCGAAACTCGGAGCAGAGCTGAGCGGCAAGTGTTTTGTTGTGAGCAAGAACGAGAGTCGGACGGTTAACACGGGCGATGACATTTGCCATGGTGAAGGTTTTTCCCGAGCCTGTAACGCCGAGAAGAGTCTGATTTTTCAGACCCGAATTTATTCCGTTCACAAGAGCATCAATAGCTTCCGGCTGATCGCCCGTTGGCTTATAATCCGAAACAAGTTTGAATTTTTCCATCTCATTTCTCCCACAAAAATACTCCTTATATGATACACCAAAAATCGTTTTTTGTCAATAGATTTAATTCCGAAAAAAGAAAAAAGATGATAAGAAATTTTTTGAAAGAAAGAATTTTATGCCAAAAATGGATTAGGCAGAAAAAGAGTGCTGTTTTTTATAAAAATATCATTTTTTACATTGATTTTTGAAGAAAAAGGATGTATAATTTAGAAAACCGTTTTTGGAGGTCCAGATGAAGGGAACTGTTTTCAATATTCAGAAATTTTGCATAAATGATGGTCCGGGAATAAGAACTACCGTATTTCTAAAGGGGTGTCCTCTTTCATGCCTTTGGTGTCATAATCCCGAATCGAAGGCTGCAAAGCCCGAGCTTATGTATGATGCGAGAAAGTGCATAATGTGCGGAAAGTGTGCCACCGTCTGTCCTTCGGGATGCCATAGCTTTTCCGAGGAGAAGGGACATATATTTGACCGTGAAAAATGTATTTCCTGTGGAAAATGCGAGGAGGTCTGCTATTCTTCGGCACTTGAAATGGCGGGCAAGCTGAGAGAAGCAGAGGATGTTATTGCAGAGGTCATGAAGGATAAGGCTTTTTATGATAATTCGGGTGGAGGAATGACGCTTTCGGGCGGTGAGCCTATGCTTCAGTTTGATTTTGCATATGAGCTTTTCCGTCTTGCAAAGGAAAATGGGCTTCATACCTGCATTGAGACCTGTGGTTATGCACCTTCGGAGAATTACCGCAAAATTGCACCGCTTGTTGACATATTTCTTTTTGACTATAAGGAAACAGATCCGCTTCGTCATAAGGAGTATACCGGAGTTACCAACGAGTTGATTCTTGACAACCTCAGAATGCTTGATGAAATGGGAGCAAAAACAGTTCTTCGCTGTCCTATAATCCCCACTCTCAACGATAGGGAAGACCATTTTAAGGGCATTGCGGACACTGCAAATTCGCTGAAAAATGTTCTTGAAATCAACATTGAGCCGTATCATCCGCTCGGAAGCGGAAAAAGCGCAATGCTTGGTAAAAAATACGCTCTTGATGAGCTTACTTTTCCGTCTGATGATACAGTTAAGGAATGGATCGAAAAAATAAGCAAAATGACTTCGCTTACTGTTAAAAAAGCATAAATCAAAATGGGTTCAAGTTTAGACTTGAACCCATTTTTGTTCGTTGTAACGATAAACAGGAATTTATCGAACTGTTGAAAGAGTAGTGAATAAACGGAGATGAGGATGTTCGCTTGCCTCCACTGATTTTGCAAAGCAAAATTAGGGGAGGTGGATTTTGCCGTAAGGCAAAAGACGGAAGGGTCTTATGAGGTGAAAAGTAACTTTCTTGTTTTATAAAGTTACTTTGCAAGCTACACCCTTCAGTCACGGCGAA
>JAFXAN010000067.1 GCA_017517035.1 Clostridia bacterium
CACGATGGTGACAGTCATGGTGGTGTCCGCCTCCGAACCCTCGTTGTCAAGCCATTCCTGGATAGTTAGGGAATCTTTCTCTGCACTCGGTGTTGCCGTTCCCGAACAGGCAGTCAGGGAAAAAGCAAAAACCATCAGCATTACAAACACAAATATTTTTTTCATCATTTTACATTCCTCCGTTTTGTTGGTGTTGTGATAAAAGAATACACTACGGAGGCGCTGCTGTTTTTCACTAAAGTTGCAGGAGCTTTCGGGCTTCCTCCACGAGACGTTCGTTAAAAGTGATATTCTCGATAATAGCGCGGCAGGTCTGCCTGATTTGTTCATCCGTGACACCTTCAGCCTGTCCACATTCATAGGTGCAGTGACTGTAAGCATCACAGGGCTCATAGAATTTTTTCCCCGTGAGCCTTGCAAAAGCAAACCAGCGATGGGGGCCATTCACCGCAGCCTCCATCAGCAAAGGGATATCATTCTCCTTCTCTGCCAATGCCGCAGTAAGGTGGTACAAAGCGATATCCTCATCAAGCTCCGGGAAATGCCCCGCGGACAGCGCAAGAATAGCGTTATGCCTGACCGTTCCACTGGTTGTCCTCGCAATGTATTCCAGGAACAGATTATCCTCTTCTTCAATGGCCTGACGCAAAAACAGATAAGGCTCATCGCGGAAAATACTGCGCCGTTCTTTGGATTCGGGAAAATCGGCATCCAGCTTGAAGATTCTGTGTGCTGCTGCCTCCCGCAGTGAATCCTCGTCGCAGAGCTTAGCTATGCGGCACAGAAGTTCCTGATCTCTTATTCCGCGGACAGCCAAGCGGCGAACAGAAATGCTTTCCGAAGTGTCCATGGCGATTTGATAAAGCAGCTGATTATCCTCCAAACGGAGTCTGCGAATTGCAGCTGTCTTTTCTCCTTCAGATAATTCCTTAAACCATTCAGGTATCTTTTCTGTTGTATGGCTGTTTTTCATCGAGACCCCTCTTTTCTCTTCCAATTCAAAATAAAAAAGCTGTTCGAGCGCGCAGAGTCACCCCTGCGTTTCTCGCACAGCTTCACATATATCACCAATGTCGCAATCCAAATAGTCACAAATGCGCAGCAGGACAGACAGCGCCACTTCTTCGCCCTTGTTGAGCTTACTCATCGTTCCGGCGGCGATGCCTAAATCCTTTCTTAGCGTTACCTTGCTGATATCTCTTTGGATAAGTAACATCCACAGCTTTTTGTAACATATTCTCATGTAAGCACCTCTTATTTTCATGTAATGAAAGATACACTTTAAGTATATCACAAAAAGTCAACAATTCAATATTCCGCTCTAATAGTTCAATGGTTTCATCCAAGAACGCGATTTTTATGCTATGATCTAAGCTGAGATGCTCACATTATAGTATGAACTATAAAACGCTGTCAATATGCATATAGCATCATTCCCGAAATCAGCTATGAACAATAAAAAGAGGGTGCAGTTTGCACCCTCTTTTGTCTTATATACTATGAAATACGCCGCTCAACAAACCATCGTCCAATCACATTGCCGGTCTTGTATGTACTTCTCTCAAAAAATAGGTATGTGGGTTTTCCATTCACCCAAATCGTGAATCGGTCACCTTGGCCTCCTGCTTTCATGGCGGCAGCTTGGCGGATCTCGGTAACTTTATCTATTTCATATCGGCAGCCGTCTTCCCAGACGATGCTGGCCGGAACCAGAACACCGTCACTGCGGAAGTTGGCGTTTACCTCTACATAGACTTTTATGTTTGGCATGTCCGCCATTTTGATTCATCTCCCAGAATAGTTCCGCAACGCGGTCAAAATTCTCAACTGCTTCATTGCCATAGTTTAGATGGACATTGTTATCAGCCCAGGCGCAGAGAAAAAACTTATTGTTCGGAGCAAGTTCCGAGGTGAAATACGCATCTTCGCATCCATCTCCAGCAAAACAAATGTAAACAGCCCGACATAGCGGTGACTGCTCCGGCTCAGGCATCCCGATGCGCATAATAAAGACGGAACGGTTCTGATTGATATACTCCCGATAGCTCATAGAAAACTGCTCCAGAGTGTAGGGGCAATGATACTTAGGATTCGCTCTCTCCGCCTTTTTGTAGAACTCTATCATGGCCTGTCCTTTACCTCGTAGCAAAGAGGCCATTAGTTGGGCTCGGCTCTCGTGTAATGCCTTGGGTAATGCCTTGTGCTCGAGAAAATATCTCATCTCGTATTCAAGAGACATGATCACGCCTCCTTCACAGCAAAGAACTCCGACATAGTAATACCAAGCCCTGTGCAAATCCGCTCAATCGTGTCAACCGTCAACTGGCCACCACGCTCCTCACAACTTTTGAGCGTCTTATATGGCAGATATGCCGCTTAAAGGTGATACCGTAATTGGAAATGATGTGTGGATTGGTCAGAATGCAGTTGTTCTTCCTGGCGTTCATATCGGGGATGGTGCAATTATAGGCGCAAACAGCGTTGTAGGCAGCGATGTCGC
>JAFXAN010000068.1 GCA_017517035.1 Clostridia bacterium
AGGCAAAGTCTTTTGTCTGCGTTGGTTACCGAGAAAAGGGGAGATACCCAAGGGGGAACGCCTTGGGAGACTTTTGCTTCCTTTGGGGCGGGCCAAAGGAAGTGCCCGCCGGCATGAGGCGCTAAACAGTAACTAACTTCTTCTCAGATAAACAATTTCCGTATACTACCATTCAGCAAATCCAACAGCTCGACAAATTCCTGTTTAGTGTACTTTATGATAAAAAATGTAATATTTCGGGCATAAAATTTCTTGATTTTTATTGGCGTTATAAAATTTAGCAAAAAGCACAATTGCTTCCTTTTCTGATGGTGATTTTGAACAAAAAACTTTAGCAGAAATTCAGGATTAAGACTTGCTTGAACCGCTTTTTTTCAAAAAACTTTATTTTCGACGGTTTTTTATTTATTTTGAACATTGTATTTGTCCATGCTTTGCAGTATAATGTTGTAAAATAAAGGTTTTTCGCTTTTGTGTATTTATCACAAATTTTTAAGTGATGTTTGTTTAAAATGACATTTTGTACATTAAATAAAAAATTAACTGCTTGACAAAGCAGTAAAAATATGTTAAAATTCTAACAGCCAATAAAAATTTAAGAAAGGAAGATTTACCAATGAAAAGATTTTTGGCGATCATTCTTGTTCTCATGATGGTTCTTTCTGCACTTGCACTTACTGCTTGTGGCGATAAGAGCGGAAGCGGCAACGAGGATGACTACACAGAGACTGTCGATCCCGAAGCGGCGGCAATCGAATCCTATCTCGAGACTTACCGTCCCGAGGACACAGCGGTAACATATGTTGAGGATGTTGAAAAGACCTATGATTACGAGGGCTATGATTTCACATTCCTTAACTCCGCAGCAATATACTATATGTATATTTACCTTGATCCCGATATGACAGGTGACGTTCTTGATGACTGCTGCTTTGAGAGAAACCTCAATGCAGAGCAGAAGTTCAATATCACCATCAGCGAGGAAACACAGCCTTATACAGAACTTGCTTCTTATGCAAAAACACTTATCCTTGCGGATGAGGATGTATACGATGCAATGTATATCCCTGCAACCTCCCTCACACCTCTTATTTCAGAGAACCTTTTCTATGACCTTCTCGAAATCGAAGAGCTTAACATTGACGGCGTTTGGTGGGACCAGCCTCTTATTGAGCGTAACATAATCGAAGACAGACTCTTCTACTGCACAAGTGACCTTTCGCTTATGGCGTTTGAGGGTATCTGGTGTATGTACTTCAATGAGGATATGATGGTTGACCTCGGTCTTGATCTTCCTTTTGAGCTTGCACTCACAGGCAAATGGACATTCGACGAGCTTAAGAAATACTGCGCAGCAGCAGCAAACCTTAACGGCGATGCATCATTTACTCTCGATCCCAACGGAAACGCAGTTTACGGTCTTATCGGTCTTGAAAGAGGACCTACATTCATGGCATATGCTATGAGAACAGAGTTTGTAAGCCGTGACGAGACAGGCAGATATAAGTTCACAGCAGACACAGATCCCAAGTTTGCGAATGTATGGGAACAGCTCATCAAGTTCTGGGGCGCAGGCGACGGTCTAGCGGTATTTAAGCTTGCAGAAGCTGCCGACCTTGATCCGGGCGGATACTATTATACATTCGAGCAGGGAAGAGCGCTCTTCCTTTCCGCAGAGCTTAAGGGCGCAACAATGCTTCGTGAGTGGGAAGGTACATTCGGTCTTATGCCTCAGCCTAAGTACGATGTAGCGCAGGAGACATATGAATCCACTCTGTTCAGCGGATGTCTCTCCTTCTGCATTCCCAATACAAACACAAATCTTGAGAGAACAGGTACTATCGTTGACTTCCTTACATATGAGTCATACAGAAGCCTTCTCCCCAGATATTATGATATCCATGTTGCTCTGAAGTCTCTTGACAGACAGGAGTCCATTGATGTTCTTGGTCTTATCAGAGGTACAAGAGGTATTGAGGTATCTCTCCCCTTCGGATGGCTTGGAAATCTCCAGACAGATATGCAGAACCTCGCAATGAAGAACGAGCTTGCAATCGGATCTACAATTGAAAAGTACAGAGATCAGATAATTGCAAACATTGATAAGACATACGAGGAATATCCGACATATAACAGTATCACAAAGGGTGAATAATTATTTTGGGACTGAACCATATGGTTTAGTCCCATCATTTTGCCTTAAAAATAATATCGAACAAAGGAGCTTCCATAGAAATAAAAACTCTGTTTGAAATAAATTTACTCAACCTGAAAAACCAACGACAAAAGCAGAGCCGAAAAATTCGGCTCTGCTTTTTGAGAAATGTTCATCGTTATGACATCTGATCTTCATCATCTGAATATGCTTCGATTCCTGCAAGACGGTCTGCGCTCTTAAAGCCGTCAATCTCGCCCCTCTGCATTGCACCAAAGATTCTATAGCGAAGTCCCTTGTGCTTCTTATCAAGGTCATGGAGCAGCTTTTTCATCTCCTCACGCTCGGTATTACCATCAGCGGGACAGCTTGATTTCACCACCGGAAGCTCATTTTGTGATGCAAAGTACCTGACATCCTTTTCAGGCATATAAACCATCGGGCGAATGAGATTCAAGCCTATTCTCGAAAGATATGAAACAGGAGAAAAGCACCCCAGCCTTCCCTCAAAGAAAAGATTGAGCATGAAGGTCTCAACAGCATCGTCAAAATGGTGTCCAAGTGCCACCGAGGTGCATCCAAGCTCCTTTGCCGCATTATGAAGCGCACCTCTGCGCATTTTCGCACAAAGGGAGCAGGGGCTTTTTTCTTTTCTCACATCAAAAATTATTTTTGCAATCTGGGAAGGAACGACACGATATTCCACATCAAGCTCATGACAGAGCTTTTCGATTCCCGAAAAATCCATACCCTCAAAGCCCATATCAATAGTGATCGCAATAAGCTCGAATTTTTTGGGGTAAAAACGGCGCAAAAACGCCATTGCACAAAGAAGGGTGAGCGAATCCTTTCCCGCAGAAACTCCAACGGCAATCTTGTCGCCCTCCTTTATCATCTCATAATCGTCAACGGCACGGCGAACATAGCTGAGTAATCTTTTTGTATCCTTCATGTTTCTCCTTAAAAAGCCTCAAAAGAGCAGCTTTCATATATCTTTTTGGCGTCCTCACTCTCGGAGCGGTGACCGCTCTTATCCTTATCGCAGAGATGCAGAAAAAGAGGCCTTGTCATTTTTAGCCCTGTGCTGCCGCCTTTTTTCGCCTCCACAAGCATCATCGAGGGAGACGAAGCCTCGTCTGCCGAAACGAATGTCATTCGCTTAGGCTCAAGATTATGCCTTCTCATGGCAGAAAGAAGATCGCACATTCTGTCGGGGCGGTAAACGCAATAGAAAAGTCCTCCGAATTTAAGAAGACGAGATGCCGCAGCGCAAAAATCCTCAATGCCGCCGCAAACCTCATGTCTTGCGATAAATTTCGCATCATGCTCATTGCGCTTTCCCGAATCTGCACGCATATAGGGCGGATTTGAAAAAACGATATCAAGCTCGCCGCCAAAGCTTTCGGCACGAAGGTCACGGACATCCGAGCAGAGAGTTTTCACAGTTCCGTCAAGTCCGTTAATGCTCGCATTTCTGCGGCAAAGCTCGGCAAAATCCTCTTGAATTTCGGCAATATATATTTCTTTAAATTTCTTCCTTGATGCACAGAGCAGAGAAATTATTCCCGTTCCGCCGCCAAGCTCAAGCACTCTTGCATTTTTTGCGGTGCGCATAAAGGCAGCGAGCAGATAGGCATCCGTGCCAAAGGTAAGTCCATTCTTTTTTTGAATCAGGCGAATATTCTCATTGACAATGTCAAGTCGTTCGCCTTCAAATAAAACCGTGTCGGTCATTTTAACTCCTTTGCAGAAAGAAGCAGGCAAAAAGCCTGCTCCATCTGTATAATTATGTACCGAATTATGCTTCTTCGATAGCTTCAGCAGGGCAAGAACCTGCGCAAGCACCGCAACCGATGCAAGTATCAGCATCAATAACGAACTTGCCGTCATTTTCGGAAATAGCCTCTACGGGGCAAGAACCGGCGCAAGCGCCGCAACCGAGACACTTATCGGGATCGATCTTGAAAGCCATGTTGTTACACCTCCATATTTAGTATATACTAATATTTTATCACAATTATCGCAAAAATCAATACACTTTGCGAAAAAAGTTGATGCAAAATAAGTTTTTTTGTCGGAAAAATTCAAAAATTATGGATTTTTAGGAATCATTCCTCACTATCCGGCTCTTCATCTTCATTATTTGCGCTTCTTTTCGGAGTGCTGATGACCTTGACCGAATCTCTATGATAAAATTTCGGAACAACATCCGCCTTATCATTGAGCCTTACCTTTATAAGTCCCGCAAGAGGACTTGTTTCGATAACGGTGCCAACTCCGTCCTCGGTCCTGACAACCGAATCAACAGCAGGTGTGAGCTTTATCTCTGCCTCATATGTGTCATGCTCATAGCGCAGACAACACATAAGCCTTCCGCAAGAACTGGAAATTTTTGTTGAGTTGAGAGAAAGATTCTGTTCCTTCGCCATTTTTATCGAAACCTGAACAAAATCCGAGAGGAAGCTTGCGCAGCAGAGCGGTCTTCCGCAAACACCGAGACCTCCCATGAGCTTTGCTTCGTCTCTTATACCGATCTGTCTAAGCTCAATTCTTGTGCGGAATACCGATGCAAGATCCTTTACAAGCTCACGGAAGTCAACTCTTCCAGCACTTGTGAAATAGAAAAGAAGCTTGCTGTTATCAAAAGTATATTCAACATCCACCAGCTTCATGTCAAGACCGTGCTCTGCGATCTTGGAAAGGCAAATGGAAAATGCCTCATCTTCCTTTTTTCTGTTTTCCTCACCGTGGCGTATATCCTCGGGAGTTGCGATTCTGATAACGGGGCGAAGAGGCTGAACTATATCCTTTTCTCTCACCATTCTGTTAGCGCAGGCAACATCGCCAAGCTCATGTCCTCTTGCGGTTTCAACGATTGCCGCATCGCCAAGACGGAGCTTCATCTCACCCGGTGCAAAATAATATACCTTGCCCGCCTTTTTGAATCTGATCCCAACTACCTCGACCTTTGGCGAATCGTCATTTTCCGGTGCTTCGTCGATAAGAAGAGTTGCATCGTCCGAAAGATCGACTGTTACAGAATATTCCGTAGCAGACGGCTCGGCATCGACCTGAACCTGAGGAACGCTTTCGCTTACAGTTTCCTCGACCGCATCGGATAAAGTCTCATTCTTTATGGGCTCATTTTCTTTCTTCTCATGGTTTTTGTTATGGGGACGATGTCCGTAACGATGGTTCTTATTATATCCTTTTCCATGGTAACCCCTGTTTTTTTGATTTCCCTGATTTGGGTTCTTTGGGGTCTGATTTTCGCTGTTATTCATATATTTCTCCGTTTTTATTTATTTTTATAGGAGTCCGCATTTAACACAAAGATCGAACAGTGTCAGTCGCACATTTGAATTCTCCCGAAGTCTTTCCTTTGCTTCATAGATATTTCCGAGAAGCTCCATGATAGCACCGGATTTGAATTTGAAGGAAATTTCCGCAGCCTCATCCTCATTTGTAAAGAAGCATAAGGGGGGATCCTCGCTTTTTTTCACCGCAAGCAGGTCTCTTGCCGCAAGCTCGATTTCCGAAAGAAGCCTCAAAAGCTCTTCTCGTTTTTTTGAAAATCCTTCAATTATTTCCGCAGCTCTTTTGCCGTTTTTTCGTTCTGTCATCTGCAAAACAAAGTCTTTTGCCATATGCCTTGCCGCAAGAAGCGGTTTTCTTGTTTTTTCATCCAGCAGCTCAAGTGCCTGACCGATATAGCCGCAGGACAGCTTGATCACCTCATAAAATTCCTCGGGTGAGCTTTCCTTAAGCTCCTTTGCTCTCGGCTCGATCGAAACGATATGCCTCTCAAGCGTCTTCTCGGG
The DNA here is from genome assembly GCA_017517035.1 of Clostridia bacterium. Taxonomy (GTDB): domain Bacteria; phylum Bacillota; class Clostridia; order Oscillospirales; family CAG-272; genus SIG710. Next base: position 5,977 of record JAFXAN010000068.1, read on the forward strand.
AATCGGTCTCATGCGAAGTATCGGTGCTCTGCTCTTGATCGTTTCAAGAAGGCTTAGGGAATTTTCCGCAAGAAGGAGAAAAACAACAAAGGAAGGCGGCTCCTCAAGAGTCAGCAAAAAAGCGTTCTGCGCCTGTTCATTCATAAGGTGCGCTTCTTCAATGATATAGACCTTTGTATCAAGATCGTTTGGAAGAAGCCTGACATTGTTTCTAAGATCTCTTATGATATCAACACCCATGCTTGTTTTGTCTTCCTCACGGCTCACCGTGATCACATCAGGAGACTTATCTCCGAGTATTTTTCTGCACGCGGGACACACAAGACAAGGGAGCGGATATGAAGGATCGTCTGAATTTTCGCAAGAAATTGCAGCAGCAAGATTTTTTGCAAGAGTATGCTTCCCCACCCCTCTCGGGCCTTCTATAATATAAGCATGGGAAAGAGTTTTTTCTCTTATGTCACTTGCCAGACGCAAACGAAGCGCTTCGTTTCCGAGAATGCTTTCAAAATGCTTCATTTGCTCACATCCTTTCATAAGTCCTCTTTAAATTATAACAAAAAAAAGTCAATATGTCAATAGATAAAGTTTGGAGAAACGCAAATGAGATTGAATGATATCAAAAATGTGGAAAGCAAACATTTCGATCATTGTTTTTTATGGCATATTACTGTTCATTAAGACATCACTTGCTGTTTTCAAACAGTAATTTAGCGAACAGTCAAATAGTGGTGAAATCATCCTTTAGCGTTTCCAGATCCTTCGCTACGCTCAGGATGACTGGTGAGGAGATTGATGCTAAGTTTTTCTACATGAAATTCTCGTAAATTTCCCGTAGAAACACAGATAAGCAACAATAAAAATCCCCTTTTTCAAAGTTTTGATCGACCTTTTTTAAAAGGTCGCGCGAGCCGACGGCGGCGTCGGTCGCCTCCGCAGAGGCGAAACTCCTTCACCGATAAATTACTGTTTTTCAATCAATTATGAACCGAAAGGGGCATCTCTTTATGAGACACCCCTTTATCATATTATTACTGCCCAAATTCCACAAGATCAAGCTTGCCCTCATTATGCTCAAGAGTTCTGGTTATAAACCACTCGCTCTTAAAGAGCAGGAAATTCTGACCTCTTACATCCTGAACCCATTCGGTTTCATAAAGATCAAGAGTTTTGGGATCGACCTCGTTTGCAATTCTTCTGATATACTGCCAAGCAAGGGGACGGCGAATGAACTTAACGCCGTATTCGCTCTCCATTCTCGCCTCAAGCACCTCAAACTGAAGCTCACCCACAACACCGACGATGACCCTCTCAAGTCCCGCCTCGGGCATAAAGAACATCTGTATCGCACCCTCCTGGGCGATCTGAGTCATTCCCTTTGCAAACTGTTTTCTCTTCATGCTGTCGATCTGCTCAACAAGCGCAAATTTTTCGGGCGCAAAGGTTGGTATTCCCTCAAATTTTATCTTCATCGACTTATCGCAAACCGTATCTCCGATGGCAAAAATTCCCGGGTCAAAAATACCAATTATGTCACCTGCATAAGCCTCGTCGATTATAGCCCTCTCCTGCGCCATCATCTGCTGAGGCTGTGAAAGCTTGATCTCCTTACCGCCCTGGACATGGAAATATTCCTTTCCTCTCTCAAATTTGCCCGAGCAGATACGCATAAATGCGATTCTGTCCCTATGTGCCTTGTTCATATTTGCCTGTATCTTGAAAACAAAGGCAGAAAAGCCGTCCTTTGCAGGATCAAGAATAGTCTCATCCTCGGTTTTTCTCGGCAGAGGAGCTGTTGTCATCTGCAAGAAATGGTGGAGGAAAGTCTCAATACCGAAATTGTTAAGAGCAGAGCCGAAGAACACGGGGCTGAGCTTTCCGTGACGCACCTTTTCAAGGTCAAAATCAAAGCACGCACCATCAAGAAGCTCTATCTGCTCTGTCAGTTCTTCTCTCATATAAGAGCCGATAAGCGAATCGAGCTTTTCCGTATCGCTTATCTCACATTCGATAGCACCAAGCCTTTCTCTTCCTTTGTGCTTATCCGCATAGGAAATAATAGCTCTCTTTTCTCTGTCATAAACCCCCGCAAAATTGACTCCGCATCCGATTGGCCAGTTCATGGGATATGTGCCGATGCCAAACTCCTTTTCAAGCTCGTCAATAAGGTCAAATGGATCTCTTGCCTCATGGTCAAGCTTGTTTATAAAGGTAAATATCGGAATGTCTCGCATAGCGCAGACCTTAAAGAGCTTTCTTGTCTGCGGCTCGATACCCTTTGCGGCGTCAATCACCATAACTGCGCTGTCCGCTGCCATAAGGGTTCTATATGTGTCCTCGGAGAAATCCTGATGTCCGGGAGTATCAAGGATATTGATGCAATATCCGTCATATTCAAACTGCATAACAGATGAGGTTATTGAAATACCTCTCTGCTTTTCCATCTCCATCCAGTCGGAGACCGCATGGCGGTCGGACGCCTTTCCCTTAACCGAGCCTGCTGTCTGGATAGCGCCTCCGTAAAGAAGAAATTTTTCGGTAAGAGTTGTCTTACCTGCATCGGGATGGGAAATAATTGCAAAGGTTCTTCTTCTGTTTATCTCATTCTGAAAATTTTCTGCCATGTCACCTTATATCCTTCATCATTTTTTGCCGGATTATATTATACATAATTTTCTTCCGTGAAGCAAGAGTGTTTTATAATTTTTTACATTTATTCCTTTGAAATATTCGTTTTTTAACAGAAAAAGGCTCATTGTTTACAAAATACTGTTGCAATCGGCATAGATTTGTATTATAATTAAATGATTAGAGACGGGAGGAAATGTTGTGTTCGGATATGTAAAGCCATATGTGCCAGAGCTTAAAATGATCGAAAATCAATATTATAAAGCTGCATACTGCGGTCTTTGCCGTGCTATGAGAGATGAGACGGGAATCATTTCAAGAATGACTCTCAGCTATGATATAACATTTCTTGCCCTTATTCGTCTTGCTCTCCTTCCCGAAAAGCCAAGCTTTGATAAAAAGCGCTGCTTCGTTCATCCTATGAAGAAAAAAACTGTTATGAAGAGCTGTGATTCTCTCACATACTCGGCTCATGCGGGAACGCTTCTCACATATCACAAAATTTGCGATGACATCTCCGACGAAAGGGGAACAAAAAAGCTGAAGGCAAAAATTTTGCGCCTTGTCTTTTCATCCTCCTATAAAAAAGCAAAAAAAGGCTATGAGGAGCTTGACCTCCTGATCAAAAGCCGTCTTGATGAGCTTCATTCTCTTGAAAAAGAAATGATACGCTCCGCAGACCGACCCGCCGCCATATTTGGCTCACTTATGGCTTCCGTCACCTCCTTTGGTATCGAAGAAGATGAAAACAGACTCATTTCCGAGGCAATAGGCAATGCAGTGGGAAAATTCATATATATCGCAGATGCCCTTGATGACATTGAGGAAGACAAGGAAAAGAACAGCTACAATCCTTTTCTCCTGCTTTTTGACGGAAATGAGCTTGATAAGGAAAAGAAGCTTGACATTGAAGGCGCAATCAAGGGAATACTAAAAAAGGCATCCGATGCTATCGACCTTGCACCCCTTGACGGCAGACGCGACCTTGAAGGTCTTATAAGAAATATCATAACCCTCGGAATGCCGAGGATCTGCGAGGAAATACTTTTTCCCGAAAGAATAAAAAACAACGAAAACATACTGAAAACGGAGATAAACGATGACTGATCCCTATAAAATTCTCGGTGTTTCACCGGATGCAAGCGACGATGAGATAAAAAAAGCATACCGTGCGCTTGCAAGAAAATACCATCCCGATAAATACAAAGACAGCGACCTGGCTTCTCTTGCGGAAGAGAAGATGAAGGAGATCAATGCCGCCTATGAGGAAATACAAAAAATGCGTGAAAAGGGCGGAGCATATAGCGGAAGCTATTCGGGATACGGAAGCGGTGGCACAGGCTCGCCAAAATTTGCAAGAGTGAGAGTTCTGATAAACTCGGGTAATTTTGCCGAGGCAGAGCAGCTCCTCTCCGAGACCGATATCAATGACAGAGGAGCGGAATGGAACTTCCTCATGGGATGTATTGAGCTGAAAAAGGGCAACAGCCTTGATGCTTCAAGGTATTTTGACACCGCCTGCACAATGGATCCTTCAAACAGCGAATATGCCAATATGAGGATGAGGATGCGTAGCTTTGGAAACATGGGCGGTATGAACAATCCCCAATATTCAAGCAGCGGATGCTCGGGATGCGACATATGCTCCTCACTTATCTGTGCCGATTGCCTTTGCGAATGCTGCGGCGGAGACCTCATAAGCTGTTGTTAGGAAGGTGAAAAAGATTTGCGAAAAAATATCGGTATAAAGATAGACACCGCCGATTTTTTGCCAAAAAGAAAGAATATAAAAAAGAGCAAAAAAATCGCTTTTTGCGCACTTTTCAGCGCACTCAGCGTTGTTCTTCTCTATGTTGGTGCCATTATTGAGGTCATGGATATATCAATGGCTTGCATCGCCTCAATGCTCTGCATAGTTGCGCTTACCGAGATAGGAGGGGCTTATCCATGGCTCGTCTACGGAGTAACAGGAGCTATTTCTCTCCTCATTCTGCCGCAAAAATTCGGAGCAATAATCTATATCGGACTTGCAGGCTACTATCCGATGGTGAAATTTTTAATTGAGAGCCATCAGAACCGCCTTATCGGGTGGATTCTCAAAATTCTCCTCTTCAATGTCTCAATGGGAATAATCGTCTGGGCATCCCTTTTCCTTTTCACGACCGCCAACATGACAAAGGCTTATATAATCTCCCTCTTCGCCCTCGGAAATTTCACATTTGTTATTTACGATATTGCGCTTTCACTTCTTGTAAAACTCTATTTTCTTAAATACAGAAAGCTTCTCAGAATCGACAAAATACTAAAATAGGGGATAAAATATGTCAAAGAAAAGAATCATAGCAATTGTTATTGATTTGCTGCTCATTGCCTTAACGCTGTTTTTCATTTTCGGAAATTCTGCAAAAAACACCGAAAAATCGGGAGCAGACAGTGAAGCTGTCACAAGTTTTATAGAGCAGATCCCGCCGATCAAGGAGGCAATAGAAAATAATAAGCTTCAACCGGGAAGTCTTGAAGGACCGATCCGTTCACTGGCTCACTTTTTTGAATTTTCCATCCTTGGCGCAGAGCTTATGCTTCTGATCATTCTTTTAACAAGCTCGGCAAATATTAAGTATTATTTCTTTGTTGTCCTGCTCTGCTTCATTTTGGGACTTTCGGATGAGATTATCCAATCCTTTACCGACAGATCAACTGAAGTGGTCGATGTCATAAAGGACATTGCAGGCGGCGCATTCGGCGCATTTGCTGTCTCTCTTATTCATTTTTTGGTAAGGCATAAAAAGAAAAAAGGCTGATCGTTCAGCCTTTTTCTTGTTAAATGAGTTTTTTGAATAGTAATTTGTCGAACTGTTGAAAAGGTGAATAAACGGAGATGAGGATGTATGTTTGCCTTCCCTTGCAGGGAAGGTGGCTGCGAAGCAGACGGATGAGTAGTCACCACTGATGAGAACTTTAAATGATAAAATACACTTGATTTTATTAGTAAAAGTAACTTTTAATAACGCTATTTTTCTATGGATTATTTACAAAAACGGTGACTACTCATCCACCGCAAGCGGTCCCCCTTCCCTGCAAGGGAAGGCTAACGACAAATTACTGTTTGAATTAAAATACAAGTGAAATTGAACGGTAAAATAAGGCTCCCCTGTTTTAATAGGGGAGCTGGCACGGCGAAATAACTTG
>JAFXAN010000069.1 GCA_017517035.1 Clostridia bacterium
ATGTAGAAACACAGATAAACAGCAATAAAAATTACCTTTTTCAAAGTTTTGATCGACCTTTTTTAAAAGGTCGCGCGAGCCGACGGCGGCGTCGGTCGCCTCCGCAGAGGCGAAACTCCCTCACCGACAAATTACTGTTTATAACCGTCGCTTATTTGCCGATAATTTTAATATTCTCGGGGAGTATGCCTGTTTGCTCATAAACGATCTCGTTGATCTGCGATATCTGAGTGTCAAGCAGCTCCTCGCCCTTAACAATAACGCTTACCGTGCCGCCGCTGACTACCGCAACGCATTGCTCAAATCCCTTTGAAACCACAAGAGCCTCAATATTGCTCTCATCTTCCATATCCGCCGCTATCTGTCCGATCGCCGCAAGTGCCTTCTCCTTCGAAGCATCGTCCGCTTCATCATTATAAGCAACGCTCTGGAGAACCTCCATTGCCTCGTCTCTGGCTCTCTGACGGTTTATAAGCGATGTTGAAAAATACTTATCCGAATCTTCCTCGGCATTTTCATTAACAGCGCTTGTATCGACATTTGCGCCATCCATTCCCACCGCCGCAGAATAATCAAAGCCTTCTCCGCTATCGGCAGAGCCAAAAAGAATAACATTCAGAAGTATAGTACCGCCGATCAGAAGAACGCTGCAAGCGATCATTGCATTCTTCTTGCCGATCTTCATGATCATTCCTTTTGCTTTTTTCCATGCTTCATTAAATTTCATAGTAATATCCTCCGTTATTTATTTCTTGGTATATAGTATGGCAAGTAAATATATTTTATGACAGTCAAGGCGCATCTTTTCCCGAATATGTAATATATATTCTGTTACTTGACACATTGCAGGACGCTGAGATCAGTGAAAGCAATCTATGAGCAACATCGGGATCATTTCCTCCGGTGCAGACCACTCCGATTCCGCTGATTTTGTCTCCGTCCATCGAAACCGCAACCGCAACCTCCCCTGCCCCATCCACCTTCTCGCAAAGCGCACGAATTTTATCCTCCTGCGCCTCCGCACCTGCCCAGGGAACGGAAAAATCAAAGGTAAGGAAAAAAACGCCGAGAAATGCGCAAATCACAATGAATATCCATTTTTTAAATTGAATTTTGATCATTATTTTTCACCTCACCTTGCATTCGCAATTCAATTTTTCATATATGAAGCTCTCAACCCGAGAGGGATTTACAAATCGCCCTTTTCCCGAAAGAAGAATCTCAACCTTTTCAAGAGAAAAAGAGTTTTCCTCTTTTTTCAATATGCAATCAACCGTTATATCGTTTTTATCAAGCGAATATTCATCAGAAACAAGACGCAAAACGGCTGCTTCAACCTCATTTTCGGTAAGGTTTTCAAGTGTTTCAAGCCAAACCGCCTCATATGAAGCCGCTTCCATGCTGACCATATCGGAAAAGAGCGATATATCCAAATCTTTAACCATCGAAACCAATGGCGAACCTATAACCAGTATCATTATAAGTGACAGCAAAAGCAGAAAAGTTTTTTTCAGGACTCCCTCGCCGCATGGCAGTATTCCAAGTGACGCAGTGGCAAACGCAGCAAAAGATATGACAGAAAAAATATAATCCTTCATGTCATCCTCCTATCGCCGCTCCGCACCTGACAAAAAGCGCAAGTGCATAAATGAATATTACCGAACACATTGATGAAACCGCAAGAAGATAACCATAAATATTGCCTATCTCCGAAAGAAAAGCCCCTTCCCTCTCGCATCCGAGCATTTTGGAAACAGAGGCACCGATCCCGATGACACTTCTTCCTAAAATCAATGATATAAGGGTTGGCAAAAGCAATATCAGTATCACAAAAATTGCGATTCCTCCCGTGCAGCCTCTTATATATTCTATGCTTGCGGCAACAGTCCTATATGAATCTCCAACAGCACCGCCAACAACAGGAATAAGACTTGAAATAGCATATTTTGCTGTCCTCGCGCCAAGGCTGTCCGCTTTTGATGCAAGCTGATTTTGTACCCCCATAACAAGTGACATTATTGCAACGAGAAAGCCCATTCCAAAGGTATAAAACCTTTTAAAAGAAGCTGAAAGCTCTGATGCCGAAAATCGCTTTGAAAAAGCCGAGCAAAGAGAGAATGCAAGACAGATACCGACGATGGGCATGAGTGCTTTACAAAGAAGATTCTCACATATGGCAAGAAAAAATCCCAGTGTGGCAGTGCCGCTGCTTGCCGCATTTGTGTTTCCTCCTGCGGCATAAAGCACTCCCATCAGCGGAATCATTGAGTTCACAAGTGTCAGAAGCCTATCCAAAAAATTCTGCACCATTTTAATGGCGTTCCACTGCTCATATATGACCGCCAAAGCAAAGGCAGAGGAAGCGCAAAGAGAGAATTGCTCCCTTAGTGATTCATCTCCGTTTCCGTCAAAAAGCGCATGGGCGAAAGCGGATATGAGAACAAGGGCCAAAAGCCTTGCCAGTAGGCGAAGCATATCCCCCATGTAAAACCCAAGATAATCTGCAATCAAAGATAAAATATATTGAGGTAAGGCAATTTTTTCAGCGCCCTTTGTAATGTTCTCCTCATTCTCCGACAGTATGTCTTCAGGGAGAAGTCCTTTTATCTCATCGGGAATGCTTTCGGTGAAGCTTTTATATTCGGCACCGTATTCTACTCCTTGTATGCTCAAAACAAAAAACAAAGCAACAAGCAAAGCAACCGATGCCTTTTTCAGATAATTCACCATGAAAGCATCTCCTTCGATGCCGAAAGTATCTTTTCAATCAATGGAAGCGAAAGCAACAGAAGCTCGATTCTGCCCACATTTTCAAGCGAACGGGCAAGTCCGCCTTCACCGCATTCCGCAGCAGTCCCCGATGTTATCTTTACAAGAAAAACAATGAAAAGAGCCTTCAGAACAGTCTCACCGTATTCATAAAATCCACCGCTTTGGGCAGTTTTATTCAAAAAAGCTACTATAGGTGCGAGCATCGTAATGCCGATACCGAAAAAAAGCACATATATCACACTGCGAAGCACCAAGGAATAGCTTTCCCTTAAATTTTTGATGCACATAAGCACCGAAAGGCACAAAATGCCTATGCCGCATATTCTGAAAACATTCACAGCCCAAATACCGTTTTTACGCTCTCGAAAAGTGTTCCCATCTCACCCACAAGCATCAGAAGCACAACAATTATTCCCGAAATCGTAACAAGCATTGCCTGCTCGTCCCTTCCGCTTTTTCCGAGTATCTGGGCAGATGCCGAAACAATAAGTCCCATTCCCGCAACCTTTAATACAAGTGAAACATCCATATCGTTTGTTGTCCTTTCAGATTCAAATTATCAGAATGATAAATCCGAGAGCCATACAGAGGGAAACGGTAAAATACATCCTGCATTTTGCTCCGTATTCGGCTTCCCTTTTTGAAAGTGCTTCGGAAATAACGGAAGAATAATATGCGCTTCTGCGTGTTTCCTCGTCTCTGAAATACCTGCCAATATCAAGAAAAAAATCACACACCTTTTCCGAATCTTCACTATAAAGCTCTCTCTTTGCCGTCTCCATAAGAAACGGAATGTCAATTTTTTGGGGGCATTCCTTCATAACATTCTTGATCCCACTCATATCAGCACTCTCAATAATTCTTTCGATAGGCAGATTGAGCATTTCTATCTGTCTTTTGATCTCTGATGCAAGTGCGGAATAGAAGCGAAGCAAATTCAGCCTTTTTTTCTCTGACAAATACCGCATAAAAGCCCAAAGCAATGCAGCAAAAATAAGAAAAAAGCTTCCGAAAATTTTAGCTTGTATCATCAGTTCTCTCTGCATCCTCTCTCTTAAGTACGGTGTAGCTGCAGTTTTTCTCCCCTTTTGACCTATGAAGATGAATATAGCTTCCGAACAGCCTTGCCTCATGAAGTTCCCGAATCCCTTTTCTCATTATAAGCTCGCTCAAATCATCGCCGTGTGCGCTGGCAATTATCGGAACTCCGCAGCTTCTCACCGAAAGCAAAGCCTCTGCCTCTTCTCTCGAGCCGATTTCATCGCATATTATAAACTGCGGATTCAAGGTCCTCACCGCTATTTCTATGCCTGTCCCTCTGGGGTATTCTTCAAGAATATCAATTTTCATGTCCTCTCCGAAAAGTCCTGCCGCAAGCTCACCGCCGCTGTCAATGAGTGCGACCCTTTTTCCGTATTTCCCCGAAATATCACTTGCAATCGCTTTCAGAAATGTGGTTTTTCCAACTCCGGGTCTTGAAAATATCAAAGCTCCGTCTTCTTTTTCAGAAAGCATCTTCCCTATATCTCCGATAGGGGGTAAAATCGAACAGGGCAATCGAATATTAAGAGAGGTAATATCATGTACCGCCTCGATTTTTCCACCTCTTACCACTGCTCTTCCGCAAGCCCCTACCCTGATCCCGCCCTCTGCCCGCATTCCGCCATAGCAGATCTCCTCGCCGTGAGCATAGACAGAACCACCGCAAAGCTTGAAAAAACATTCTCCAAGCTCCTTTTTATCGACCACCGAGGTTCCGAGAATGCTTGTCCCGGAAAAGACAAATTCACTTCTTTTTCCGAGCCTTATCCTTATTTCTTCGATATTTCCATGTACCTTCCTTGAAATACACTCATAATCATATATGATCTTCATTGGTAATGATCTTGTAAGCAGCTCGGGCAATTTTTGAATCTCGTTTTTTTCCATCAAAATCACTCCCCGATAAATACTATTCGTGAGAACGGAAAAATATTACAAAAAAAGCCGCTCCACATTTCATGTGGAGCGGAAGCATTAAAAATATTTAATTTTTTGCAACGCCTGTGTCTCTTGCCGCCTTCATAACAGCCTCAGCAACGATTGGAGCAACACGCTTGTCAAGAGCAGAGGCAATTATATTCTCCTCATTCAGCTCATCATCAGAGATGAGAGAGGCAATCGCAAAGGATGCGGCAACCTTCATCTCCTCATTTATACAAGATGCACGGCAATCAAGAGCACCACGGAAAATTCCGGGGAAAGCAAGAACATTGTTTATCTGATTCGGGAAATCAGAGCGTCCTGTTCCGACTATTCTTGCGCCTGCCTTTTTCGCAAGATCGGGCATGATCTCGGGAGTTGGATTTGCCATCGGGAAAGCAATTGAATCCTTCGCCATTGAAGCCACCATTTCCTCGCTGACAATACCCGGTGCGGAAACACCGACAAAAACATCCGCTCCCTTCATTGCATCCGCAAGAGTTCCCAGCTTTTTTTCACGGTTTGTGACCTTCGCCATCTCCGCATGAGCCTCGTTAAGCCCTTCCATACCCTCGCAGATTATACCAAAACGGTCAACCATTGTGAGGTTCTTAACACCGATATTCATAAGGTGCTTTCCGATGGCGATTCCTGCCGAGCCTGCACCGCTGATAACGACCTTGACCTTGTCAATATCCTTTTTAACGATCTTCAGAGCGTTTATGAGAGCAGATGCCACAACGATGGCAGTTCCGTGCTGGTCGTCATGGAAAACGGGAATATCGCAGATCTCCTTGAGCTTGCGCTCCACCTCAAAGCAACGGGGAGCACTGATGTCCTCAAGATTGATACCGCCAAAGCTGCCGGAAATGAGATAAACGGTGCGAACGATCTCGTCAACATCCTTGGATCTGACGCAAATTGGGAATGCATCAACATCTGCAAAGGACTTGAAGAGAGCACATTTACCCTCCATAACAGGCATTCCCGCCTCGGGGCCAATATCTCCAAGACCGAGAACAGCCGTTCCGTCGGTTACAACCGCAACAAGATTCTTGCGTCTTGTAAGCTCGAACGACTTTTCATAATCCTTGTTTATTTCAAGACATGGCTCGGCAACACCGGGAGTATAAGCGAGAGAAAGATCCTCACGGCTCTCGATGGGGCATCTTGAAACGACCTCGATCTTGCCCTGCCATTCATAATGCTTTTTTAATGATTCTTTTCTGATATCCATCTTTCAAACCTCTTGTTATGTATTTAACATAATTATACTACAAAATTCACATTTTTGCAAGTGAAATAAGAATTTTATGCTAAACAATTAAAAAATAAATACTATAACTCGTTTTTTTCACCGATAAACAGTAATTTATCGGTGAGATGCGATGGTGAAATTATACCCCAACGCCGGTGGCGTTGCCGCAAGCGGTTCGACTCCACTTTGTTCCGCTCAGGGTGACTCTCTAATGCTTATACTCCTAATATGCTTCTATATCCTTCGACTCCGCTACGCTACGCTCAGGATGACCGTTGGAAACTGATTATATCTTTTTCTAAATAAAATAACTGAAAATTTTTATGTCAGCAAACAAGCAAGCACACACCACGAGTCATCCCGATCGCAGTCGAGGGATCTATAAGCATATAGTGAGAACGAACATTGGGGAGTCACCCTGAGCGAAGCCGTAAGGCGTAGTCGAACTCCGAAGGAGCGGCACATTGTGCCGGGGTATAGCTAACAGACCGACAAATTACTATTCAATAAAAATCCCGTCAGGCGACATATGCTTGACGGGATTAATTTCGGTGTAGTGAATTTCAGATTTAAAGATTTTTGATTATTTCAGCTCTTCGAGCTTCATATTCCTCGGAAGATATAAAACCACAATCCAAATCATCCTTCAACGCTCTTAAAGCTTGGTCAGGATTAGTTTTATCTGCTTTTTTAGAGCGAACATATAGAATAGCCGGAATTCTGTTTTTCAAAACAAATAATAGAAGTGCAATATCGAGGACAATAATTCCCAAATACTCAAATTGATCAGAAAAGATAGTAATGTACCTACCTTGGTCCCACCACAGTCCAAGCCATGCGAATGACCTAAACCAATCGAATATTGATAACGCACCATCAACAACTATTGCCACTATAGGAAATATCTTCATTCTAAATCCATTTAATGCACTAAATACTGCCATTCCAAAAAGTACAGCACACAAAATACTAACAATCAGGTATTCCATATTGTAACTAATGTACATAATGAAATAACCACTCAAAATGCCATTAATGATATTAATAATAAGGTTAAACAGCACACTGATTGCTAACGATCCAAAAATAATTGGAACAATAATTGTTGCTTTTTTGTGAGAAAACATGTGCATATAAAGAACCAACAAAACATACGGTGCTATATAAAACAATAACGATATTAATGACAAAACATTAGGGAAACTTACGGTTAATACATAAGAATAATCTTCATTATTTTCGACACAATTGTATTGCACAAAATATCCAATACATCCAATAGCAACAAAAATCAATGCAATTATCGCAAGTGTTTTAATCGCTTTTTTTGTATCTAATGTTTTTTGTTTGTTTAACCTTGATTGATCCATATCGCACCTCTCACTGCTCTTTTGCTACAGCCTGCTTATATTCATCTTCGCTGATAAGTCCCTGAGCACGAAGTCTTTCAAGCTTATTTATTCTTTCGTAATCTGACTGTTTCTGAACCTGTGACCTTATGTTTGCATTTCCTGCCGCACTATTATATTTGACACTTCGAGTGTTATCGGCAATCTCACAGGCTTTTTCAATAAGCTCTCCAAAGCCATAGCAAACAAAAGCGGTAGGCCAGAACAGTATTATACCGACAATGGTAATTGTTCCAATCCACCAAATAATCTTTGCCAAAATTTTAATAGTTCTTCCGATGTTGTTAAACATAATGATACCTCCTAATAAAAAATTAATAAAATAAAAAGTGCGCCAACCGAAGTCAGCACACCGAAAAAGCAAACTCCGATTGTCGCCAAACAAATTTAAATAGAATCGGGAATTTTCCATAATCATTTTCAGAATTGGATATTTCACTGCGATTATTTTTGGATTTTGCTTTTTACCAAAATCATAAAATAATCGCACGAAACAAAAGGTATAGTCATCCCGTGGAAAATACCCCTAATTCTATCTATTAAATTTGTTTGGCAATGCTATTATATACCATTTTCATCAAAAAGTCAATAAAAATACATAAAAAAGCCTACTTGGTGCAAAATAATGTAAAAAGCATTTATTGGAGGCAATATGAAAAAAGGCTTGATTCGTTTAAATTCTGCGATAATTTCGGCGGCGTCGGTGGTTGGAAAAAAGGAGCACGAGGGGCCGCTTGGTGCATATTTTGACATGCATGATGAGGAGGATCGTTTCGGGCAAAAAACCTGGGAGCTAGCCGAGGCGGAGATGCAGAGGCTTGCGGCAAACTTGGCTCTTTCAAAGGGTGGATTTAAGGAAAATGACATTGATGCAATTTTTGCGGGAGACCTTATAAATCAATGCACAAGCTCCGCATACGGGCTTCTTGAATTTGACATTCCCTTTCTCGGTCTTTACGGTGCTTGCTCAACTGCTGTCGAGGGCTTGATTTTCTCATCAATTATGACCTCAAACGGTATTTACGAGCGATGTCTCTCGGTCACATCCTCACATAACTGCAGTGCAGAAAGGCAATTCCGAACCCCTCTTGAATACGGTGCTCAAAGGTCGCCAACGGCTCAATGGACCGTGACAGGCTCGGGGGCATTTATAACAGAGGCGGCAGACAGCGAAAACGCCAAGGGAAAAGCAAAAATTATCGAAGCAATGCCTGGAATTTCTGTTGAAAAGGGCATTCGTGATGCAGGAAACATGGGCGCAGCAATGGCACCTGCAGCACTTTACACTCTTCTTCGATACTTTGACGAAAGCGGAAATTCGCCACGGGATTTTGATCTTATTGCAACGGGCGATCTTGGCTATGAGGGCAATTCCATTCTCCGTGATCTGCTTTTGTCAGAGGGGATAAAATGCGGCAAGGAGCTTAATGACTGCGGAATGATGATATTCAGCCGTGAAACCCAGGACACCCACTCCGGCGGCTCGGGATGCGGCTGCAGTGCGGCAGTTCTCGCCTCATATTTACTGCCAAAGCTGGAAAACGGTGAGCTTTCCGACATTCTCCTGCTCGGCACAGGTGCGCTGATGAGCCCCGACAGCATAAAGCAAGGGCTTGGAATACCCGGAATTGCACATCTTATCAGAATAAAAGGAGCTGAAAAATAATGGGAAGCATCATGGATTATGTTATGGCATTTGTCATTGGCGGAGCATTTTGCGTCATCGCGCAAATTCTCATCGACAAAACTGCGCTCACCCCCGCAAGAATACTTGTTTCCTATGTGGTAGCGGGAGTTATTCTCGGTGCGCTGGGATTATATAAGCCTATCGTTGATCTTGCTGGGGCAGGCGCAACAACGCCCCTCACGGGCTTCGGTTATCTCATTTCAAAAGGGATAAAGGAAGCTGTAAAGGAAAAAGGACTTTTAGGTGCGCTAACGGGTGCTCTCACCGCTGCGGCAGGCGGTATTTCAGCCGCACTTGTATTTGGATATCTTGCCGCACTCTGCTTCAGAGGGAAACCGAAAAAATAACAAAAACCGCTTGAGCATGGCTCAAGCGGTTTTTGTTATTATTCAAAATTATAGTCTCTGAAAGCTTTTGCCGCAAAATACTGATCAACAAGAGTCTGAAGTCCTGTCATATCAGTGCTTGAAGCAAAGATTTCAGGATAATTTGTTGTTGCACTGTTGTAAGTATAATATGTTGCAACATAATCATCGAATGAATAGTAATTCGATGCGGTGCAAACGCTCTTGTCGCCAACAAAGCTATATGGCTGACCAACTGCGCTCTCACCTGTGATAGCGATGTAAGTCATAAGGCTTGTGATATATCCTGCAAGCTGGTTGGGATGATATCCGTCCGAAGAGCTTCTTGAAACAACAAAGCTGTTTTTGTTATATTCAAGAGTAGCACCGGGAACTGCCACATCTCCGTTTACGATATCGGCAACAATTTTACCCCAATCAACGATAGTATATCCTATCTTTTCAAATTCATCAAGATTATTGAGAATTTCAACGGGGAATGATTCTGCAACTGAAACATTATGTGCACCTGAGCTTACAAGATAGAGCATCTTGACATTGGGATTAGCTTCTGTGAAATAATCCTTATAATAATTCAGATAGTTAGCATATGTTTCATACTTATTTGAAGAATTTCTGCCGCCCGAAAGCACAACATAATCAAAATATGTATCATTCAGATAGCTCATGTGGCTCTTGCCTTCATAGCAGGGGCAGCTATCGCTGACATTGCAGCCGTTTTCATTCATTATCGAGCCTATTCCATGGCTTCCAAATGTCCAGTTGACGACATTTACATCCATTCCGTTAGCCTTGCAGAGCTGATAGAAGAAGCCCTGATCGTTGCTTCTGGTGGACTCAGAAACTCTTGCTTCGCTGGAATAACCCTTATCGAGAACTGCTCCGCCCCAATAAACAAAGGAATCGCCGATGAAAATTATTCTCTTACCGTCAAGAGGCTTACTTGATGCGGTTTTATATTCCTCGGGAACACTCATATCATTGTTATAAACATATGATGCGGCTGCCTTAAGAGCTGACATATTCTCTGCTGTGATTCCGTCGATGGTAAGATTAATGGATGCGGGATCAAAGCCGTAAATTTTAGATGCTATGGTCATTGCCGCAAGAGTTGAACCGGTTTTGAGAGGATGATAATTATCGCTC
>JAFXAN010000010.1 GCA_017517035.1 Clostridia bacterium
ACGGAAATTACATGTAGAAAAACTTAGCATCAATTTACTCTCGAGTCATTCTGAGCGTAGCGAAGAATCTACGAGCGCTAAAGGATGATAATCTCACAGCAGTCACCCTGAGCGGAACGTAATGACCAAAGGTCATTCGTGGAGTCGAACCCATAGGGCAATGCGACAGCATTGGGGTATAATTTCACCGGCTCCGACCGTTCGACAAATTACTGTTTAGAAAAAACAAAAGGCGCTCGGGAAAGAAACTCGAGAGCCTTTATTTATAGAGACTTTTGAATAATTTTTTGATTTCGAGAGCAAACCTTAGATCCTTTTCACTTGAGAAAGCAACTTCCTCAAGCTCAAGAAGATAATTGGGACTGATTTTCAGTATAAGGCAGATCTGGCGAAGCTGATCAAGGCTGGGTTCTTGAACATCCCGCTCAATTTTCGAATAGCTCGATTGATTCATAGGAATAAGCGAAGCGACCTGCTCCTGCGAAAGCTCCAAATTTTCCCTTGCATTCCGTAATTTTTGCCCAATCAGCATATCATCCCTCCTCATTTTTCAGTATAGCTATATTATAACATTTTTTACTAAAATCATTGACAAATATTCAAAAATATGCTATAATCAACTATCGTTAGTAAGATTTTTACTATAAAATATCATTAAAGGAGAAAATGTCATGAAAAAAATCTTATCACTATTTCTTGCGGCGCTGATGGTATTTATGGGAATAAGTTCTATTTCAGCATTAACACCATATTATGTGGGAACACCAAGCGAGCCATCGGCTGCCTATAAAGCCAGCATTTATTACGAGCAGTTATGTGCAGTTCAATTGACAGGAAACCAAGTTGAAGATTTAATTGCTGTTGCTGAATCTCAACTTGGTTACCATGAGGGAAACAGTACTTCTGATTTAGGAGGAACTAACACAAGCGGTTCGAATAATTATACGGAATATGGTTATTGGTATGATGGTAATGCGCAACATCAATGGTGTGCCGGTTTTGTTGTTTGGTGTGCAAGACAAGCAAATATTTCCAAGGATATAATTCGTGGAAGTTTGGTTGCATCTTATGAAAGTAATTATTTGAATGTAGCTTTTACATCAAGAGCTAATGCTAATCCCCAAAGGGGAGATTTGATTTTCTTCGACTGGGCAGATGACGGAAGAGACGGAAATTCTGACCATGTCGGAATTGTTCTTGAAAATGACGGAACAAATGTAACATTCATCGATGGAAACAGCTCCGAGAATTGTGTTAGAACAAAGAGTTATGCTCTAACAAATGCAAATATTTTGGGTTATGGTAGACCTAATTATGTAAATAGCGAAGTAAATCCTCCGCAAAGCGATGAGGGAAATAAGACACAATACCGTTACAGCAGATATGTTAACGAAGCAGGAGCTAATGGTAAGCATTGGAATAATGGTGCACGCTGTTACCCAACAAAACTTAGCGGATATTATGGACCGTATTACACCGATTGGATGGATGAACCTTATCCGATTTATAAAGACTATGGATCCTATGTGTCATATGGCCCGAATGGCAAATATGATGAATTTGGCTTGGATTGGTATAACGAAGAAACAAGAACTGTTTCCACCTCAATCACTCTAACACTTGACCCGAATGATGGCATAGGAGAAAGTTGGACAACAACTGTACCAATTGGTGCTAAATATTATGATCATATTGCTGATTTGTCGGAATATCAGGGACGGTTCTTTGTTGGTTGGTACACAGAAAAAACAGGTGGTACTTTAATTACCGAAGAAACGGTAATTACATCAAACACTGATCATACTATTTATGGACGCTGGACTGAACCTGTTGACTACCTTTATTTTGATGCTTCGGAATATACGGCTATCGTTGGGGAAGAAGTGACTATTAAGCTTACAGTTCTATTGGATTATGTATCGGGCGAACCTGTTATCACATGCTATTTTCCTTATGAAATAGCTAATGTATCGACAAATAGAGCAGTAAAAGAATATACGATAATAGTAAAGCCAAGCCAAAGCGGATGGTATAATTTCAATGTGCTGTTTGATGATAAGTCCGAAACTTGTTACTTAAATGTCGGTTCAAATCCTGTAACAGGCGTAAGCCTTAACAAGACAACTGCTTCTATGACAGAGGGAGAAAGTCTTACACTTACAGCAACAGTTGTACCCGAAAACGCAACAAACAAAAATGTTACATGGAGTTCTTCGGATACAAATGTTGCCACAGTATCTGCAAGCGGTGTTGTAACAGCAAAATCTGTCGGAACAGCGACAATTACAGTTAAGACAGCAGACGGAAGCAAAACAGCGACTTGTGTGGTTACAGTAAAGGCAAAAACTATTGCAGTAACAGGTGTAAGTCTCAATAAGACCTCTGCAACTATGACAGAGGGTGAAACACTCACGCTCACAGCAACAGTTGCACCTACAAACGCAACAAACAAAAATGTTACTTGGACTTCAAGCAACACAAGCATTGCAACCGTTTCTGCAAGCGGAGTTGTGACTGCAAAATCTGCTGGAACAGCGACAATTACAGTTACAACGGCTGATGGAAGTAAGAAAGCTACCTGCGTAGTCACCGTATCCGCACTGGAAGAACCGCTAAATCCAGATGCAGCAGTAATAGTAGTAAATGATGTTACTACTAGAGCAGGCGAAACATTTGATGTAACAGTAGACGTAGCAAATAATCCCGGCATGTGCTTTCTTCAGGTAACTCTTGAATATGATAAATCAGTGTTAACGCTGAAAGGCGCCTCCAACGGTTCTGTTCTTTCAGCTTTTGAAAATGGCGTAAACTTGCAATGGAGTGCAGATGCAGATAGCTCAAAAAATGGCACTCTTGTCACTTTGACATTTGAAGTTAATGAAAATGCAGGGTCAGGAGATTACACAGTAAACACAATTTTCCGTGAAGCGTACGATTCGGATATCAATGATGTTGTTTTTACTGTCTCAGCCGGAACGATTACCGTTGCAGACTTTATCTACGGTGATGCCAATGGCGATGGTGAAGTAAACGGAAAGGATGCCGTACTGCTTCGTAAATATATGGTAAATTACAATTACGATACAGGGACATCTTCTGTTGTGGTTTCCTCCGGAGCGGATGCCAATGGCGATGGTACGGTAAACGGAAAGGATGCAGTGCTACTTCGCAAATATATGGTGAACTACAACTATGATACCGGAACATCATCAGTCGTTCTCGGTCCACAGCAATAATTCACATTTGGTTTAATAAAATACGAAAGAGGAAATATTACGATGAAAAGATTTTTGTCATCAGTTTTGATCTTTTTGATGGTGTTTAGCACCATTGTTATACCGGTAGAAGTAAGTGCCGCAGATGCACTTATCATAAGTGCCGACACACAATCTGCAGAAACTGGAGAAACTGTCACAATTACATTGTCAGCTTCAAACAATCCCGGTCTGTCTTTTTTACAAGTGACGCTTCAATATGACACATCTGTATTAACGCTCGAAGGCACCACAAATGGAAATGTATTTTCTACCTTTGAAAAAGGCGTGAATCTTCAATGGAGTTCGGACGAAGATTCAACAAATAACGGAATACTCGCAACATTAAAATTTAAAGTTAATGAAAATGCAACTGCGGGTAATTACGCCGTAAATGCAATTTTTCGCGAAGCATACGACTCGGATATCAATGATGTTGCCGTAGTCGTTAATCCTGGTGCGGTAATCGTAACATCTGAACTTGCAGGCGAACAAACTGTGACCGTTACCGCTCCCGTTAAAGGTGCTGTTCCGCAGGCTGTAATCGCCGCCGGAAGCGGATACGCAGGAACAATCACTTGGGAAGGAAATCCCGCAAAGTTTGCTGCAGATACTGTTTATGTTGCAAATATTACATTGTCAGCTGCAGACTACTATGTTTTTGCTGATGATGCAATCGGTAGTGTCAGCGGCGCAACTGTTACAGACAATTCTGTGTCAAGCGATGGTAGCACATTGTCATTTAAAGTAACTTTTCCGAAAACAGCAGATAAAGATGTACCTATATGTATTGCGCCTACAGGTTTGACTGCAACTTACGGTCAGAAATTGTCAGATATTACTATTGTTAATCCAGCAGGCAACACAGAAGGCACATGGACTTGGGCAGAACCCGCAACATTAGTTGGAAATGTTGGTATCAATACTTTTAAGGCAACATTCACTCCTATCAATACCGACAATTATGCAACTGTTGAGAACATTGATATCACTATTACTGTAAAAGAAAAAGTAATTTCTGTAACAGGAGTAGCTCTTGATAAGACTACAGCAACATTAACCGAAGGTGAAACACTCGCACTCAAAGCAACAGTAGCTCCCGAGAATGCTATAAACAAGACCGTTACATGGACTTCTTCCGATGAAGTGGTTGCAACAGTAGCAAACGGTGTTGTAACAGCAAAATCTGCCGGAACAGCAACGATTACAGTTAAAACCGCAGACGGAAGCAAAACAGCGACATGTGTGGTTACAGTGAAGGCAAAAACTATTGCAGTAACAGGCGTAAGTCTTAATAAGACCTCTGCAACTATGATAGAGGGTGAAAGTCTTACACTTACAGCAACGGTTGCACCAACAAACGCAACAAACAAAAATGTTACTTGGACTTCAAACAATACAAGCGTTGCGACAGTTTCTGCAAGCGGTGTTGTAACAGCAAAATCTGCCGGAACTGCAATAATTACTGCCACAACAGTGGATGGCGGGCATAATGCAAGCTGTGCTGTCACGGTATGTCCAAAAACGCTTACATTTTCTCTTGATGAAAGAAAGGCTACGGCTGGAAAAACTGTTGAAATTAATCTTAATATCACAAACAACCCCGGAATTGCCGGAATGGGATTTGAGATAGAATACAATAGTGATGTCATGACATTAGTATCGTATGAAAGCAATTCTGCTTGGCTTCCCACATCCAATTTTGATGAGGATAATTCAAACAACCCCGTAAAATTTGTCTGGTCAAGAGCGTCAAATTTCAAGGCAGACACATCAATTTTGACTTTGAATTTTGAAATAAAAGAAGATGCGCCTGAGGGAGACTATGTTGTGACTTTGGCAAAAAGCGGTGATATCATAAATCAAAAATTCGATGATCTGGCTTGTAATGTTGTCGCGGGAAAAATAACTGTCATTGACTATATTGCAGGCGATGTTAATAGTGATTCTGTTGTTGACATAAGAGATGCGGTTGTTCTTGCACAGCATCTTGCAAATTGGAGCGTTTCTGTTGACATGAATGCGGCAGACTGCAATGCTGATGGCTTAGTTGATACAAAGGATGCAGTTCTTCTTGCTCGATATCTTGCGAAGTGGGATGTAACTCTCGGATAAAAATATTAAGTGCCCAAGATCATGTGTCTTGGGCACTCTGCTTTATCTTTTTTTGTTTTTATCTCTTGGGATGAGCACGAGGATGAGGATTATGAGGGCAATGGCAACCAGCACTGCAATGACGATTGCAACAATTGTGCCTGCCCTGCCTTCTGTCTCGTTTGCCATGCCTGAATCGGCGGGAGTTTTATTTGTATCGGGGGCTTTTGTGCCGTCCCCGAGGCCGTCACCGATGTCGCTTATGATCTCGCTGCCTGCCTCGCCTATGTCGCTGACGATCTCGCTTCCCATGTCTCCGATGTCTCCGATGATACCCTCGCCTGTTCCTTTATCTTCCACAACGCCGTCACCGTCTGTATCGCCAAGATTGCCGTGGACAGTGTCGGAAGGGGTGGGAACGCCTCCCTCGGGAATGTTGTTGTCAAGCCCTTCTCCCATTCGGGTTCCTCTGTCATTCCCCATGCCGCGATCCATTCCGTTTGCAATTCCAACTCCATTATCTCCGGGCATTCCCATTGCCGCAAAAGCGTTTGCGGAAAAAGCAAAAAGTGCAGCCAGCGAAAGAATCAAGGAGAAGAGAATTTTGATGCTGTTTTTTCTTCCTTTATTTATATATGAGCTTTTCAAGTCGTTTTTCCTCCGATTTTTATTTGTTTTTACGCTAAAAGTTTGCCCCTGTGAAGCGAAAATATACTTGCTTTTGATGAAAAATCGAAAAAAGTTTAGAAAATTTTTAAAAAACTATTGACAGATAGACGAAATAGTGGTAAAATAATTCTACCTCTGTGCGAGGGCTTTTTTGTTGTGCATAATGAAAATGCATGGACAAGCCGCGCCAACCCATATAAAAATGGGAAGCTTGCCCGCTCCGCCTGAGGGAGGTACACTTCGCCATAAGGCGAAAATAAAATTTAATATGGAGGTGCCGAATCATGGCTAATGATGCAAGAGTTAAGATTACTCTCGTTTGCTCAGAGTGCAAGCAGAGAAATTACGACACAAAGAAAAACAAGAAGAATGATCCTGACAGACTTGAGATGAACAAGTTCTGCCGCTTCTGCCGTAAGCACACTCTTCACAAAGAATCCAAGTAAGAGGAAGGGAGAAAAGAAAATGGCTACAAAGAATTTTGTCAAAGTTGCCCTTGTATCTCTCCTTACGCTCACACTTGTATTCCTTATGGTTCCCATGGCTTTTGCCACTGAGTCCGATACAGCTGCGGATGCTGTTACAGAGGCTGTAACAAGCGCTGCTGCAGAGACTGAAGCAGAAGCAAGTGCAGACAGCACAGCTGCTGAGACCGAAGCTGCCGCTCCCGAGGAGGGCGCTGATTCCGAGGAGGCTTCCGAAGAGAAGACCGAGGAAACAGGCGAGGCTGCTGAGACAGGCGATGCTGACACAACAGGAACTGCTACAGAAGAGAAGGACGGCTTCACCACAGGCGATATTGTAAGCATCGCAATCGTTGCTGTTATCGTTATCGGAGCTGTTATTTACTGCATTAAGAACAAGAAAAAGGTTGCAGAATTCTTCCGTAATGTAAGAAGCGAATGCAAGAAGATCGTTTGGACACCTTGGAAGACGGTCAGAAAGAATACTTTCGTTGTCGTAATCATCGTGATCGTATGTGCGATCGTGATCGGAGCGCTTGACCTGCTCTTCTCAAAGGGTATCGTTTCTCTCGGAGATCTTTTCTGAGGATAGCGTAAGATGAGTGATATCAATGAAATGAACGTTGGCCCGAGATGGTATGTGGCGCACACCTATGCAGGCTACGAAAACAAGGTTAAGGCTAACCTTGAAAAGATTATTGAAAACCGAGGAATGGGACATCTGATATATGATATCAAGATCCCCGTTGAAACAATTGTTGAAAAAGACGGTGACACCGAAAAGATAACCGAGGTCAAGATCTTCCCCAGCTATGTGCTTGTGAAAATGACAATGACCGAGGAAAGCTGGCACGCTGTCAGAAATATTACGGGCGTAACGGGCTTTGTTGGCCCCGGATCAAGACCCACACCTCTCACAGAGGCTGAGGTTGAGGCTCTTAATATCGAAGAAAAGCGCACAGAAAAGCTTGCATTTGCCGAGGGCGATGAGGTTCTCGTTGTAAGCGGTCTTTTTGAGGGATATAACGGTGTTGTTCAGTCCATTTCCGAGGACAATAAGAAGGTGACGGTTCTTGTTAAGAGAGGCCGCCGCGATATGCCCGTTGAGCTTGATGCAAATATGATCAAGGTCGCAAAATAAGGGCAAACCGATTATAAAAATCGCATGAGCTTTGGCTCAAAAAGCGTGGGAGGGAGAAAAATATTTGAGTTCTCCCGTAGAGTACCACATTTGGAGGTAAATTAATCATGGCAAAGAAAATACTTGGTTATATTAAGTTACAGCTTCCCGCAGGCAAGGCAACTCCTCAGCCTCCGGTAGGTCCCGCTCTCGGTCAGTACGGTGTAGCAATTCCCGTATTCACCAAGGAGTTCAATGAAAGAACAAAGAACGATATCGGCCTTATCATTCCTGTAGTTATCACAGTATATGCAGACCGTTCCTTCTCCTTTATCACAAAGACTCCTCCCGCACCTGTTCTCATCAAGAAGGCTTGCGGAATCGAGACTGCATCTGCAACACCTAACAAGACAAAGGTTGCACAGCTCACAAAGGAGCAGGTAAAGAAGATCGCAGAGACAAAGATGCCCGACCTCAATGCAGCTTCTCTCGAGGCAGCAATGAGCATGGTTGCAGGTACAGCCCGCAGCATGGGTATCACTGTTGAGGAATAATAGAGGAGGTAGAGTAAAATGGCAAAAGTAGGAAAGAAATACGCTGAAAGCGCAAAGCTTATTGAAAAGGCTAAGCTTTATGATCCGGATGAGGCCGTTGCACTTGTATGCCAGACCTCTAAGGCAAAGTTCGATGAGACAATCGAGGTTCATGTTCGCCTTGGTGTTGACTCCCGTCATGCAGACCAGCAGGTTCGTGGAGCTATCGTTCTTCCCAACGGTACAGGTAAGACAGTAAGAACACTTGTTTTCACAAAGGGTGATGATAAGATCAACGCTGCAAAGGAAGCAGGAGCTGACTATGTTGGCGCAGAGGATCTTGTTGAAAAGATCACAAAGGAAAACTGGTTCGAGTTCGATGTTGTTATTGCAAGCCCCGATATGATGGGTCTTGTAGGTCGTCTCGGTAAGGTTCTCGGTCCTAAGGGACTTATGCCTAACCCCAAGGCAGGTACAGTAACACCCGATGTTGCTCGTGCTGTTAAGGAGGCTAAGGCAGGTAAGATCGAGTACCGTCTCGATAAGACAAACATCATCCATTGCCCCATTGGTAAAGCATCCTTCGGTGCAGAGAAGATCCAGGAGAACTTCGATACACTTCTCGGAGCTATTATCAAGGCAAAGCCCGCTGCTGCAAAGGGTCAGTACATTAAGAGCTGCGTTCTCGCATCTACAATGGGCCCCGGCGTTAAGGTTAACCAGGCTAAGCTCGGCTAATTTAAAATAGTATCAAAGGGTTGAGTGAAAACTCAACCCTTTTTGTTTTTGCCATAAACAGTAATTTGTCGATGCGTGAGGACGCAGTCAGTTTAAAGTTTTGATCGACCTTTTTCAAAAGGTCGCGCGGCTCAAGCGCGCGTGCGCTTGCCGCCACCGCAGTGGCGGAATGCCGCTGATAGAGTTTCGCTGTCTGCGGACAGCGACCGGCGATGTCGCCGGCTCCCACAAGCTTTTGAAAAAGCTTGACCAAAACTTCCGACCTATTGCGTCCTCACGCACCGAATTAAGTGATGCTTTTTGTACAAAAAACGAATATATTAACACTGTATTCATAATTATATGTTATCATTAATCAGTTAAAATTTTAAGTTTGGAGAAAAAGAATGAAAATCTCGGCAAAAAACATCATATATAGTTTTATAGGAGCGTTAGTGTTTGCTGCGGCGGGAATCGCTCTCCGCATCTATTCGCTCTTTAATTGCTTCGATAAGGAGATCGGATATTACGCAACGGAGGCTGTTTTGCCGGATGTTTTCCATATTCTTTGCGTTTCTGTGTGCGTGCTTTCGCTTGCAAGCGTTTTTTTGCTCCCCTCAACTAAAAAAACAGAATATATAACTTGCCGCAAAGCGGGAATCTTCGGAAAGATCGGTGCGATATTTGCAATTGTTGGAAGCGCAACCTATGCGATGTATTCCCTCGTTTCACTTTCGGACGACATTCCCCCGGCATTCGGCCCTATGGCGCAAACTTCCATTATCAAAGCGGTTTCTCTCTTTGTTATGATATTCGGTGTGCTTGCGGTGATATATTTCGCACTTGTTTTTGTGGGAAAAACAGAAAAAAACGATAACCACGCTATTCTGGGATATTGTGTTATTCTTTTCTCGCTTATGATACTTGCGAAAAGCTATTTTGATTTTTACACAACAATGAATAGCCCCAACAAGCTCCTTTCACAGACCACATTGATGCTTTGTATGCTTTATATGCTTTGCGAGCTTCGATTCTCCCTTGGCATTTCCGTGCCAAGGCTCTATAGCGGAATTTCGCTTGCGGCAATTTATTTCACGCTAGTCAGCTCTGTTCCGGGTATCGTCGCTTTTTGCGCAGGAATTTTGAATAAAGTGGAATACTTGCTTTGTGATTTTGTTTTGTTGACTTATGCTATATATATCTGCGCAAGGTATGCGGAATTTGCTCTTGCGCAAAAGAAAAACAGTGAGGTGAAATAAAATGACAGTTCAAACCGATTCAGGAAAGATCATAAGAAGAATAACATTTCTCGGTCTTATGACAGCCCTTACTTTGATCCTTCATGCGATGGGTGCTTTTGTTAAGCTCGGTGCATTTTCGATTTCCCCGGTGCTTGTTCCGATAGCTCTCGGTGCAATAGTGTGCGGGCCCATCGGCGGCGCATGGCTGGGCGGAGTTAGTGCTGTGTACATACTTCTCACAGGTCAGGCGGCACTTTTTCTTGGTATAAACGCAGTGGGAACTGTCATAACGGTTCTTCTTAAGGGAATACTTTGCGGTGCGGTTTCCGGATGGATCTATAAAGCTCTCGAAAAGAAGAACGAACTTCTTGCAGTGACTATTGCTTCGGTGGCTTGCCCCATAGTGAACACGGGAATCTTTTTCATCGGCTGTCTCGTTTTCTTTCTTCCGACGCTTTCAGCCGAGGCGGGCGATACGAATGTTATCCTTTATATATTGACGGCTTATATCGGCGGAAACTTTTTCTTCGAGCTTGTGGTAAATCTCGTGTTCTGTCCCGTTATCGGCAGGCTTGTGAAGCTGATCCCCTATAAGAAGGGTAGGTTCTTTAAATGATCAGCAAAGAACGATATGCAAGGATCTTAGACTATATAAAGGCGCATGAGGATGACATCATCCGTGATCTCTCTTGCCTTTGCTCTATGCCATCCGTTACAAGCGAAAGCCAAGACGAAAACGAGCCGTTCGGTCATGAATGCGCCCTTTGCCTTGAAAAAGCGGCAGAGCTTTTCAGACAGAATGGATTTAATGCCGATGTTTATGCCAAAAGCGGTTATGCTCTTGCTTGCGGTGCGAATCTCGGCAGCAAAAAAACCATTGGGATCTATGCGCATACCGATGTTGTTCCGGTAAATGAAACCGAATGGACTGTAACAAAGCCTTTTGAACCCAAAGTGATCGGAAATTGTATCGTTGCAAGAGGTGTTTCGGATAATAAAGGTGCTGTTATTGCTTCCTTATATATAATGAAAGCTTTGCGAGAGCTTGGAATCGGAACAAATTCAAAATTTCAGATTTTCCTCGGCTCAAATGAAGAAAGCGGAATGCGAGATGTGAAGGCGTTTGCAAAAGAACAAAAGCTTCCTGATGTGAATATAGTTCCCGATGCGGGCTATCCGGCTGCCATCGGTCAGAAAGGTATCTACCGTTTTGATATCCGTGCCAAAAAGCCTTTTGAGGATATCGTCAATATAAGCGGAGGAACGGCTTATAATATTCTCCTTGATAAAGTGTCCGCAAAGCTGAAAAGAAACGATGCTCTTTTTGAAGAGCTGCGCAAAAAGGCAAATGATGAGATAACAGTGGAGGACGGCAGCTTTATCACGGTGACGGCGGTTGGGGTTTCGGCTCATGCTGCAACTGCATGGCAAGGGGTCAATGCTTTTTGGATTTTGACTAAGTTCCTTCTCGGTATAGAAAGCTTGTCCAAAAACGACAAGGAAACTCTCAAATTTGTTGAAGAATCATTGTCCGATGTTTATTGTAATCCTTGGGGCATAGCTTCCGAAAACGAATTTTTCGGAGAAACAACGGGTGCAAACGGAATAGTCAGAACCGTCAACGGATGCCTTGAATATGCCTTCGATGTTCGACATAATGACAATATAAGAGGCGAAGCACTTGAAAATGCGGTCAGAAGCTATTTCGAGAGAGCGGGATTTGAATATAAAAAATATTCACATTCCGATTGTATGAAGCGTGATGAAAATTCAATGCCGATAAAGACTTTTATGGACGGTTACCGTGCTTTGACAGGAAAAGAGGACGCTAAACCCTATGTCATGGGCGGCGGTACATATGCAAATCACCTTGATGGGGGCTTTGCTATCGGGGTTGGATACAAAGCATATGAAAAGAATGTAGAGCTTCCGGATGGGCACGGAGGTGCGCATCAGGCGGACGAGATATGCTGTATACCCAATCTGATGGAGGGAATTGCTCTTATGGCAGAGCTTCTTCTGGAAATAGACGACAATTTAATGTAAAATATTGTGAATAACAGCCGTTTCTTTGGGCAAAAATACCTTTGGAAACGGCTGTTAAAATTTTCTCGAAAATTTTCAAAAAAACTATTGACAAAACAGAATGAAAGTGGTATAATAGTCGGGTCGCCTTGAGAAAGGGACATATCGCAAAGACTTTTAAAAAATTTTTTGAGAAAATCAAAAAAAGTACTTGACAAAAGGAAAACTTTGTGATATAATATTCAAGCTGTCCCCAAAAAAGAGGGACAAGCTAATCGGTCATTGAAAATTGAACAACAAGAGATGAAGTACAAAGCATAAACAAGTATTGTGCAAAGACGAATCTCGCAATTTCTTGAGAATACTACTC
>JAFXAN010000070.1 GCA_017517035.1 Clostridia bacterium
ATCCTCGCAATCGGAACGAACATTCAGCTTCGCTTTGATCTTTCCCTTTATAAATACATCCTCGGAAAATTCGGGAGTATAAAGGCTTATGATGTCATATCTTGAATTTGGCTCATCCTGCCAGGCAGTTCCTCCGAAATTCGTTGAAAGCCCCCCCTTGAAGGTTGCAGGTGCATATGGATTATATTTATATGTCACGCTTCCGCTTCCAAGGGAAAAACGCAGTGTTTCATTTGCATCATCAAATTTGTCGCAGCACCATTTTCCGTCGAAGAGCTTATAATATGTAACCTTTCCCGTCTCGAACGGAGCGTTACCATTATTTCGTATTGAATCTATCCAGCGAATATCATAATTTTCAAATTCATTTTTGATATAGCCGTTTGAAAAGCCTATAGGTTGGTCTATGCCGTTACCGCTATGCTCAAAGGGATGTACAAGGAGAGCAGATTTTGATTTTGTGTCATCGTCAAGCCCATTCCACATATCAAAAATACCGCCTGTGTAGATATCATAAAATCCTGTTACAAGCAATATCGGAATATTTGCGTGCTTTATTGCATCATGTGCTTCTCCTCCGCCAAATCTTGTGCTCCAGAATGGATCATTGCGGTTCGGATGACGCAGTATCTCATCAAAATCTTCTGCGCACTCGCCAAGAACAGTTTTTGAAAAATCCGAAAGCGGAAGCATCTTATAAGAGTCTGTAACAAAGCTCTTTTTCAGGTTGCTTTTCTTTTTATACATCTTCACATACCAAGAGCCGTGAAGTCCCATTTTATAAAATCCATTACGGTAGTTGCAATTATATCGTTCACAGTCCTGCGCCTCCAAAACTGCGCCCTTTATATCGTCTTCAAAGGGAGCTGCAACGAAATGGACGGAGGAGGTATAGCTTCTGCCGCACAAATAAAGCTCGCCGTTATAAAAGGGCTGCTTTCTTACCCATGAACGGAGAAGAAGACTGTCCTCTCTCTCATAGATATAAGGAACGCAATCTCCGCTGCTTTTTCCTCTGCCTCGGCAATGCTGAAAAACAACGGCATATCCGTGAGAGAGCCACTCGGCAAATTCTTCTGATTTGATTTTGCAGATCTCCTCCTCGGACATCAGCTCTTCATCGTCCACATAAGGCTTTCTGTAAATAACCGTTGGGAATTTGCCATTTTCTTCGGGCAAGCAGATAATGGTAAACAGCTTTACATTATCATTCTCATTTAAGAGATACTTGCAATATATTTTCATTTTGAAAAATCCTTTCTTTGGCTGTTATACATTTTGAGAATCAAATTTCAGATAATCCTCAAAAAGCTTCTCGAGAGCGGGAAGAATTTTGTCATTTCCCGAAAAGCGATAGTTCAGATACGGAGATGATGACATTATGACCTTGATCTTTCCCGAATTTTTTTGGCTCAGCTCCGACCAGACGGACCAATCAAACTTAACGGGATAGATATGAACCTCCGTGCCGACTTGGTCTATCTTCAAAATGCCGCATTTCATGGCAAGTGCTCTTATATAAGCTACATCGAGAAGATTTTTTGCGGATCTCGGTATCTCGCCGTATCTGTCATAAAGCTCGTCGACAAGGTCATCTCTGTCCTCGGGAGTCGTTATCATTGCAATATGCTTATAAAGCCCCATTCTCTGGGAAGAGGAGGAAACATATTTTTCGGGGATATAGGCATCGCAAATAAGATTCACGGTGCAATCCGGCTTTTCGGGTGCTGCTTCTCCCTTTTCTTCAAGTACCGCATCATTTAACAGCTTGATATAAAGATCATATCCGATGGCATCAAGATGACCGTGCTGCTCGGCACCGAGAATATTTCCCGCACCTCTGATCTCCATATCACGCAGTGCGATCTTGAAGCCTGCTCCGAATTCCGCATATTCTCTGATGGCTTCGAGCCTCTTTGTGGAGATCTCGGAGATGGCTCTGCCTCTCGGATATGTGAAATAAGCATATGCACGGCGTGAGGAGCGTCCAACTCTTCCTCTTATCTGATGAAGCTGTGAAAGCCCCAACTTGTGGGCGTTCTCAACCACGAGAGTGTTGGCATTGGGGATGTCAACTCCCGTTTCGATGATGGTGGTGCTTATGAGAATGTCTATCTCCCCCGCAAGCATTTCGCTCCATATATCCTCAAGCTCATCCTTTTCCATCCGTCCGTGGGCAACTGTAATTCTTGCCTCGGGCAAACGGGCTGAAAGTCTTGCTGCAACCACTTTGATGTTTTCGATATTGTTATAAAGATAAAATACTTGACCGCCACGGCGAAGCTCGCGGCGAATAGCCTCTTCTATTATCAGATCGTCATGCTCAAGAACATAGGTTTGCACGGGCAAACGGTCGCCGGGGGCATCATCGAGAATTGAAATATCACGGATCCCGCTCATTGCCATGTTGAGGGTTCGGGGAATGGGCGTTGCTGTAAGAGTAAGCACATCAACATTTCCTGCGATCTGCTTAAGCTTTTCCTTTTGGGCAACACCGAAGCGCTGCTCCTCGTCGATTATGAGGAGTCCCAGATCCTTAAATTCAATATCCTTTGAAACAAGACGGTGAGTTCCGATGACGATATCTACCTCGCCTCTTTTAAGCTTTCTGAGTGTCAAAGCCTGCTGCTTTGGAGTTCTGAAGCGTGAAATAAGGTCGATGGAAACGGGGAAGGAACGGAATCTTTGAAGGGCAGTTTGGAAATGCTGAAGGGCGAGGATCGTTGTGGGAACAAGGATCGCCACCTGCTTTCCTCCAAGCACCGCTTTGAATGCCGCACGAAGTGCCACCTCTGTTTTTCCGAATCCAACATCGCCGCAAAGCAGTCTGTCCATTGGAACAGAGCTTATCATATCCTGCTTGATATCTGCAATTGCTGCAAGCTGTGCGGGAGTCTCCTCATAGTCAAATGCAGCCTCGAAATCCATCTGATAATCATCATCCGGAGGGAAGGCAATACCGCTTTTCCTCATTCTCTGTGCATAGAGCTGAATAAGCTCCTTTGCCATTTCCTTGACAGCTGCCTTTGCTCTTGTTTTTGCCTTTGCCCATTCTCCGCCACCGAATTTTGAGAGCTTGACCGTGCCGTCATCGGCTCTTGCACCGATATATTTTGACACCATATCCAGCTTTTCGGTTGGAAGAAAGAGCTTGTCTGCTCCCGCATACTGAATGGTTATATAATCACGGCTTGCGCCGTTCACCGTAACATTTTCAATGCCTTTATAGATACCTATACCGTAATTTTCGTGAACCACATAGTCACCCACGGTAAGATCTGCATATGAAAGGATGCTTTGAGCGTCCTTTCTCTTTTTCGCACGCTTGTGAAGTGTGCTTTCGGTGCGCTTTGCTGTTGCTCTGCCCTCGGGATTTGCGCTGAGGACTGCAATTTTCGGAACGGGAAGCTCGTATCCCGCAAGATACTCCTTAAAGAGCAGAAGAACATCTCCCCGCGGCATCGTGTCAGCGCTGAATTCTCCGACGCTCACAGAAGTAAAGGTGTTGAATTTTTCCTGTGCGAGAAGCTCCTTCATGTTCTTTGCCGCAGTTTCGTTTTCGCACATAAGAAGAATGCGGTATCCGTTTTCCGAATAGGAGCGCAGATCCTCACGAAGAAGCTCGATATTGTCAGCATATGAGACGGTGTGTTTTGTTCTGAAGCCGAAAAGACCTCCAAGTCTCTTGCCCGACATTCCCGATGCGAAGGAATCAACATGAATCGTCACATTTTCATCGCAAAAAATATCAAAGGCAGATGAAGACTTTGAGTATTCGGTGTATTTAGGTGCAATAGTGCCTGCTTCAAGAAGCTCCTTTATTGTTTCATTCATGTGCCACTCCGCACTCTCAAGGCGGTCACGGACGGCTGATGTCCCCTTGACTATAACGGCAGTTCTTGCGCCTGTTTTAAGATAATCAAGCAGACAAGTGCATTCGGGATAGATGAGAGAAATATATTTGTCGGCAAAATTCAGCTCAAGACCGCATTCAATTGCGTGGACTTCGCTTATCAGCTCCTCGATTGCACGCTCGTTTTTTGAATTTTTTATCTGCAGAGAAACGGCCTTTTTCAGCTTTTCACGGGATTCGGCGCTTATCAGAAGCTCTCTTGCTGGCATGATCTCGGCAGTGTTCAGATTTTCCGTGATCCTCTGTGTTTCTGTGTCAAACATTGCCATTCGGTCGATCTCGTCACCGAAAAGCTCGATTCTGATGGGGTGTATTGAATTTATCTCTGCACCGTCCATATCGGTGTATCTTCCGCAGGGTGGGAAAATGTCGATGATTCCGCCACGCACCGCAAACTGTCCTGCGCTGTCAACCATTTCCGTGCGGACATAGCCCGCACCTATCAGCCTTTTGACGGTCTCGTCAATGGAGATGCGTTCCTCGTATTTCAGCTTCATGGTGAAATCACGAAGGATGTTTTCCGGAATGGTATAGCCAAGAGCGGCATCGGGTGTGGTGATAACGGCATCAAGCTCGCCGTTCATTATCGAATAAAGCACATTAAGCCTCTCATGCTCATACTCATGGGAGGCGGTTATATTATAGAAAGTAAGGTCTCGGGCAATATAGAAGCCGCATTTCAGTCCAAAGCGAAGGAGAAGGTCACGAAGCCTTATGGCGTCCTTTTCTTCGGGGCAGACAATGAGGGCGCAGCCGCCCTTTTCCTTCTCAAGATCCTCAAGAAGGGAAACAAGAAGCGCATCCGAAGCTCCCTCGCAGAGCCCGCTTGCAACGATGGGCAGGGCTTCTCTTGCTTCATAAGCCTTTATAGCACAGGAGAGAAGCTGGGTATATTCGCTGTCCCGCCTTATGCTGTCGGTAAGTATATTCATTCAATTGCCTCCGGCAAGTTTTTGTTTTTTGCCAAGTAACAGTAATTTGTCGGTGAAGGAGTTTCGCCACTGCGGTGGCGACCGGCACCGTTGCCGGCTCCCGCAAGCTTTTAAAAAAGCTTGAGCAAAACTTTAAAAAGAGGATTTTTATTGTTGTTTATCAGTGTTTCTACGGAGAATTATTGTGAGTTTTATGTAGAAGAACAAACATCAACCC
>JAFXAN010000071.1 GCA_017517035.1 Clostridia bacterium
AAGGTAATTTTTATTGCTGTTTATCTGTGTTTCT
Organism: Clostridia bacterium; assembly: GCA_017517035.1. Taxonomy (GTDB): domain Bacteria; phylum Bacillota; class Clostridia; order Oscillospirales; family CAG-272; genus SIG710. The sequence continues at coordinate 35 of JAFXAN010000071.1, forward strand.
ACGGAAATTTTACGGAAATTACATGTAGAAAAATTTAGCATCAATTTACTCTCGAGTCATTCTGAGCGTAGCGAAGAATCTACGAGCGCTAAAGGATGATAATCTCAAAACAGTCACCCTGAGCGGAACGCAGTGGAGTCGAACCCATAGGGCAATGTGACAGCATTGGGGTATAATTTCACCGTCTCCGACTGTTCGACAAATTACTGTTTAGTGCATATATAGTCACAAAAAAGAGGCTGAAATTCAGCCTCTTTTCTATAATTATTTACTCGATTTTTCTATAGCTTCCCAAAGACCGTTCAGGTAGCAAGCGCCCATCGCTCTGTCATAGAGACCGTAGCCGGGCATACATACCTCACCCCAAACCGTTCTTCCGTGGTCGGGACGGATAGGACCTTCAAAGCCGATATCGTGAAGAGCCTTCATGATCTCATACATATCAAATGTACCGTCACTTGAAAGATGAGCAGCCTCCTCAAAGAGCTTACCGGGAATCCAATGCTGGAGATTACGAACATGAGCGAAATGGATTCTGCCGGGCATGGAACGGATGATATCCGGAATATCGTTATCAAGATTTGTTCCGAGCGAGCCTGTGCAGAGTGTAAGTCCGTTATGAGGATTATCAACCGCCTTCAGCATTCTGTGGATATTCTCCTTACCAGTGATAATTCTTGGCAGGTTGAATACGGGCCATGCGGGATCATCGGGATGGATCGCCATATTGATATCATATTTATCGCAGGTGGGCATAATAGCCTTGAGGAAATATACGAGATTGTTAAAGAGGTCCTCCTCTGTCACATTCTTATAAGCATCGAAAAGCTCCTTAACATGAGCAAGTCTTTCAGGCTCCCAGCCGGGCATAACGAAGCCGTTGGAATTTGCATCCGTCTGATCAAAGAAAACCTGAGGATCAATAGAATCAACAACATTCTGGTCATAGGAAAGAACAGTTGAACCGTCATGACGAGGCTTTGCAAGATCTGTTCTTGTCCAGTCGAAAACGGGCATAAAGTTATAGCATACCATCTTGATACCCTCTTCACCGAGGTTCTCAAGCGTCTTTATGTAGTTTTCGATATACTGATCTCTTGTGGGAAGACCGATCTTGATATCGTCATGGATATTAACGCTTTCGATACCGCTGATCTCAAGTCCGGCAGCCTCAACCTCTTCCTTAAGCGCACGGATCGCTTCTCTTGTCCAAACCTCACCGGGCTTTGTGCTGTAAAGAGTTGTGATAACTCCCTTCACACCGGGAATCTGACGAATTTTATCGAGGGTAACGCTGTCATAGCCTGTACCAAACCATCTGAGAGTCATTTTCATGATAAATTTCCTCCGTTTTATATTTACAATTTTTCATTTCTACCGCAAAACGCAGCTTATCACTTTAATTATAACTTAAATCCTCTCATTTTACCATTGCAATTAAGGTTCTTTATATTGTAAATCGGTTTTTGTTTTCCAAACATTCAGCTTTTTCAAAACTCATTTTGTGTTCTTGAAATCACTTCGTCCTGGAGCTCCGGAGTAAGCTTCACGAAGAAATCACTGTATCCGCCTATGCGCACAAGAAGATCGCCATGATCCTCCGGGTTAAGCTTTGCATCAAGAAGCTCATCCTTATCGCAAATGTTAAACTGAAGCTGAGAGCCTTTTGTTGTCAGATATCCTTTTATAAGACCGATTATATCCTCTTCCTTTACACTTCTCGAAAGCTTTACATTTACCGAGCTTCCTCCGAGAAATCTTGCCGGCTCCCAAGCAGCAATGGACTTAAGGGTAGCTGTCGGGCCGCTTATATCATAGCCCTGAACGGGGCATGAGCCGTCATTCAGAGGCTTATTCGCAAGTCTTCCGTCGGGAGATGCTCCCGTTTGCTGTCCGTGCATTATGTGATCCCTGTAGGAAAACGAACCGGGGATAACCGCAGCGCCCCTAACGGTTCTCTGCTCCTTGAATGTGTCGAGAACTATATCGGAAACTCTCTTTGCAATAAGAGATGCCTCATCTGTATCATTTCCAAAATGAACAACACCATTTCTTATTCTTGCCAAAAGCTCTCCGTGACCTTCAAAATTGTTCTTTATTGCCTCTCGAACGACTTCAAGGCTATATGCTCCCGATTTGAACACAAGCTCATTCAGAACATTGAAGCATTCGATAACATTTGACATTCCGAGAACATTAGGCTCCATAATATTGTAAAGAGCGCCGCCGCAATCATGCGACTTTCCTCTTTCAATGCAATCATGGATCAAAAGAGACACTCTTGCAGGATCTGTATAATTTCTTCCTCTTTCAAGCTGATAAAGATGCTCGGTGAGCATCTCGCGCCTTGCAAAATCCTTGAATTCCTTTGCAAATACGGCATAAGCGCCTTCAAGATCGGTTGAAAATGGCATTTTTTCAAGCGATGAAAGAAACACCTTCAGAAGATTCATATAAGGACTTGTTATGGAAATTCCGCTCTTACCCACGGGCGTAACTTCAACGCAGGTAGAAAGAGTAAAATCATTTGCGGCATCTCTGTCAAAGCCGTAAGAAAGCATGGATTCGGTAACAGCGTCGCTGTTCCAGATCTGAGGCTGTGCGTGTCCCGCCTTTATGATACGGGCAATCAGACGGTACATTTCATCGGATGTGTCATGCGTCACACACATTCCAACATTCGGGTCGGGAATATGGGTATGCTCGATGGCTATGAGAAAATGCTTTGTCAGCTCATTTTCAACAACGCTTCCGTCGCTGAGCCTTCCCCCAAGCATAAGTCCCTCAGCCGCCCAAGCAGACATATTTGGAATGCTCATAAGGAAAAAGCAATCTATAAGCTCCTGCGCCTCATCGGGTGTAATAATGCCTTTTTCAATGTCATTTCTGTAATAAGGCAAAAGCCAACGGTCGATATGACCGCAGGAATATAGGCCGAAAAGGCTAAATTTGAAAAGATGCACGCTTTGCAAGGCTTCCCTGAAGCTTCTTGCACCGTATCTCGGAACTCTTGCCAGCACTAAAGCAAGCTCAAGAAGCTCCTTTTTTTCTGTTCCCTCCGCTTCTTCAGCAAGCTCTCTTGCCTTCTTTTCATATCTTTCCGCAAGATCGCAAAGACCTTCAAGCTCTGTTTTGCAAGCGGTATAATATTCCCATCTTTCAATCTGACTACCGTCAAAAATGTCGATTTCGGAAAGCCGCTCGTCAAGCATTTCTATCATTCCGCAGACTCCTTTTTCAAGAAGAAGCGAAAAATCGGGAGCAAGATGATCCATTCTTCCCTTTTTCTGAGGCATAAGCTTCCAATAAAGCTCCTCGTATTTTTTAAAATTCGCCTGCTCTTCTTCGTCAAACGGTCTGAAATCAGGCTGTCCCACAATCAGCTCTCCACGCTCAATAACAGGCTCTATATGACGGAGAAGATATGCTTCCGCCTTTGCACGGCGAAGCCTGAGCGTCTCTGCCCATCTGCCCTCGATCCAGCCTTCCACATAATAATATAAAGAACGGTGGCAATGCCATGCAACAAGTGAACGGTCAAGTGCCATCGGAGAATTGTTTAAGTAGTATTCACGCAGATTCTTTATTCTTTCGGTTGCATTTTTCATTATTTTTCTCCAATCTATTGATTTTGGATTTTTATTGGTGTATAATGATTATAGCACCCAAATTCAAAAACTTATATGAAAATAGCACACAAAAAATCGTCAAATATGAAACAGAGGAATTTATGACAATAAAAAAATCTATAAGACTTGCCCCTTTAAGGGAAACAATAGAAATCACAAGCCAAAAACGCATTTACGAAGCAGAGGAAAATACTCCCACCGAGCTTTATGACAGCTACAAAATATCAGTTCTGCTCTCTGACGGCATGGGGGTCGTGATGAAGGATCAGATTTATAATACATCTTGCGGAGATATAGTTGTTTTCCGTCCCGATGAGCTTCATTTTGCCCGAATATTCAGAGGGGGAGAGCATCATTATATAACATTTTTGATCCCCTCCTCCTTGCTTCTTTCACTTGGCGGTGAGGATCTTGCATATATCTTTGAGGATAAGGAAAAAAATAGGATCAATCATATATCAGCTCCACACGGTGAAAAGCAGGAAATCCTGGAAATATGCGATAAAATTTCATATTTAATTTCTGAGGAAAACAGCTCCGATCTCTGCATCTTTGCTTATATTATCGAGCTGCTTTACAGATGCAGAGGGCTTTATGATAAGGCAAAGGCTTCACCCTTCCAAGCATCAACGCCCGCCGTAATAACAAGCACAACAAGATACATCACAAACAATTATAAGACCATCAAGAATCTCGACGAAATCGCAAAAAATGCGAATTGCAGTATAACATATCTGACAAAGACCTTCAAAAAGCACACGGGAAAGACCGTTTGGGAATTCCTCACCGAATGCAGACTTGCTCATGCAAAGATTATGCTCAAAGGAAGCATGAGCGTTACCGAGGTCTGCTATGAATGCGGCTTTGGGGATTGCTCGGGATTTATCAAGCTATTCAAAAAATATGAGGGGATTACCCCTCTGAAATATAAAAAAGAATAACAAAAGGGCGTTCCTCACGGGAACGCCCTTTGCCGAAAGAAAGCAATTAGTCAGCGTAAACGCTTACCTGCTTCTTAGCCTTTGTCTTCTGCTCAAACTTAACCTTACCGTCGATGAGAGCAAAGAGTGTATCATCCTTACCGATACCAACATTGTTACCGGGATGTACTGCTGTACCTCTCTGTCTGATAATGATGTTGCCTGCCTTTACGGGCTGACCGTCGGACTTCTTAACACCAAGTCTCTTGGATTCGCTGTCACGACCGTTCTTTGTAGAACCAACACCCTTTTTATGAGCAAAGAACTGTAAACTGAGTCTTAACATTATTCCTACCTCCATAATTTTTGGTTTGCGGCATAGCCGCCTCTTGAAAAACGAATTACTGATAGTCGATATCCTTTATGGATACATCGAGAAAATCGTAATACTCCTCAAGCATATCATTAAGCTGATAATAATAAGCTGTGAAAATGCCCGAAACCGCATAGCGCTTGCGCTCATCATCCTCAAATTGAGGAAGTGCGCCTCGACACCTTACACGGATATCTGTCGTCTTCTCGTCGATCTCATATTCAACATCCGACGCATAGGCAATTTCAATGGAGTTGATGATTAGCATTGTCATTGCGGAAAGTGCGGCGCAGAGAATATCATTCCCTTCCTCACCAAAACCGGTGTGACCCTGTTCCTCGAAGCCATAGAAAACTCCACCGCTTCGATAAAAAACGATTTTCGTCATAGCAGAAACCTATTAGCCGCAGATCTTTGTGATCTGAACCTTTGTATAGGGCTGTCTGTGACCGATCTTCTTCTTCTCGTTCTTCTTAGCCTTGTACTTCATAACGTAGATCTTCTTAGCCTTACCGTTCTTAAGAACAGTTGCCTCAACCTTTGCACCCTCAACTGTGGGAGCGCCTACCTTGAAGTCGTCTCCGGTAGATAATGCCATTACCTTATCAAAAGTAACAGTTTCGCCATCGTTAACATCGAGCTTCTCAACGAAAATGATATCGCCCTCGTTAACCTTGTACTGCTTTCCGCCGGTCTGAATTACTGCGAACACGAAAAGCACCTCTCTTTCTTTTTTAGACTCGCTAATGAAGGCGGTGCAAAATATGCACACTTTTAAAGCCCCCAAATTATGCGGCTCTCTATTATAACATTATTTATCCCGTTTGTCAATAGCTTTTTTCCATTTTTTCGACTTTTTCTCAAATTTATTTTCCTTATATATTCTATTGCAGGTAAACAATAATTTGTCGAACTGTCAGAGATGTTTGTTTGTAGGGGACGGCGACCACGACGTCCCTAAAAGATGTGGAAATTCCGTTGATTTAAAATGATAAAAGGGACGTCGAGGTCGCCGTCCCCTACAGGTTTGCGTCATATCGACGCACCGA
>JAFXAN010000072.1 GCA_017517035.1 Clostridia bacterium
ATCTGTTAATGCTAATAGATTCTTCGCTGCGCTCAGAATGACAAATTAGGACAAAATGCTCCGATCCTCCACTTGTCATCCTGAGCGTAGCGAAGGATCTGGAAACGCTAAAGGATGATTTCACCGCTATCTGACAGTTCGCTAAATTACTGTTTTCAAACTAAATACAACGGAGGTATTATGATAGGAAAATTGAAAATCGGGTTTGGAATCTGGTTGTTTTTAATTTTCATTTTGTTTGGCGGATACCGAATCATTGACTTATCTGTTGCGCTTTCTTGGATCTCTGCTGTTTTTCTCCATGAAATGGGGCATCTTTTTGCCGCAAGGCTATGCGGTGCAGATATAAAAAGCTTCACTCTCGATGTGGTGGGTGCAAAAATGACTCTTTGCGGAAAACTTTTGTCATACAAAGAAGAAATATTGATAGCCGCAGCGGGACCTTTAACAAATCTGATAACTGCGGGGCTGCTTTCCTCTTCCTTTGGGGAGTTTTCCTCATTTTCAATGATGCTTGCCATTTTGAATCTTTTTCCGGTTTTCGGTTTTGACGGATATCGTATTTTGTTTTCATTTATCTCTCTTTTCTTCGGCAATGAAATCGCTGCTTCCTTAATGAAAAAGCTTTCATTTTTTGCCATAATTATCATTTGGCTTTTGGCGGTTTATCTTCTGCTCCGCTTCGGTGCGGGCTTTTCGGCATTCATTCTTGCCTGCTCTCTTTTTTCCTCTGCTATCGTATAAAGGAAAAACGAGTATAAGGGAGAATAAACGAGTATATGGGAGAATTTTGGGTGTAAACCCCCGAAAAAACACGAATCATCTCATTTAATCACATTTTTTTCAAAATAATTCGACTTTTTTCAGAAAATATATTGCATTTTTGGCGAAATTCTGTTACAATATAGAATCATGATGGCGCAGTATTTTTTGCGCAGATATTTTGTTTATATATTGGAGGATCTACTGAGTTGACAGAATCTAATGCAGGCAGAATTATTGAACTGAAAAATATCCGCAAATCATTTGACGGTGAGACCGTTCTTGACGGTATAAATCTGGATATTCATGACAAAGAATTTGTTACCTTTCTCGGCCCTTCGGGTTGCGGAAAGACTACAACTCTTCGCATAATTGCGGGCTTTGAAACTCCCGATTTCGGAGAGGTGTTTTTTGACGGTGCAAAAATTAATGACCTGCCGCCTTATAAGAGGCAAGTAAATACCGTTTTTCAGAAATATGCACTTTTTCCGCATCTCAATGTTTATGAGAATGTGGCTTTTGGCTTGCGCCTTGGCAAAAAGCTGAAGGAGGAAGAGATCAGCCGCCGTGTTAAGGATATGCTGCGAATGGTCAATCTTTCGGGCTTTGAGAGAAGAAATGTTGAATCTCTCTCGGGCGGTCAGCAGCAGAGAGTTGCCATTGCTCGCGCGCTTATAAATCATCCCCGTGTCCTTCTCCTCGATGAGCCTCTGGGCGCTCTTGACCTCAAGCTCCGCAAGGATATGCAGAACGAGCTGAAAAATATTCAGATGCAGACGGGAATCACATTTATTTATGTTACTCACGATCAGGAGGAGGCTCTCTCCATGTCCGATGTTATCGTGGTTATGAATGAGGGCGTGATCCAGCAGATAGGAACTCCGACAGACATATATAATGAGCCTGTAAATGCTTTCGTTGCCGATTTTATTGGTGAGAGTAATATCCTTGACGGTGTTATGCTGGAGGATTATAAGGCTAAGTTCTCAAATCAGACCTTCGATTGCCTTGATAAGGGCTTCGCAAAAGGGGAAGCTGTTGATATTGTTGTCCGTCCCGAGGATGTTGATGTTGTTCCGGTGGAGAAGGGAATGCTCTCGGGCATTGTTACAAGCGTTACATTCAAGGGCGTTCACTATGAGATAATCGTTGATATAGGCGGATTTAAGTGGATGATCCAGACCACTGATTTTGTGGCGCAGGACGAGCATATCGGTCTTTATATCGAGCCTGATGCTATCCATGTTATGAAAAAATCCAAATATTCTGATCAGTTTGGCGATTATTCGTCCTTCAGTGATGAGCTGGACGAGCTTTCTGTCAATACCGAGGAGGAATAAGGAATGAAGCAAAGATCCCTGCTCCAGAAATGCCTTGCCGCACCCCATATGGTGTGGACCGTGCTGTTTATCATAGCACCGCTGCTTTTCGTTGCTTATTATGCTTTTACCGACAGCGAGGGCGCTTTTACATTTGATAATATTCTGAAGTCTCTTGAAGCGGATTATATGGTCATTTTCTTCCGCTCCATCAGCCTTGCAATTATTGCAACCTTTATCTGCCTTATTATCGCATATCCTATGGCATATGCGATCTCAAGAGCAAAACCTTCCGCTCAAAAGATAATCATCATGCTTGTTATGCTTCCAATGTGGATGAACTTTCTTATCCGTACATATTCATGGATGTCGATACTTGAAGATACGGGCTTTATCAATCAGCTTCTTATTAAGCTTGGTCTTGAGCCTGTTCATATGATAAATACCAGCGGAGCGGTTGTTCTCGGTATGGTATATAATTTCCTGCCATACATGATTTTACCCATATATACCGTTATGGTGAAGATCGACCGCCGCCTCGTTGAAGCGGCTCATGACCTTGGCTGTAACAGCTTTGGGGTTATGACAAAGGTAATTTTCCCTCTCAGTATTTCCGGCGTTGTTTCGGGTGTTACAATGGTTTTCGTTCCCTCTATCAGTACATTCTATATTTCTCAGAAGCTGGGCGGAGGAAACTTCGATCTTATAGGTGATACAATCGAAAGACAGTTCCAGACAGCCTATAATTACAACCTCGGTGCTGCTATATCTCTTATTCTTATGGTTCTTATCATCATTTCGATGGCGATAATGAATAAATTTTCTGACGAGGACGGAGGTATGGTCGTATGAAAACAATGTCAAGACTTTATACAACTCTCATCTTCGTTTTCCTCTATGCGCCAATCGGAATACTTGTTTTGTTTTCCTTTAATGTCTCAAATTCCACCGGAGTTTTTATGGGTTTTTCCCTTGACTGGTATAAAGAATTGTTCAGGGACAGCGCAACTCTTGCGGCTCTGAAAAACACTCTTATTCTTGCAGTGACCTCATCCGTTATCGCAACCGTTATCGGCACTGCGGCGGCGGTTGGAATTGACAGAATGAAGAATCAGTATGTTAAGGGGGCGCTTATCAGCGCAACCAATATACCCATGATGAATCCCGATATCGTAACGGGTATCTCGATGATGCTTCTTTTCGTTTTCGTTGGCGGACTTCTGAAGCTTGATAACAATCTGAGCTTCGCAACGCTTTTGATAGCTCATATAACCTTTAATCTGCCTTATGTTATTCTTTCTGTGCTCCCGAAGATCAGACAGCTTGACAGCCAGCTGCCGGAAGCGGCAATGGATCTCGGATGCACGCCCATGAAGGCATTCTTCAAGGTTGAGCTTCCCGCAATAATGCCGGGAGTACTTTCCGGACTTATTATGGCGTTTACGCTTTCTCTTGACGATTTCGTAATAAGCTATTTTACCATCGGAAGCGGCTTTGAGACATTGCCGATTAGAATTTATTCCATGACAAAAAAGCGTGTCACTCCCGATATGTATGCGCTTTCAACGCTCATCTTCATCGCCGTTCTGCTTTTGCTCATTCTTTCGAATGTCATCAGCGCAAAGGCGGAGAAGAAACCAAAAAAGAAATAAGCTTTTAAGGAGCTGTGCAGACCTTGAAAAAGATTTTTTTGATTCTCTTTGCGTGCCTTCTGACTTTTATGCCTCTTCTTTCTTTTACCTCTTGCGGAAACGAGGAAAATGAAAACGAGGATGATACTGCAAAATACAAAGGTACGATTAATGTTTATAACTGGGGCGAATATATTTCCGATGGCTCGGAGGATTCTCTTGATGTTAATGCCGAGTTTACCGCAAAAACGGGAATAAAGGTCAATTATACCACCTATGCCTCAAACGAAGATATGTATGCAAAGCTTAAGAGCGGAGCAACAGGATATGATGTTATCATCCCCTCGGACTATATGATAAAGCGTCTTCTTGATGAAGATATGCTCGAAAAGCTGAACTATGATAACATTCCCAATTTTGAGTATATCGCAGAGGATTTTCTTAATCCTTATTATGATCCGAGCAATGAATATACCGTTCCTTATACCTACGGTATGGTTGGTATCATATATAATTCCTCCCGTGTTTCGGAGGAGGATGTTGGCTCATGGGACCTTATGTGGAATGATAAATATAAGGGCGATATTCTTCAGTATAATAACTCCAGAGATGCTTTCGGAACGGCTATGTACCGTCTTGGAATTGATGTAAATACGACAGATGAAAGCAAGTGGAGAGAGGCTCTCGGTGAGCTTGCAAAGCAAAAAAGCTTGGTTCAGAGCTATGTAATGGATGAGATATTCAACAAGATGGAGTCCGGAGAGGCGGCGATCGCTTCCTATTATGCGGGCGATTATCTCACAATGTCCGAGAATAATGAAGATCTTGCGTTCTACTATCCAAGTGAGGGTACCAATATTTTTGTTGATGCCATGTGTATTCCCAAAGGCTCAAAAAATAAGGCTCTTGCGGAGGAATATATCAATTTTATGCTCTCTGAGGAGATCGCCATCGCAAATGCGGAATATATTTGCTATGCTTCGCCGAATACTCTCGTTACAGATAGTGAAGAGTATATAGAATATATGGGCGAGGATTGGATAGAGATACTTTATCCCGAGGGATTTGACCTGAAGGCTGACTATGACAAATATTGTTATAAGAATCTTCCCCCCGAAACTCTTTCTCTTGTGAATGAGCTTTGGGAGGAGCTTAAGATTGACAGCTCTCTCGGTGCTTGGGTATATGTGGGTTGCATTCTGATAATTTCTGCGCTTGTTATTTGGGGTGTATCTGCATTTGTTGTTAAGAAAAAGCGCAGTAAGTATTATTGATAATTTGGGCTGATCCGTATTTTCGTATCAGCCCATCAGCTTTGGACATAGATAAATTTTGTCGGTAAAGATTTATGCGAGGTGAGATCAATGGATTATCTAAGAAAATTGCAGCATCATTACAGGCCAAGAAAAGGCTGGGTAAATGATCCCAACGGACTTGTTTATTATAAGGGATATTATCATCTTTTTTATCAGCACTCTCCCGATTGTGAGCTTCCCTTTAGGGATCAGCCTATGCACTGGGGCCACGCAAGAACAAGTGATTTTATTACATGGGAGGAGCTTCCTGTTGCTCTTTTTCCCGATATGGAATATGATAACGGCGGATGTTGGTCAGGAACTGCCATAGTTAAGGATGATATTCTTTATCTGTTCTATGCTTCAGTCCATACCCCCGAAGGAACGGACGAAAATATACAGACTGTCAGCATTGCAACCTCGAGAGATGGCATCAATTTCGAAAAATACGATGGCAATCCCGTAATTGATAATTATCCGTCGGACGGAGGTCATGATTTCAGAGATCCTGCCGTTTGTTATATTGACGGAAAATACTATTGCGTTATGGCAACGGGACATCCCGAAACAAAAGAGGGAAGGCTTCTTCTTTATAGAAGCGAGGATCTATTTGATTGGCAATATGAGGGAATTATGAGCAGTTGGGACAGGTGCAAATTTACCGAATGCCCTTCACTTGTTCATGCAGGTGAAAAATATCTGCTCACAGCTTCGATCTGTCCGCTTGACAGCGTTCATTATTTCCATATAATGTACGGAAGCTTTGAGGACGGAAAATTTAAGGTTCAGAATGAGGCAGAGGTTGATAAAGGCCCCGATCAGTATGCGGGTCAGGTATTTACCGACCATATGGGAAGAAATATACTTATTTCATGGATCCCCGGATGGAGATATAAGGGATATGCCGAAAGGGATATCGGCTGCTTTTCGGTTCCCCGTGAGATCAAGATAGAAAACGGTATAATTACAGCTTATCCCATTGTGGAGCTTCGTCATCTTCTGAAAGAGGAGGATGAGGCGGTGAAGCGCACGGAAAAAGGATTTATCATCGAGCGAATGGGGCGTGAGCCTGTTGTTTATGAGGGCGAATTTTCTTCGATTGAGATAATCAGAGATGAATATATAGTTGAGGTATATATTGACGGCGGAAGAGAAATATATACCGCGCTTCTGTGATGAAAAGAGCCGAGCCTTGTGCCTCGGCTCTTTGTCCATTTTTATGTAAACAGTAATTTGTAGGTGCGATAAAAAACGCAAATCTGTAGGGGACGGCGACCTCGACGTCCCACAGAAGACATGAAATAATCGTGAATTTTAAATGACAAATGGGACGTCGTGGTCGCCGTCCCCTACAAAAACACATCTCCAACTGTTCAACAGATTACTGTTTATAGAAAAGCGATATTTCAAAAGAAAGAGTTTCGATTGACAAAAACATATTTTTGTGCTATAATTTTAAAAAAATTGTAATGGCTATTGTAATTTAGGATAAAAGAGGAAAAATATATGAAAATAATAGTTGTTGGATGCGGAAAGATCGGAACAACGATAGTTTCAAGCCTTGTTCTTGAGGGGCATGATGTTATCGCTGTTGATAATCAGCCAGCCGTTATCTCCGAAATTACAAATATATATGATGTTATGGGCGTTTGCGGAAACGGTGCAGATTATGATACTCTTGCAGAGGCAGGAGTGGACAAGGTCGATCTGTTTGTTGCCTCAACCGGCTCTGACGAGCTGAATATGCTTTCCTGCTTTGTGGCAGGCAGAATGGGAGCTTCACACACCATTGCAAAGATAAGCAATCCGGAATATAACGAGCAGAATATCGCTTTTATGCAAAAGGAAATGGGGATATCTCTTGCGGTTAATCCCGAACTTCTGGCTGCCCATGAGATATATAATGTCATAGGACTTCCGGCTGCTGCAAAGGTTGAAACTTTTTCGGGAAGAAAATACGAAATAGTTGAGCTTGTACTCAGAGATGATTCACCTCTTGACGGAATGAGCCTTATAGACATCAGAAAAAAATATAAGGCGGATTTTCTTGTTTGCGTTGTTCACCGTGATGACAAGGTTTATATTCCGTACGGTAATTTTGTTCTCAAAAGCGGCGATAGGATCGCACTTACAGCTTCTCGTGATGAGCTTCAGAAGCTGATGAAAATGCTTGGAATTGTGCAGAAGCCTGTTCGTGATGTTATGATCCTCGGAGCGAGCAAAACCGCATTTTATCTATCAAAAATGCTGATTGAGAACGGATGCTCTGTCAAAATCGTAGAACTTGACAGGGAAAGGTGTCTTGAATTTTCGGACAAGCTGAAAAATGTTTCCATGATACATGGAGACGGAGCACAGCAAGAGCTTCTTATGGAGGAAGGATTGACCTCTATGGATGCTTTCGTTACGCTCACGGGTATGGATGAGGAAAACATTCTTCTTTCTGTTTTTGCTTCCTCTCTCGGTATAAAAAAGGTTATTTCAAAGGTCAATAGAGACGAATTTACCGCTCTTGCGGAAAAGCTGGGACTTGATTGCATCATGTCGCCCAAAAAATCCGTTTCCGAGATCATTGTCCGTTATGCGAGGGCACTGCAGAACTCGGAGGGAAGCAGTAATGTTGAAACTCTTTATAAGCTTATGGACGGAAAGGCAGAGGCGCTTGAATTCTCTGTTGGTTCCGATTTCAGCCTTTGCGGTATTCCTCTGAAGGATATGAGTCTAAAGAACGGAGTGCTGATCGGCGGCATAATCAGAGCGAGAAAAACCATTATTCCCAAGGGTGATGATGTTATTCTTGCAGGAGATAAGGTTATCGTTCTAGCGGCAGGACAGCGTCTTGACGATCTTGCCGATATCATAAGGTGAGGCGAATATGAATTATAAAATGATCCTGTTTTTGGCAGGAAGAATAGTGCTTTTTGAAGCTCTTATGCTTTGTCTTCCCGCTATTGTTTCACTGATTTACGGCGAAGGATGCTTTTATGCCTTTCTTGTTGCTATTGCACTCTCTCTTGCTCTTGGCGGTGCGCTGTGGAAATTTTCAAAGCCCAAGGATAGCGTAATTTATGCAAAAGAGGGATTTATTACCGTGGCTCTCGTTTGGGTTCTTCTTTCTGCCATAGGTGCTTTGCCGTTTACTCTTTGCGGAGAGATTCCAAGCTATATTGATGCTTTTTTTGAAACGGTAAGCGGATTTACAACAACAGGTGCATCAATACTTCCAGATGTTGAAGCTATGAGCCACGGACTTTTGTTCTGGCGCAGCTTTACCCATTGGGTGGGCGGAATGGGAGTTCTCGTTTTTGCAATGGCTGTGATCCCCGATATGTCGGACAGATCTATTCACATTATGAGAGCGGAGATGCCGGGGCCTATAATCGGAAAGCTTGTGCCAAGGGTAAAGGATACTGCGAAAATACTTTATCTTATCTATATTGTTCTTACTCTTGTACAGGTGGTATTTTTACTTTTCGGCGGAATGAATTTGTTTGATAGCTTTGTTCATGCATTCGGAACTGCCGGAACGGGCGGATTTGGAACAAAAGCGGATAGTATTACATCATATAGTCCGTATTTGCAATGGGTCATTGCAATTTTTATGGTGATCTTCGGAGTGAACTTCAATCTTTATTATCTGATGCTTATAAAGCGCTTCAAAAGTGTATTTACAAGCAACGAGCTTTGGGTCTATGTCTGCATAATTGCTGTGAGCACTGCTTTGGTCTGTGTGAACATTATGCCGATTTCGGGAAGCTTTGGGGATTCGCTTCGCGCTGCATTCTTCCAGGTTTCATCAATAATTACAACAACGGGATTTGCAACTGCAGATTTTAATCTCTGGCCCGGATTTTCAAAGGGAATAATAATCCTTTTGATGTTTATTGGCGGATGCGCAGGATCAACTGCGGGCGGGCTTAAGGTTTCGAGAGTAATAATTCTATTTAAGACTGTAAGAATGGAGATAAAACGCATGCTTCATCCCCGTTCAGTCAGCGTTGTTCGGTTTGAAGGAAAGCCGCTTGAAGAGGGAACTTACAGAAGCGTAAGCTTTTATTTCGTTCTTTATATGTTGTGTCTGTTTACAGTGATTTTGCTTCTTTGTCTTGAACCTTTTGATTTTGAGACGAATTTCACTGCAGCGGTTTCTTGCTTCAATAATGTTGGTCCGGGACTTGCTTCCGTGGGACCAATGTCAAACTATGCGGCATATTCACCTGCATCGAAATTGCTTCTTTCTTTCGCCATGCTCTTTGGCAGACTTGAGATATTCCCTTTAATAATCGCACTTTCCCCCGGAACATGGTCGAAAAAATAAAAAATGGGACTGAGTCATTTGCTAATGTGCCCCCTGTCAAGAAGACAGACTAAAAAACAAAAGAATTTACAAATTGAATAGATACTTTCATCTCCCCCTGCTGCGCAGCAGGGGGAGATTTTCGTCACGCGACGGTGGTGAAGTAATACTCGCACGGTGTCAT
>JAFXAN010000073.1 GCA_017517035.1 Clostridia bacterium
CAAAACTTTGAAAAAGGGAATTTTTATTGTTGTTTATCTGTGTTTCTACGGAAATTTTACGGAAATTACATGTAGAAAAACTTAGCATCAATTTACTCTCGAGTCATTCTGAGCGTAGCGAAGAATCTACGTGCGCTAAAGAATGATAAACAGTAGATAGTCACCCTGAGCGGAACGCAGTGGAGTCGAACCGCTTGCGGCAACGCCATCGGCGTTGGGGTATAGTTTCACCGTCTCCGACTGTTCGACAAATTACTGCTTACCAATTTTCTGAAATGGAAAATTTTTGTAATTTCATTTTTCCCAATTGATTTTGGCAAGCTCGATCCCTATCCCATCCTTTATCGAAAGGAAATCGTCATTTGTCAGCCCCGTTACCGAAAGAATTTTACTGTTATCTATCCTTCTGTCAAAAAATCTATCATATATAGCCGCAAAACGGTTGTTCATAACATATTCCTCATGCTTGAGCCACTCATCGGGATCAATCCAGCGAACCTTCAAGCCAATAAGCTCTGTATATATATCCGCAACTTCGCCCCATGTAAGATTTTGCGCACTTGAAACGGTGAAAGCCTCGCCCAATGCCGCATCCTTGAAAAGAAGTGACGCAATAAGCTTTCCGCTGTTGCCCGCCCAATCAAGTGCGGCAGTTAAATTTCTCACATTTTCCGGAAGGATAAGCTCCCTTCCCTCTTTTACTCTTTCAAGCACAACTCTCTCATTTACCGTAACTATATCAAAGCGACGATCCGAGAAGGATATTACAGGGCGTACTATTGTCCAGTTTTTTGTCCCCGACGCTCTGATGAAATTCTCCGCCTTTGCCTTTGAGAGGGCATAGGTTTCCTCTGCCAAAAATTTTTCGTCCGTTGAAACATCAAGAAGCCTCGGCGCATCCTCTGTTATCGGATGCTCGAGATCGGCATAAACACGGTATGAGGACAAGAAGATAAGATGCTCCGTGTTGTCTGTAAGAAGCTTATGCACCGGCTTATATTACTCAACATCCGGATAATGAACAAAATTGACTATTCCGTCATAATGCTCTTTTTCCAGAAGCTCTGAAAGATATTCATATGTAGCCATAGATCTGAAGAATCTGAGGTTTTCGTCATTTGAAGTCTTTTCTTCGGGACAAATAATATCGACCTTATGTCCCATTGAAAGAAGCTCCTTTGCCGTATATGTTCCCAGCGTTCCTCCGCCGGCAATAAGTAATACCCTCTTACTCATGTCTTATTCTCCGCAGGCCTCTTTGACCAATTTGAAAAGCTCAAGCTCATAATCATAGCTCCATGGATTTTCCTTTTCGCCTCTGACCATCATGGCAAAGCTCTGCATCATCGCATCATATCTGTCAACAAGCTCGCTTGTCTCCTTTGGAGTATATGCGATCCATTTTTCGCTTTCCCGAACAAATCTTTCGGTAAAGAGCTTTCCTCCCTCTCCGTACCATTCGAGGGGCTTCAGCTCGACTGTCTTTTTCGTTCCGTTAACAACAAGCTGGCGTCTTTCAAAGCCTCCATGCTCCGAAGCACTTGTCTTTGCAAAGGAAACACCGTTTTCATATTCAAAAATTGCCATTCCGAAGTCCTCGGCATTAACACCGTCTTTACCTGTGCATTTGTTCAGCGGAATTACCCTTTTGGGCTTGCCCTGAATTGAATAAATAATGTCGATAAGATGGCAGCCGAGGAAGAACATCATGCCGCCCTTGAAGCTTTCAAGCCACTGTCTTACCTCTTTTGGGTGAATGCAGTTCATCTGCGCCTCAATACTGATGATATCTCCAAGCTCACCGCTCTTTGCATCCTTTATAAGCTCGGAAATAAAGGGGTTATAGCGGTACATATATCCCGTGTGAAAAACCGTTCCGTTCTTTTTAACGGTTTCGATGAGCCTTTCAAAATCGGGAAGCGATGTGCCGCCCGGCTTTTCCATATGTATATGCTTTTTATGCTCTGCCACCATAAGGGCATATTTTGTGAGATAGATCTCCTCTGTTTCAACAGTAACGGCCTCGATTTCGGGATTATTCAGTATTTCATCGAGAGTCAGCTCTCTGAATCCCTCAAAAGCAGCCATACGATTTGGGAATTTTTCCCTCTCGTTTTCAGGAAAATGATATCCCACGATCTCAAAAATATCGCTGTTGCGCTTAAGACAGTTAAAAATATCATTTCCGTGACTATTTTTGCTTGTTCCGATCTGTGCAATTTTAATTTTTCTCATTTTGAAAATCTCCTATCATAAAAATCTTCAAAAATAATTATATCTTTTGCAAATAAAAAATCAACAATGAATACTGCAAAAAAACACCACTATACTGTCAGGTTCTCAGCTTTTCTTAATCAGTTAAAAATCATTACAAAAATCGATCTTCATAATTGAAGTGAACAAGCTCTTTTTTTCATCATATATCGTAGCTTTTTCCAACAAAAGGTATTATGAGCTCCATATCGGGTCGAAGACAAAAAAGTCCGTCCATGAGCATTCCTGCGTGCATATAATTCCATATTCTATCGGGTGATCCGCACTGGAACCCGTAAAGATGCCCTATAAAGACCTTTTTAGTATTAAGTGCCGCCGCATATTTTACAAGATCGGGATAATATTCATCAAAGGGATATGAATATCCGTCTGTGCGGCTGAGATACATATGGAGAAATACGCAATCGTATTCGCCCTCATCCGGAATCATTTCGGGCTTGAAGGCGCGAAGGTCAGCGGGAAAGAAAATCTTTTTTCCTACCGCTTCAACAATATACATAAGCTCCTTAGGCCCTTTTTCACCGTCAGGATAGTTATGGTTGCCCTCAAGAGCATGAAGCTTACCGCCTCCGAGATCAATTATCATATCGGGCGAAGCAAAAATAATATTTTTTGGATCAACTCCGGTGCTTAAAAACCATTTGTCAAAATATATGGGAACTATCCATTTTACGGGCAGATCCTTAAAAAATGCAATTTGTTCGGGATTGAAATGGTCGCCATGCTCATGAGTAAAGATTATATAATCCACCTTTGCAAGGTCTTTTTTCATCTGCTCCTTCATGGAATCAAAAACGCCGGGAATATACCATGCAGGATCTATGAGGATTTTCATCTCACCGAGACTAACAAGATAGCTACTGGAGCTGATGAGGGAAAAATGATCTCCTCTCTCTTTACTGTCAAGCGCATCAAACATTCTTTTCCACCAAATTGGGTAGTCCTTTTGATGATACTCAAGGCAATTATCGTACCAATCCTGTCTTATATGTCCTTTAAGCATGATTTATCCCCTTTCGCATGGAACGAATTTGTCTTTTTCTGTAAGTCCCAGATCCTTTATTATTCTTGGAAGATATTTTTCAGGCCAATCGAGTCTTTCGGACGTGTGGGAATCCGAGCCAACATAAAATTTACAGCCTGCATCCTTTGCAATAGAGAAAAGCCAGAGCATTTTGTCATAGCTTACGCACTGACTGTATTTTTTTCTTGGGTTCAATGCTTCATAAGCTTCTCTTTCATCGGGGTCTGTATATTTGAAGGCGGATGCATTAAGCTCAATGCCTGCACCTCTGTTTGCATATTCCTTAAACACATTGTAATACCTCTTCTCATGGGCAAGTATTGATGGAATATGCTCTTTATCAGCTTCAAACCATTGGAGATGGGCAATTCCCACCCTTTCATATGGCAGATCTATCCTGAGAAGCTCTTCAAGACGTTCTATCTGAAGATACATCCAATCGTTTGCATTGTCAAGCTCTGACGGGCAAACAAGACCTAACTGACCGCTGAAGTGATTTGTCGGCACAATGATGATATCAAAATCATCGTAATGAGAGGGGTGGAGAGCAAGCCTGTCACCGCCGCAGTATTCTGTTTCACAGCCGAAAAGAAATTCTATTCCCTCGTGGCTTGGAAGTGGCAAAGCCTTTTTTATATGATCGAGCCCCTGCTGCTGATAATACGGTGTTGCCCCAGGAATCATTCCATCCCATGTATGGTTTGTCAGCGCAATCATTTTATATCCCACCTCTGCCGCATGATCAAGAATATGCTTTGCTGAAAATGAGTGGTCTGCACTGCAAAGAGAAAGTCCCGAATGGTTGTGAAGATCATGGTCAATCTTAAACATTTCTGCCTCCTTTTATCATATGTCTGAGCTCTTTTCCTATTTCAAGGAAGAGTTCGAGAGTGGCTTGGGTAAGATCAGGTGAGCGACGGACGATAAGGCTGTCTATCTCAAAATTCAGAGTACCCTTATATTCTATCTCACCCAAAGCCTTTGCAAGCTCTTCCCAATCTATGCCGTTTGCCGAGCAAAATGGAGGGAGATGATAATCATTTCGCCTGTCATTGTCATGAAGATGAAGCGCAAGAAGTCTTTTTCCGAGAAGCCTTGCCATTCTCGGAGCATCGCCGCCGCAGGTGTGGCAATGTCCAACATCAAGACAAGCTCCGAATGCCGTAAATCCCGCTTTTTCGTTAAGAGAATCAATGAGATATACCATTTCCTCACCGCATGAGCCGAAGGTCGGATAGCAACCTGACTCATCCGGCAAATCGATATAGCAATTTTCAATACAAACCTTAACGGGACTGTTTTTTAAATAAGGAATCAAACGTGAAAACCAAGCAATATTTTTTTCACCCGCGATTTTTCTTTCTTCTTCCGAAAGATGTCCCGAATATACACAAACATGAAATACAAGATACGGAATACCGAGTATTTCAGCCGCCTTTATCGACATTTTCTGCGCCTCGAAAAGCTCCTTTGTTTTTTCGTCGTCATCGCATGGAGTCATGTAAGGACCATGTGTTTGACCGAGAAAAATTCCGCATTTTTCAGCAGCATTTTTATGCCTTTCTATCATGGAAAAGAATTTTTCGGGATTTTTCCATATTCCAACCTCGGTCATTCGGTAATCCATTGCATCGAAGCCCGCGTTTTTTATTTTTTCCATTGCATCCTCGGGTGAGATGAAATAGAAAGAATTATTTGATAAGCTTAATTTCAAGACAGTTCCTCCTCAAGTTCGCGTCGGAGTCGAAGAAGCATCATGCAGAACCAAATGCATTGCTCGCCGTTTCCGTAATCACGGAAAACCCATTTTCCGTCCTTCATATAGAACATCTCGCAGAGGATGTCATTGTTTCCGTGATAGTAATTAAAAAATTTGAACCATTCGTATATCTTGTCAAATTCTCCTTTGAGTCTTTGGTGCTCAAGCATCCATGCGATGGCTTTTCCGTATGTTTGCATATCGAGAGAACCGTCGGGATTATATTCCTGCATGAGAATGGTGCTGTCCGAGGAAGCATCGTAATAGGAAACGTTTTTTTCAATATGATCAAGAGTAGCTTCAAGAATATTTGCGTTTATTCCTTCCCAGCCTGCGGCAATAGGACCATAATTTGTAAAGCCGAGAGCAGAGTACGGAACGCCGAAATTGCTATCGGGAAGTCTCATTTCCATATAAAGCTTCTTGCCCTCAACATCGAAGGTCATGTATTTTTCAACACCCTCGCGGTGAGCTTTTGTTCTGAAGCGGAGAATTTCAGCAAGCTCACCGTCGCCTCTTTTTTCCGCAAGACGGAGCATTGCGTCTCCTGCCGCACCGACAAAAGATTGGGTAACCATATCAAAGCAAGCCCAGAGCCTGTCCTCTCTGTCATGCTCGTATTGCATATTGAAAATAAGTCCTAGTCTGTGACTTGCAAAGGGGCTTGTGGCATGTGCATAGTTAAAATAAAAATAAGGAAAATCATAATAGCTGATAATTTCACGGCGGCAGTATTCGTAGTATTTATCCTCAAAATCCTCATCGGGAGCCTCAATGCAAAGCCTTGCATATCCAAGGATGTTATGCGCTGAACCGTCTATCTGGTCAATGGGATCAATAAAGCTTCTGCCTTCTCCTATAACATGGGGAATTCTGGGAAGGCTTAGAGCTTTAACCGTATCAAAAACATATGAAATGGCAAGTCTGCCAAGCTCAGGTCTGCCATTTTCAAGCATAAGAAGCGCATAGCATCCCGCCGATCGGGGAAATTCCCCCTTGTAGTATCCCGTTAAGGATTCGGGCAAAAAGCCCTCAGGAGAAAGCCGCTCGATGAGATTGCGAAAGGTTGTATCAACAATCTTTCCCATTCTTCCGTTTTGGAGTTCCGAAAAAAGCTGTTTTTTTATTTCCTTCATATACAATTTTCTGTTATCTCCTTTGCTATAAGATAAAGCACTCTAAGGCTTTTTTCCATGACATTATCCGAGCTGATATCGGGCAATCTGACATCAAGGTAGATCTCGCCGTCATAGCCGATTTTTGAGAGCACTGAGGCAAATTTTTCAAAGTCCACTCCGCCCCTTCCCCTAAATGGAGGGAGATGATAATCACCCGTTCTGTGATTATCGTTTATATGGATAGAAAATATCCGTTCGCCGAAAAGAGATAAAACCTCATGTGCTTCTCTTCCAAAAAGAACAGAATGACCGGTATTAAGGCAAAGACCGAAGCGGTTTTCACTCCCTTTTGTTTCTTCAAAAAAATCAAGAATGGCTTTTTCACAAGTCCTTTTGTTTTCGATGGCAATATCGAAGGGCATTTTGGGAAGCGACAGAAGCATTTTTGCATTCCGAAAAGCAAAATCCTCGCCTATAACGAGTCTGTTCACACCGCAATCCGAAGAAATTTGGGCAGCGTCATAAAAATCTTTTTCATCCGAGTAATAAAAACAAAGCTCCCGGGCAAATTTCGCATAGCCCGCATCATAGTTCGGACGAAGGCAAAAAGATAAGCATTCAAATCCCGCCTCATTCAAAGAGGCAAGATCTAAATCCGGCAAAAATTTATTGCAAAAACCGATATTCACAAATCATCTCACGCTCCTTTTTCATCTAATTATAGCATATTTTTTTAGTTAGTTCAACAGTAGAAATCATAATTAGCACAAAAGCAAAACTAAAAAGCAATAAAAGCGTAGAAAAAAGTGTTTTTTGCTGTTATAATAGGCAATAATAGCAAAAAATGCAAATAAAAACTCAAAAATACTTTTTCAAAATGTTATATTGACGTATGTCTTTGAATGGGTTATAATTATTGTTGATAGGTAGAAAAAGGAGAGGGTGCTGTGAACGACAGAATGGATAATATTCACATTGAAAAATCCAACGAAGCTTTCTTTGGAAAATACGGTTTTTTTGCGAGAAGATGTGAGAATCGAAGCAATTATCCCCTTCATTTTCACGATTATTATGAGCTTGAATATATTGCAAGAGGAAGCGGGACGCATATTGTCAACGGAAGCACAATGGAAATGGACGAGGGAACCCTTTATCTGGTAACTCCGAGAGATATCCATCGTATTGATGTTAAGGACGATATGCTCATCTATACCTTCTTCTTTGATGCAGACCTCATTCCAAGTGAGCTTTCCAAGCTCATCTCCTCTTGCTCCTCGTTTATCACCGTTTCCTGTACGGAAAGCATGAAAACATGCGCTGAGTATCTGTCAGAGCATATAATAAATTCCTTATCAAAAATCTCCGAAAAAAGTGCCGGCGGAGACGAGATCAAAAAAGGTGATATTTCAGGGCTCTATCTTACTGCAGGTGCGCTTCTTGACATTCTTATAAAGAACGGCACGCAGGAAAGTGCCGCTGAAAAGGAAAACCGAGGGGTTGCGGAAAGTATGCAGAATGTCCTTCGTTATATAAATAAAAATTACCGCTCCTCCTTGTCCCTTGAAAGAGTTGCAGCGGAGGCAGGCTATTCAAGAAGTCATTTCAGCCGTGTTTTTGCAAAATATGTGGGCTGTAATTTTATTGATTATGTCAGAGAAAAACGGCTGAAATCTGCATCGCTTCTTTTAAGAACAACCGAAATGAATGTTACGGATATTGCCTTTTCCTGTGGATACGGAACCATTTCCCAATTCATAAGAGATTTCAAAATGCTTTATTCCGCATCTCCCGGAGATTACCGAAAATCGCAGAAAAAACAAAGCTGAAAAAGAATAGGAGAATACTATGAAAAAGCAAATAATCGGAGGTCCTTGCAAGCTTTATCTTAGGGAAAATGACGGCACGGATATCTTTGACGGTGCTCAGTGCATCGAGGGCAGCATTCCCGGAAATGTTGAGATCGACATGATGCATGCAGGAATTTTGCCTGATATTTACTTTGGCGAAAATGTGCTTCTTTTAAAGGAATACGAATACTATGATTATAAATACGAGATTGATTTTGATGCGCCCGATTTAAATAAAGGCGAGAGGGCATATCTGAAATTTGAAGGTGTCGATTGCTTTGCAGATTATTTTCTTAACGGTAAGAAATTTGCCCATTCGGAAAACTCTCTCGTGGAGCATCGATTTGATATTACGGATATTATCCTTTGCGGAAAGAAAAACACCCTCTCGATCATTATTTATTCACCTATGATAATGGCGGAGAACGGGCTATCCGAGGGATATGAATCCGCTTATCATATAAATTTTGAATCTCTCCGTGTGAGAAAAGCACCTCATATGTATGGCTGGGATATTATGCCGAGGATACTTTCGGCAGGAATCTGGCGTGATATATCTCTTGAGATTGAAGAGGAAAATGAGATCGGTCAGCTCTATATAACCACCGTCAGAGCAGACAGAGGAAGCGCAAAAATGGCACTTTCTTATACCCTCAAAACGGTACACAGCAAAAAAAGCGATATGATACTTCGTATCGAGGGAAAGAGCACCCTTGGAAAGAGCTTTACATATGACCATAAGGTCAGATTCGTTCAGGGGCGCTTTGAGTTCACCGTCCCAACCCCCGATCTCTGGTGGCCGTACGGTTACGGTGAGCCAAGTCTTTATGAATCTGAGATTTCACTTATTTCGGACGGAAATGTTATCGCATCAAGAGCGCTCACATTCGGTATAAGGACAGTAAAACTTGAAAGAAGCGATTTTGTAGATTATGAGGGAGGCGAATTTTGCTTCCTTGTAAACGGTGAAAAAATAATGGTCAAGGGAAGCAACTGGGTTCCCGCCGACGCGCTCCATTCAAGAGACAAAGAAAGATATGGCAAAATGCTTGAACTTTTTTCCGACACCGGATGCAATATGGTAAGATGTTGGGGCGGAAATGTCTATGAGGATGATTCCTTCTTTGAAAAATGCGACAGATTGGGCATTATGGTCTGGCAGGATTTTGCAATGGCTTGTGCCGCTTATCCGCAGGAGGAAAAGTTTCTTTCTGTGATGCGTGAAGAGGCAGAAAAGGTGGTAAAAAGGCTTCGCAATCATCCCTCTGTCGTGCTTTGGTGCGGAGACAACGAATGCGATGTATATATCGCCTCCGTACGAGGACTTGATCCGGATAAAAACAAAATCACAAGAGAAGTTCTCCCCTCGGTCATATATCGACTTGATCCATACCGTCCGTATCTGCCATCAAGCCCCTATCTTTCAAAAGTTGCATACGAAAAATGGCAAAACAGACGCTATGAGAAGAATGGTGAGGCTGGCTGGCCAAGCTTTCTTCCCGAGGATCACCCATGGGGACCGAGAGATTATTACAAAACCCCATATTACCGCCATCAAAAATGCAATTTCATCTCCGAGATCGGTTATCACGGCTGCAACGGTGAAAGCTCGATCCGCTCATTTATCTCCGAGGACAAGCTCTGGCCCTGCCTTGACAATTCCGAATGGCTCGTTCATGCAGCCGAGATGACAGGCCCCGACGGACCTTATGCTTACAGAATTGCCCTCATGGTAAAGCAGGTAAAGCAGCTCTTTGAGACTGTTCCCGATAATCTTTCGGACTTTATTCTCGCTTCACAAATTTCACAGGCAGAGGCTTTCAAATTCTTTATCGAAGACACAAGAACAAAAAAATGGGAACGCACGGGCATTCTCTGGTGGAATATGATCGACGGTTGGCCGCAGTTTTCGGATGCGGTGGTAAGCTATGATTTTCAGAAGAAGCTTGCCTATTATTATATCAAAGCTTGTCAGCAGAAGGTCTGCATGATGCTGCGAGAACCGGATGATTGGAAATGCCGTCTTTATGTTTCAAATGACACCCTTGAGGATGCAAAGGGATGCTACAAAATCTATGACGGAGAGAGCGGAGAGGTCATAAAAGAAGGAGAATATTATTCCAAAGCAAATTCAACCGAGAAGGTATGCTCCTTTGACGAATTTGTTTCCTCAAAGCGTCTTATTATGATCGAATGGGAGCTTGGCGGTGAGA
Organism: Clostridia bacterium; assembly: GCA_017517035.1. Classification (GTDB taxonomy): domain Bacteria; phylum Bacillota; class Clostridia; order Oscillospirales; family CAG-272; genus SIG710. Next base: position 10,236 of record JAFXAN010000073.1, read on the forward strand.
AGCATTATAATCATGCAATTCTCGGAAACCCTGCATTCTCTCTCGAAAAATACAAAAAATGGCTAAACATTATTGAGGAAAAAGAAGGATTCAAAATTTCCGAGCTTATCGGATAAAATACGGAGGAAAATAATATGATTAAGGTTGGAATTATCGGTATTGGCGCAATAAGTAATTCTCATATACCATCATGGATGAATGTTGGAGAAGCAAAGATCGTTGCTCTTTGCGATATTCGCCCCGAGCAGATGGAAAAATGGAAAGGAAAGCTTGATGCAAATTTCTATACCGATTGTGATGAAATGCTTAAAAATGAGGAGCTTGATGTTCTCGACATCTGCCTTCCAACATATCTTCACACAGAGTATGCAATGAAGGGCTTTTCACATGATCTCCATGTAATGTGCGAAAAACCGATCTCACTAAATATTGAAGATATTGATATGCTCTATGACGAGGCGGAAAAGCGCAAAAAGACATATATGATAGGTCAGGTCGTGCGTTTTTGGCAAGAATATGACTATGTAAAAAAGGTCTATGAAAGCGGAGAGCTTGGCAAGCTGATGAGTGGCAAAATGTCAAGGCTCAGCGGAGTTCCCAAATGGAGCTGGGACGGCTGGCTGCAGGATAAAAACCGCAGCGGACTTGTTCCCTTTGATCTCCATATTCACGATGCGGATTTTATGGTCTACGCCTTCGGTGCGCCGAAAAATGCCATAGTCCACAGAGCAAATGATGCTATGCAGGATTATTTCAATGTTACATATGAATATGACAGCTTCTTTATAAATGCAGAGGCGGCTTGGTTCAACGGCAGAAAACCTTTTGCCGCAAGCTTTATCTTCCAATTTGAAAAGGGAGTTATCGAATTTGCTGACGGAAAGCTTGCTGTATATAAGGAAAATGGCGAGATTATCACTCCGTTTGAGGACGAAGGAAAAGAAAGCATTGAGGTTTTGGGGCTTCCCGCAAACTGCGGTCCGATGAACGAGATAAGATACTTTGCTGATTGCGTTCTCGCAGGAAAAAGTGCAGACAAAATAAAGCGTGATGAGCTGAAAACTGTTCTCGATCTGCTTAACAATATCGGAAAATAATTTAAGGAGGGTATCATATATGGTATTCACAAGAAATCTTATCGAAAAATATAATGTTGATGTTTTCGTTGCGGGAGGCGGTCCCTCGGGAATGGCTGCAGCGATAAGTGCCGCAAGGCTCGGATGCTCTGTTTTCATCGCCGAAAAGAACGGTTGCTTTGGCGGCTCTGGCACAACGGGTCTTGTTCCCTGCTTTGCAACCTTTACCGACAGAGTAAATTTTCTTGCAGGAGGCTTTGGAAGAGAGATCCATGATGCCATCTTCAGGTCCGATGAGGCTCTCGGAAACGGATTCTACGCATACCCTGTTGAAAAGCTGAAAAAGGTTTATGACGATATGGCGATCTCTGCCGGTGTAAAATTCAGCTTTTTCACAAGTCTTGTTGATGTTGAAGCAAGAGATGGCAGAGTTGAAAATGTCATTCTTGCGGCAAAAAGCGGACTTTTTGCGGTAAAAGCAAAGATCTATATTGACTGCACGGGAGACGGCGATCTTGCAACATGGTCGGGAGCCATAGCAGAGCACGGTGACGAGAGCGGAACGGCAATGCCCTCGACCCTTTGCTCGCTTTGGGCAAATATGGACTTTTCTCAGCCTGACAGCGGTCCTCAGAACAGAAAGATTGAAGAAGCATATAACGACGGTGTTTTCACAAATTTCGATCTCCATCTTCCGGGAATAGCTACAACCTCAAAGGAATGCGGCATCGGAGGAGGAAATGTCGGTCATTGCTTTGAGGTTGATGCAAGAGATGAAGCATCGCTCACAGAGGGGATGCTTCACGGAAGAAGGACAATTCGGGAATATGAAAAATATTATAAAGAATATCTTGGCGCAAGATATTCCAATATGTTCCTTTGCTATACCGCTGATATGCTGGGAATCAGAGAATCTCGCAGAATTATCGGTGACTATGTTCTGAATATGGGCGATTTTGAAAAAAGAGCTGTATTTGAGGATGAGATCGGACGCTATTCCTATCCCGTCGACATACACATAATGAAGCCGGACAAGGACGCATATAATAATTTTATGAATGAGTATTCAAGAACCTACTACGGTGTTGGAGAATCCTACGGTATTCCCTATAGAACACTCACCCCAAAGGGGCTTTCAAATGTTCTTGTGGCAGGCAGATGCATAAGCACCGACAGATCAATGCAGGCATCAATCAGAGTTATGCCCGGCTGCTTTATAACGGGACAGGCAGCAGGCGTTGCGGCTTCGCTTGCGGTAGCAAAAGAGGATACGAGAGAGATAAAAATTTCCGAACTGCAGGAAAAGATAGTATCCCTCGGAGGATACATACCGAACAGAGCATAAACATTATTAAAATGTGAGTTGTTGTATTTCTCAAAACAGGGATTTATTGGTGAGTTATAAATGGCGGTTGAGGGGTTATCCACCGTCAATGTTAATAGATTCTTCGCTACGCTCAGAATGACAAGTTAGGATGAAAGTGCTCAAGTCCCACACTCGTCATCCTGAACGAAGTGAAGGATCTATGAACGCTAAAGGATGATTTCACCACTATTTGACTGTTCGAAAAATTAGTTTTTGAAAAATCAATACCAAACAAAACGGGGCATCTCTTGGCGAGATACCCCATTTTCTTTAAATATTACACATCATCATGTTCATAAAACGGCTCATATGCAGATATTTTTCCTCGATTGGCAAAACCTATTATAGCATAAAAACGCAACAAAAAAGCAATAAATGCGCAGAAAAAAGTTTTTTTAGTCGTTATAATAGATAGTGATAGCAAAAAATGCAAAGGAGATGATGCTGTGAACGATAAAATGGATAATATTTATATTGAAAAATCCAACGAAGCTTTCTTTGAAAAATACGGTTTTTTTGCGAGGAATGTCACGCATCGAATGAGCTGTCCCCTTCATTTTCACGATTATTATGAGCTTGAATATATTGCAAAAGGAAGCGGAACTCATATCGTCAACGGAAGCACAAGGGAAATAAATGAGGGGACTCTTTATATGGTAACTCCGAGAGATATCCACCGCATTGATGTTAAGGAAAGTATGCTAATCTATACCTTCTTCTTTGATGCAGATCTCATTCCAAATGAGCTTGCTCGCCTTATCTCTTCATGTTCCTCATTTATCAGTATTTCCTGCCCGGAAAATATGAACAATTGCGTAAAATATCTTTCACAGCATATAATAAACTCGTTTTCAAAAATCTCCGAAAAGAGCAGCGAAGGTTATGAAATCAATAAAGGCGATATTTCCGGGCTATATCTTGTGGCAGGCACGCTTCTTGATATTCTGATAAAGAACGGTAAAAGCGAAAACTCCTCCGAAAAAGAAAATCGAGGAGTTGCGGAATGTGTGCAGAATGCACTTCGTTTTATAAACAAAAATTTTCGCTCCCCCCTGTCGCTGGAAAAGGTTGCCGAGGAGGTAGGCTATTCAAAAAGTCACTTCAGCCGTGTTTTTACTAAATATGTAGGCTGCAACTTTATAGATTATGTAAAGGAAAAACGCCTGAAATCCGCATCACTGCTTCTCCGGACAACCGAAATGAATGTTACGGACATTGCTTTTTCCTGCGGATACGGAAGCATTTCCCAATTCATAAGAGATTTCAAGACGCTTTATGCCGCATCTCCCGGAGATTACCGAAAAGATCAGAAAAACCGAAGCTGAAAAATCATCCTTATGATTATAAGATTAGGAATATTATCCAATTATCACACATCATCATATTCATCAAGCGGCTCATATGCCGCTTTTTTTTCCTCAAGGGTCATCGTGAATTTTGTTCTCTCCGCTTGAGCACCCTTAAACTCAACAATATAATCAAGATAGAGCCTTCCGCAAGTCAAAAGCTCGTTTTTAAGCGCAAGAGTATGGATGCAAAGCTCAAAGGGCATATATGGTGTTTCGTAAACACAAATATGCCTCTTCTTCGGCTCAAAAGCCATAGCTGTCGTAACACTGCCGCCACGGAGCATAGTTACAAGATTCGGATTTTTTCTCTCAAATGACAGCGTTGTGGTTGCGCCCTCCATTCCTGTCAGTTCGCTTTCTTCATATCTTATCTCGATCCGCTCGCCGTCATCGGAAATGACCCCTTCGGCAACAAGAGAAAGAGTATCCTCATCTTCCCTCTCTGCGCAAATTTCTTCTGCATCCTCGGAAATCTCCTCAAAATCCGAGAAGAGCTTGTCCATAAGGATCTTTGAAAGCTCATATTGCTTTGATATTATTTTGATCTTGATCTGTTTTTCCATATTTGATCTCACTTTATAAAAAATATTGGTTTAGAAGGGCAAAATTTCGGAAACAATAAAAAAAAAATCCACGAGGAAAAGTCTGAAAATAAATTTTCAGACATGGTTTTGTGGCTTTCGATGGCTGAACACCATCGATTTTGCGGGCAAAACCTGCCACAATTCCCAAAGAAAGGAAAAAAATGCTTATAAAAAATCTTTCTAAAATCATCAAAAGAACCCCGAGCGATGTCAAAAATGCCATCGGATTTTTTTGCATTGCCTCACTTGCAATTCCGATCCTTCTTTTTCCGCTTGCAAACCACACAAGTCGGGATGCCGCTCCCGATCTGCCCATCGAGCCATGCGGCCTTGAGCCTTATATTTTGCAGACAGATCTCACGCTCAGCGTCAGCGCAGACCTTTCTGTTTCCGAGCAGAGCGATATTACCCTTCTCTCCTCCGCCTGCGAGGAGCTTTTAGGAAATGAAAGCTATGGGATAAGAGTTGCTTTTTGTGCGCTGATTCTCAACAGATGCAGTGACGATTCCTTTCCATCATCGGTTTCCGCAGTTCTGAAAAGTGCCGGAATATACCCCGAATCGCTAAAAAATACCGTCTCGGAACGGACGCTTCATGCAGTCCATGCCGCAATGCGTGGAGTTGACCCCTCAATGGGAGCACTTTATATGATGAATCATAAGGATGCTTCCCTTGAAGAATACAGAGAAAGAGTTACTGCAATTCTCCCACCCTATGCTTTTATCCACTAAATTATACACCAAGAGGCCGCCTTTGTCAATGAATTTTATTGACAAAGGCTTTCCTTTATGATAAAATTATTTTGTTATCACCATTCTTGGAGGCAAAATGAAAAAATACAACAGATTTCTCGACATAGTCATCTTTCTCGGATCGGCTTTTATCTTTATAAACTATTTTTCCTATCTTATAAAGCTTTTTATCTGGAGCGAAGGAACATTGCCATATATTGTGGCGTTTACTGTCGTTATTGCCGTCCCGCTTCTTTATATCCTTCACAAAAAAGGATTTTTGATGAAACTTTTCGGCAAGCTTTATCCTTTTATCCGCTCTCTTTATGCTTTTGGGCTTGCATTTTATGCCATCAGCTTCATTTTCCTTTGCGGATATATTTTCTCTGCGGAAAACCACGCTCTGCCAATCTCCGAGCTTCCCGAAAACAGCGTCATTCTCACCCTTGGGGCGAAAGTTGAAGCAAGCGGAGCACCGGGAAAAGTGCTGCGCCGCCGTCTTGACACTACATATAAGATGATGGCGGAGAGAGAGGATCTTCTTTGCATCGTCAGCGGTGGAAAGGGCGATGACGAGCCGATAAGTGAAGCGATAAGCATGAAGAATTATCTCACTGAAAAAGGAATTGCCCCTGAGCGGATAATCCTCGAGGACAAAGCACGCAACACCATTGAAAACATCGAAAACTCCTTGGAGATTCTCAAAGACCGAGAATATGGCGCACTTGCGGTTGTGACTACGAATTTTCATCTTCCGAGAGCGGAATATCTCTGCTCCCGACTTGGTGTCAATATGGAAAAAGCATATTTTTATCCCGCCCCCGACACGGGAATCTATACCCTTTATACTATACTTGTCAGAGAATATATGTCATATTGTAAACTTTTCATATTCGGAACATGAAAAAATTGGCATAACCGATTGACAAAATCCGTTTTTTATGATAGAATAAGTTGATTATTTTTTTGTACGGAGGTTCAAAATGTTTTTCGAGGAACTTAAAAATTACGATGCCGATGTTGCCGCAGCTTGCGAGCGTGAGCTTGGCAGACAAAGACACAACATTGAGCTGATCGCTTCAGAGAATATCGTTTCAAAGGCTGTACTTCTTGCAGCAGGCGGTGTTCTCACAAATAAATATGCCGAGGGCTATCCCGGAAAGAGATATTACGGCGGTTGCGTTTATGTTGACGAAGTAGAGGAGATCGCAAGAGAGAGAGCAAAGAAGATTTTCGGTGCAGATCATGCAAATGTTCAGCCCCACTGCGGTGCAAGCGCAAACCTTGCTGTATTCTTTGCACTTCTTAATCCCGGTGACACTGTTCTCTCAATGAACCTTGCTCACGGCGGACATCTTTCACACGGTTCACCCGTAAATATTTCCGGTAAATATTTCAACATCGTTCCCTATGGCGTTTCCTCGGAAACACAAACAATAGATTATGATGAGGTTGAGCGTCTTGCCATCGAGAATAAGCCCAAGCTCATTCTTGCAGGTGCTTCCGCTTACCCCAGAGTTATTGATTTCAAGCGCTTCCGTGAGATCGCTGATAAGGTTGGCGCATATTTCATGGTTGATATGGCTCATATCGCAGGTCTTGTTGCCGCAGGCATCCATCCAAGCCCTGTTCCCTATGCGGATGTTGTTACAACAACAACTCATAAAACGCTCCGCGGTCCCCGCGGCGGTCTTATCCTTTGCCGTGAGGAATACGCAAAGGCTATCGACAAGGCTATCTTCCCCGGAACACAGGGCGGCCCTCTTATGCACATCATCGCTGCAAAGGCAGTTGCCTTCGGTGAAGCTCTCACAGATGAATTCAAGGCATATCAGGAGCAGATCGCAAAGAACGCAAAGGTTCTTGCAAATGCGCTTCTCTCAAAGGGAATCAAGCTGGTTTCAGGCGGTACAGACAATCATCTGATGCTTCTCGATCTCCGTGAAACAGGCATCACAGGTAAGGAGCTTGAGCATAGACTTGACGAGGTGCATATCACTGCAAACAAGAATGCGATCCCCGATGATCCCCAGAGTCCCTTTATCACAAGCGGACTTCGCATCGGTACTCCCGCAGTTACATCCCGTGGCTTCGGTGAGGCTGAAATGGAGCTTATCGCTTCTTGGATCTATGATGTTATCTACAACTTCGAGGAAAAGAAGGATCAGATAACAGCCGATGTTATCGCACTTTGCGAAAAGTTCCCCATTTACGAAGATTAATTTAATAAAAAAGGTGCTTCATCAGAAGCACCTTTTTTGTTGTCATATCAATATTTAAACAGTAATTTGTCGGCGCGATGAAAAAACGCAAATCTGTAGGGGACGGCGACCTCGACGTCCCACTTATGATTTGATATTTCCCATAATTCCACGTCTTTTGAGGGACGTCGTGGTCGCCGTCCCCTACAAACAACATCTCTGACAGTTCGATAAATTACTGTTTATTATTCGACTTTAACAAGTCCCCATTTACCGATTTTATTCAGAAAATGAAGTGTTCCTCTTGCACCGTATTCCGTGATCTTGGTATCGGGCTTTGCGGTATACATTTTGTCATTACCATCGCTGTCCTTGGGATAATTATTCGCTTGTCCTGCGTTATAATAATATCCGTTTCCGATAGAAACAATACCGTTCGATGAGCCAAAGCGTCCTCCGCAGTATCTGATCTCAACTCCCGTATCCCCAAAGGACAAAGGCTCATGTTTTTCTATGTCTCCAAGACCGCAAATACATTTGAGAGTCATATGCCAGCCTGTTGGAAACTCGTCTGTGTCCCCGTCACCGTCAATATCATCAACATCGGTATATTCATATGCCTTGATCCTCGCAATATCATAGGACTCGCTACCCTTGGGAACGCTTTGACCGATCTCGATCTCGTCAATATAAAGCTTCTTTGAGCCATCTATGAAAAATGTGATCTCATTTGTAAATTCATTAGCCTCTGCTCTTTCATAGCATATCATAATGAGATCGCCCGTGTCCTTATCAAACTCGAGGGTCTGAACGCTGTATTTGTGATCACCGGCATAGACAAACATTTTATAAGCCTGTTCAAAAACCTCCGTCTCGTTCTCCATGGTAACTCTCGTCCCCGTAAGCGGCAGCAGATTTTTCTCCGTGATCTTATCAAAATCAAAGGCATAGACCACCTTATTGTCATCGTCAAATCGCAGAACATCAGTAAGCGATGTTGTAAGGCAAACCAAAAGGTATGTTTTGTCATCTGTGTGCTCGGCACCGTCAGAGGTAACATATCCCTTGCCGGGGAGCGTACCGACCGTTATTCCGTCATAGCCGCCAAGCTGATATCGCCAATCTCCCGATTCGGGAAGCTTGCTTTCGGGGAGGCAGTTTGGCGTCAGAAGCCCATAAAGGATAGTGTTCTCATCCTTGAAATCAGCCTTTGTTTCATCAACCGTGCCATTTATATCATCAGCCTTTATAACTCCGATATATGTCTTATCCGAACCCCAGAATGTGACAGAGGAATAAAGGAATCCGTCATGATATGTAACATCTCCCATATGGAAGCCCTTTGACTGGAGAGCACGGGAAGCAATGAATTTTCCCGCTTCCTCGCCTGTTTTCATATCGACCTTAACTATCATTCCCGTAAGAGAAAAATACATATATTGAAGTTCATCATCAGTGCAAAAGCCCTGAAGATGCTGTGCGCCGAAATATTCATATCCCGCTTCCTCATATCTTGGATATGTTATGGGAGTTTTCACCGAAAACCGCGTGGCATCAACGGGAAGTGATGTGTCATAGGGATAGTCTGTTTCAAGGGACTGATCTGTCTCTTCGATTTTTTCGCTTTCGGGAGCTTTCTCGGTTTCACTTTCCGAATCTTCGGCAGGATCGGTGCTTCGGGCAGTTTCTGTGCTTTGCACAGTTTCGCTATCCTTCGGCTCCGCTGCCTCTCCGCAGGAAGCTATGAAAATTATTATAAACAGAGCTAAAATTAAATAAGTTATCTTTTTCATGGTGTTCCCTCCTTGGTTATATAGTTAAATTATACACAAAAATATCCTTTTTTTCAAGCATCTGCTATTTCTTTTGTCACAAAGTACAAAAATCGCTCTCAAAATTGGGCAAAATGCCTTTTTTATATTAAAATTAACAATATGTTCAGCAATTGGAGGAAGAAATGATGTATAATTACTGTGTATGCAAAATAAAGGATGGTTATTTTTATGAAGTTTAAGAGACTTATAAGCCTCTTTTTATCTCTGATATTTATTTTCTCCATAGTTCCTGCTGAGGCAAAAGCTGCGGTAAGCGCAAAGAAAACCGCAAATATTGAAAACGCTCTGAAAAGCGGTGTTTATAGGATCAAAAACCGTGGAAACGGTCTTTATATGGATCTTTATGACATGATGTATGATGCAAAAGGTTCAGCTTATCTGGATGAAAAGAACGGTGGAGAAGCCCAGGATATCTATGTTGAAAGGCTTTCCGACGGCACATATATCCTCCGCCCTCAAAGTGAGGAAGGAAAATACAATCTCTCCTTCAAGGGACTTATGAGCGAAGGCGAGATAATCACAAAAAGAGAAGCAGAGGAAAAGACTGAAAGATTCGTCATCTATTCGGCAGAGAACGGCTATTACAGCATTTCTCCTGCCCTCGGGCGTGATTCTCTGACCCTTGGAATTTCCGAAAAAACATCTCGCTATGACCATAATTATATCTCACTTTGCAAATTTACGGGTGCAAAGAATCAGATGTGGGCATTTGAACCTATCGAGCCTGACGGGATCTCACTTTCATTTGTAAGCACAACCGTTAAGCTATACGCAGTGGGAACACTTTATGCAACTCTCACGCCTTATAATTTCGGTACTGACGACATCAAATGGACATCTGATAATGAAGATGTTGTTATGATAGATTCAAATGGAAATTATACAGCACTTGCCCCCGGAAAAGCAAGAATCAAGGCAATTTCGGGTGATAAAAGTGCAAGCTGTACCATAACGGTTTCAAAGGATACTGCTTTTACCTGGTATAGTCAGCATAGCGCCACGGGAAGCGACTGGAATGCATCTCTTCTTTCGGGAATTTCATTTACCGCAGGCGGCGTTCGCAAACGCTTTATGATCGACAAATACGGAAAAGGCAAGGATTGGATGGACGAGGGCTGCTATCTCGCTTCGATCGCCATGGTACTTAACAACATGGGCGCAAGGCTCACAAAGGGATATGATTTCAGAAGCGGTCAGACCGACGATCTTCCCGCAGATCCCTATACCGTTGCTCTTGCAAATTCGGGAAACAACGGTACAACCACGCAAAAAAGCGTTCTTTACGGAAATCCGATCCTGATCTCAAGATCAAAGATAGATGAAAGGTTCAATGTTGGCGGAAAAGAGATCAAATCAACAATGACATATGATGTCAGCCCCAAAGCAATTAAGGAAGCTCTTGACGAGCATCCCGAGGGAGTTATTGTTTATTTTTCTCGCCTTTCGGGAAACAGAACTCACTATATCGTGTTTACAAAATGCCTCAATCCCACGGAAAAGAATCCGAAAAATTATAAATTTGAGGTCTGCGACTCTGCTTCCTATGATGCGGCAAGAGGCGACCATGTGCAGTTTGAAAAATCCATTTCATATACCGCTGAAAGGTACAGAATGTCAAATGCTGTCAGCATGATAACCTGGGAGATTCTCGATTGAGAAGAGGTGATATCTTGAAAAGAACGAATGATGAATACGCGGTTGCGGAAGAATATGTGCTTAACGCAAAGCTGAAGGATATAAATCCAATGTTTTTCGGTCACGCACGGTATTTCCCCGGAAAAAAGAACGGTCCCGACAAACGGAATTTTACTATGGTTCGTTATTTTTTGAGCGGCGGAGGATATTTTGAAATAGCAGGCAAAAAATATCCCATCGAACCCGGGAAAGCATATATTGCCCCTCAAGGTGTCTCGGTTTCATTTTACATAACAGAGGAGGCTGAAGATATATATGTAGGCTTTGACGGTGAAGTGAGCCGTGATTTTGCACTTCTTGACTGTGCCGTTCCTTCATCCCCCGATATTTTCCGTGAGATACTTGCGGCAGCAGATTACGAGGGGCGAAAGGATCTTCTTGTCGCTTCGATTCTTATTCGCTGGTATCTTGAGCTTTTCCCAACAAAAAAGGAAGCCTCGAAGGATTATATAACAGAGGTCAAGGAATTTATTGACGAAAACTATATGCTTCCCATAAAGGTTGAGGACATTGCTGCAAAATTCAATATGAACCGTTCATATCTTTCAAGGGTATTCAAGGAAAAAGTTGGGATGACGATGAAGGAATATATCATTTCGGTCAGGCTAAGGGAAGCGAAGCGTATGATGAATTACGGAAAAAATGTTACAGAGGCAGCAACCCTTTGCGGCTTTGGAAGCCAATCCCATTTTTCTAAAACCTTTAAAAAGTTTTATTCTTATGTGCCAAAGGTGCAGAAAAACGAAAGAGATATAACAAAGTGCTATTCCGAATATGAATAATGCAGAAAAGGTCACCCACAGGTGACCTTTTCTGCTGTAAATTGATTTCAAACAGTAATTTATCGGCGTGTTTGTTGTAATATAACCATCATTTAGGGCTAATAGATCCTTCGCAAGCTCAGAATGACATTTGGATGTGTTTTCTTGTTTGCTGACATTGAAATCTATGTTATTTTGCGTAGAAAAATACATTTTCATCACAAAACTCGTCATCCTGAGCACAGCGAAGGATCTAGAAACGCTAAAGGACGATGTCACCACTATCCGACAATTCGACAAATACTGTTTGAATTAAAATACAAGTGAAATTGAACGGTAAAATAAGGCTCCCCTGTTTTAATAGGGGAGCTGGCACGGCGAAATAACTTGCCGTAGAAAAATAGATACTATTTGCCGTGACTGAAGGGTGTAGCTTGCAAAG
>JAFXAN010000074.1 GCA_017517035.1 Clostridia bacterium
CAGTCGAAGCCGTAATCCGTAGGGGCGATCATTGATCGCCCGTCTCATAAACAGCTCAAAATATCGTTATTTTACGCCGTTTGTTTTTTCGGGCGATCAATGATCGCCCCTACAAATTTCGTTTTCACTCACCGATAAATTCCTGTTTGAAAAACAAATTCAGCATTTTCCGACGGAACAAAAGGCACTTATGAAAAAACATAAGTACCTTTTTTATAAAAACATATGGATAGTTTGATGATCATATCTTTTCTTTTTTCTTTTGCTTTGATTGATTTTGTTTTATAAAATCCGATGGCGGAATGCCAAGCTGCTGCTTAAAAACTCGGTTGAAATTTGAGACTGAATTGAAGCCGCAGATGTCTGCAACTTCGATTATCGGAAGTTTATCCGAAAGGAGCAGGACTTTTGCATAATTCAGCTTCAGGGTATTCAGAAATTCAACATATGTCTTTTGTGTGAGGTTCTTGAACTGCCTGCAAAAATGACTTTCCGAATATCCGCAAATCTTTGCCATTTGCTCACTTGTGGGGCTTTCTCTGTAATGCTGGAAGAGGTATTCAAGTGCTTTCTGAATAGGGGTCAGCTTTGCATCAAACACTTCGGTGCTTTTGGATTCACTTTGACGCAAAATGTATATAAGGAAGCATTCGAGAACATTTCTTGTGTATCTCATTGCATATTTATCATCCGAAGCGCAACTTTCCCTTACCTGTTCGATCATTTTCTGGGCGGTTGCAAGCTCTTCTGCGTTTAATTTCAGTACGATATTACTGCTTTTGTTCATAAAAAGCTGAACGATATCCGAATCATAAAAGCTGTCATCAAAGCAGAGATTTATCGCTTCAAGCCTCGATTCAAAATCCAATAGCTGGTGAAAATCCACGGGGGTAAGAAGATAAAGGCTTCCTCTTTCGATATTATCATAAATCGTGCCATTTATAAGCTGCTTGCATTTTCCCTTTAGCACAAGCTCGATCTCAACATATTCGTGCATATGAACCGGTGTTGTGTCAGATGGATAATTCATGAGTATTCTCACATGCTTGTGGTTTGTAATTTCCATTGGAAGTCGATATAATTCGGGCAAAGCTATCACCTCCGTTTCGCTTTTTATTTATTGTAACATAAATATTTCATTATGTCAAACCGAATATCAAAATACTGAGATGTTTTGATGGAATATTAGAAGAAATTGTTTCACATTTGTGGTAAAATTGACCCAGATAGTTATTCTTCAACAGCTATGTTTGTGCAATTCTATCAAAAGGAGAGAGAATATGAAAAACCTTATACGGTTTGTAGATATGACATTTGCAACGGACGCTCGTAGCCTTTGTACCATTGGCCCATCGCGTCCGCATTCATCGGTTTCGCCCGGCCCCGACACATTTCCGCCGAGCTATTCCACGGGTTATCTTGCAGATAAGCCCATCAGAGGCTTTTCTCATGTTCATGTAAATGCAGGAGAGGCAAAATACGGAAATTTCCTCTTTTCGCCTCAGATCGGTCTTGCCACCGCACTTGACGGTCACGATTCGGAAAAGGCAAATGAGAACCCTCTGCCCTCGGAATATAATGTAACTCTGACAAGATATGGTATTGATTGCTCAATGACACTCACAGAGCATTGTGCATTTTATAAATTCATCTATCCGAAGTCGAAGGAAGCAAGCCTTGTTATTGATATAACCACCTTCCATCAGATCCATAAGGCACTTGCGGAGCAGGTTGAGGTGAGCTTTGACGAAAATGAAAAGGGAAATACCGTCATTTTCGGAGAGGGCACATATGAAAAATACAATGTTCATTTTTATGCCGAGATAAACAAAAAGCCATCGAGAGTCGGTACTTTTGTTGGCTCGGATATTTCGGATGAAAAGAAATTCGGTCCTGCCGATGTTAGTGAGGAAACCAGAGGCAAAGGCATGGGAGCTTTCCTTCAGTTTGAAACAGAGGAGAGGGAAGAGGTACTCATTAAGGTCGGAATTTCCTATAAAGACATTGAAAAGGCAAAGGAGTGGCTTGATGCCGAGATCCCGAACTGGGATTATGATAAGGCAAAGGAAGACACAGAAGAGCTTTGGGAGAAGGAGCTTAATAAGATACATATTGCGGAGAGCGCAACCGACGAGCAGAAGAGACGCTTCTATAGTTGCTTCTATATATGCAACAAGCTTCCCCGTGACAGAACAGGAGATTTCCTGCTTTACGGCGATGCGGATATGATCGACGATCATATTGCAATTTGGGATACCTTCAGAACGCTTTATCCGCTTTATACCATAACCGATCCGGATTTTGTCAGAAAGACGGTAAACAGCTTTATCACCAGATTCAAAACGAACGGAAATATCAGAGATATCTATACTGCCGGCAGAGAGAGAAGACGCAATCAGGGCGGCGATGATATTGATAATATTATTGTTGAAGCATATCTCAAAAAAATTCCCGGAATAGATTGGAAAGAGGCATATGAAATAATAAAATACGATGCCGAAAACTGGAGAGATGACCAAAATTCATGGTTCCCCGAGCCGGGAATCCCCTCAACATACAGGGATATGGGATATATTCCCGGAGATGACGAAGATAAAAATGTTATGTGTTGCTCAAAGCAGCTTGAGTATTCCTATAACGACTATCTTGCGGCGCAGATGGCAAAGGGAATGGGTGACACTGAAAATTACGAAAAATGGATGGAGCGCAGTACATATTGGAAGAACATCTGGAATCCCAATATTGAATGTGTTGGATACAAGGGATATGTTTGGCCGAGAAAAGCAAACGGAGATTGGATAGAACCCGACAAGTACATTGAAAGTCCCATATACTTCTGCGGTTCATGGAGACCTTATTTCTATGAAGGATATGCTTATGAATATTCCTTCATGGTGCCTCATGCAGTTGAGGAGGTCATCGAGCGAATGGGTGGCGACAAGCTTTTCTGTGACAGAATCGAGCTTGGAATAGATAATGGATGGATAAACGGCGGAAATCAGCCGGGAATGCTCCAGCCTCTTCTTCCCAACCATACAAGCCTGCCATGGCGCACAGCGGATATGGTTAAAAAGCAGCTTGCAAAATATAAGCCAAACGGAACGCCCGGTTGCGAGGATTCGGGGTGCTTTGCTTCCTATTATATGTTCCTTACTATGGGAATCGTTCCAAGCGGCGGACAGGATATCTACTATCTCACAAGCCCAAGCTATGAGAGCACTGTGCTTCATCTTGCGGACGGCAAAAAATTTGTCATCAAGGCAGAAAATTCCTCGGAAGAAAACAAATATATTCAGTCCGCTACACTTAACGGAAAGAAATTGGATCGCACAATAATAAAGCATAGTGAAATTATTGGCGGCGGCGAGCTTGTTTTCACAATGGGAAGCGAACCTGTTGATTATACAAGGTAATGCCATGAAGAAACGTTATTTATCACTTTTCCTCGCACTTTTGATGGCTTTTGGAGTGCTTTTCACCTCATGCGGCGAAGAAAAAAACGTACCTCAAACCGAAGAAGAGGAAACAAGTGCCGAAATTTCAGATACAGAAAGTGTTTCCACACAAAAGGAAGAAGAAAAAGCAGAAGTGCCGCAAGAACCTAAAAAACTTGTGAACTATGTTGAGATGACCTTTGGAACGGGCAACTACAGCCTTTGTACCATCGGCCCAACAAGACCCAATGCGTCTGTATGCCCCGGTCCCGACACATATCCCGCAAGCTATTCAACGGGATATAAGCCGGATAGTCCCATAAGAGGATTTTCCCAGATCCATGGAAATTGCGGTGAGCCGAAATACGGAAATTTCCTTATTTCTCCCCAGATCGGACTGAATACCGCCCTTGATAGTCATGATTCGGGAAAGAAAAACGAAAATCCAACTGCCACGGAATATAATGTGACCCTAACAAAATACGGTATTGATGTTTCCTTAACACCCACCGAGCATTCGGTGCTGTACAAATTTACTTATCCATCATCGAGCGAGGCAAGCCTTGTTATCGACATGGCGCATTATCTCCATCTTCATTCCTATACACCAAAGGATATCTCGGTTGAGATATGTGAGGATGATGCGGGAAATACCGTGATATGCGGAAAGGGTGCTTATGATTCTCCAACCTATTATCTTTATTTCTATGGGGTGATAAACAAGGCTGCGAAGGAGATCGGAACATATGAGGGTGCAGACAGATACCGTGAGGTAGGCACTCTTGAGCTTGAAACCGTTTCGGAGGAGCTGGCGGCAATGGGCTGCGGTGCATATATGACCTTTGATACGGCGGAGGGAGAGGAAATATACCTTAAAATGGGTGTTTCCTTCCATAGCATCGAAAAGGCAAAGGAATATCTTGATGGTGAGATCCCCACATGGGATTATGAAGCCATTATTGCGGAAAGCACCGAGATTTGGGAAAAGGAGCTTGGCAAGATCGCCATAAGCGGCGAGAGCCTTACCGAATATCAGAAAAAGATGTTCTATACCTGCCTATATAACTGCCATAAAATGCCCAGAGACAGAACGGGAGACATTGCCAAGTTCGGTGATATGGATATGATCGACGACCATATCGCAACATGGGACACATTCCGTTCACTCTATCCGCTTTATATGATAACGAACCCCGATCTCGTTGCGAAAACGGTGAACAGCTATGTGGCAAGGCTTGAGGTCAACGGTTCTGTTCGTGATCTTTTCAACGGAGGAAACGAGCGCAAGCGAAATCAGGGCGGCGATAATGTTGATAATATTATTGTCGAAGCATATCTCAAGGGAATTGAAGGTGTTGACTGGAATGCAGCATATGAGGTCATAAAGGAAAATGCCGAATATTGGCGAGATGACCAGAACACGTGGAGCCCTGTGAGAAGCATTGATTCCACATACCGCTCGCTTGGATATATTCCGGGTGACGGAGATAAGAATATAATGTGCTGTTCAAAGACACTTGAATATGCTTATAACGATTATCTTGCCGCACAGATGGCTTTGGGACTTGGTGACACGGAGAATTATGAAAAATGGCTTGCCAGAAGCGAAAATTGGAAAAATATCTGGAATAGCGAGCTTGAGGAATCGGGATATAAGGGTTATATCTGGCCGAGAGCAGAGGACGGAAGCTGGTTAGAGCCAAATGACAGCTTGAAGAGTCCCACTATGCTGATAGGCTCATGGAAACCCTATTTCTATGAGGGAACATCTTATGAATACTCGTTCTTTGTGCCCCATGATGTTGAAACGCTCATTGAATATATGGGCGGTGAAGTTGTGTTTGCCGAAAGACTTGCATACGGAATTGATAACGGATGGGTGAGAATAGGAAATCAGCCGGGCTTCCTTTGTGCATATCTCTTTAACCACACCTCTATGCCCTACAGAACGAGCGAATACGTTGCAAAGCTGTTGAAGCAATATAGCCTTGCGGGAACACCCGGCTGTGAGGACTCGGGCGCACTCTGCTCCTGGTATGTTTTCTCAAATATCGGATTTTTCCCCTGTGCGGGACAGGATTTTTACTATCTGACAAGTCCAAAAATTGAAAAAACTGTTTTTAAGCTTGACAGCGGAAAGACATTTACGGTCAAAGCTGAAGGCCTTTCTGATGTTAATAAGTATATTCAGTCGGTGACTCTTAACGGAAAGCCGCTTAAGAGCACGATTATAAATCATTCAGACATTATCGAAGGCGGCGAGCTTGTCTTCACAATGGGAAGCGCAAAGGTCAATTACGCTGAGTGATGCTGTATCGAACAGGAATTTAGCGAATAGTTAGATAGTGATGAAATCATCCTTTAGCGTTTCTAGATCCTTCACTTTGTTCAGGATGACAAGTGGAAGAGTGAAGCGCCTTCATCCTAACTCGTCATTCTGAGCGTAGCGAAGAATCTATTAGCATTAACGGAGGACAACCCCACAACCGCCATTTATAACTCACTGATAAATTACTGTTTAACGGTTTGTCGGAATTAATAATGTTACCAATTTAAAAAATATAATAAAAAAGGGGTAAAGAAAGATGAAAAAACGCACACTGAGTCTTCTTCTGGCGATCATAATGATCATGGGAAGCGCAAGCATTCCTATGGCATTTGCAGCCGAGGAAGAAACCCTCGAATTTGTATCCGAGACGGAATACGCTTCGAGTACAGACGAGGATCTGACAGAATATGTCAACATGAGGTACGGTACAGGCACGAATGCCGAGTGTCTTATCGGTCCCTCAAGACCCAACGGCTCTGTCCATCCGGGTCCCGACACATTCAAAATCAACAACTATACGGGTTACTACCCAAATCAGCCCATCAGAGGCTTCTCGCAGCTCCACATCCAATCGGGTGAAGGACGCTTCGGACAGTTCCTCATTTCTCCTCAGGTAGGACTTTCTGTGGCTCTTGACAGCCACGATTCCGAAAAGGCAAATGAGAATCCCACAGCTACCGAGTATAGCGTTACACTTTCAAAGTATGATATCGATGTTGCGCTTACTCCTACGGAAAATGCTGTAATTTATAAGCTTACATATCCCCAAGGAACTGATGACGCAAGTATCGTTCTTGATATGATCCACCATGTTCCCGTTTATAACGAGGCAAACGGCGGCGTTTATAACAAGCAGGCAAAGGATGTTGATATCACCATCGAGCAGGATGAGGATGGAAATACCGTTCTCTATGGCGGCGCAAAGTATGGTGCGCACGGCGGCTCTGACCGTTATTACTATTTCTATGCCGTTATTGATTCCGCATCTCTTGCGAATAAGAACATCGGTGTTTATGAGAAGGGTGCGATCGTTGAAGGCGCAACAGCTATTGACACACCTACAAATACAATTGCCGACCCCGAATATAAGGGAACAGGCGCATATCTTACATTTGATCTTGACAGCTCAGCTGAAACAACCGTTATGATGAAGATCGGTGTTTCTTTCCTTAGCACAGATAAAGCAAAGGCTTCTCTTGAGGCTGAAATTCCCGCATGGAATTATGACAAGGTCAAGAGTGACAACAACGCTATCTGGAATGATAAACTGGATGTTATTGAGGTAAGCGGTCTTACAGAGGCTCAGAAGGAAATGTTCTATACCAATCTTTATGACACATTCCTTCAGCCCAGATACCGTACAGGCGAGCTTGCTGAATACGGCGACGGAATGATGCTTGACGACCATGTTGCAACATGGGATACATTCCGTACGCTTTTCCCGCTTCTTACGATCACAAATCCCCAGCTTGTTACAGACCAGGTTGAGAGCTATCTTGTGCGTTTTGCTGATAAAGAGGCAGGAAGCGCAGACACAGTAAAGGCTGTTAAGGATATTTTCACAGGCTTTGAGCGTGTCGGCACTAACCAGGGCGGAGACAATATCGACAATGTAGTTGCCGAAGCATATGTCAAGGGACTTATTCCCGATGAAATGATGGATGCGGTAATGGAGCTTGTTGAGTTTGAAGCAAATATGATGCGTGTTGACCGTAACGGTGCAGTACAGGGAACAGGCTCTGCAAGCTCAACATATAAGGATCTCGGCTTTATTCCTGCGGATAAATATCCTATGATGAACTGCAATACTCAGCTTGAGTACTGCTATAATGACTTCTGCCTTGCACAGATTGCAAAGGGCGAGGGCAACATGGAGCTTTATGAGATGCTCATGGCGCGCAGCGCATCCTGGCTCAATATCTGGAACGAAGATGCAGAGGGCGACAAGTTCACAGGATTTATCTGGCCTAAAAACTCGGACGGCACATTCGTTGAGCCTAGCGACAGCTATAAGAGCGCAACACAGTTTGTTGGTTCTTGGAAGCCTTATTTCTATGAGGGAACAGGATATTCATATTCATTCTTTGTTCCTCACGATATTCCCGCACTTATGGAAAAAATGGGTGGCGAGGAAGAATTTATCGAAAGACTTCAGGTTGGTATAGATAAGGGATATATTGATGTTAGCAATCAGCCCGGTTATATTCAGGCGTTCCTTTTCAACTATACAAATGAGCCTTGGCATACCACAGATTATGTACAAAAGCTTATCAACAGATATACAATAAATTCAACTCCCGGCTGTGAGGACTCCGGCGCAAGCTGCGCATGGTATGTATTTGCCAATATCGGCTTCTTCCCAAGCGCTGGTCAGGATATTTACTGGCTCACAAGCCCTAAATATGAACAGACAAAGATCAATCTTGATAACGGTAACACATTTACCATCAAGGCAAATAATCTTTCCTCTGAAAACAAGTATATCCAGTCTGTTTCTCTCAATGGAGAGGTTCTTTATGACACAATGATCCGTCACAGCGATATCGTGAATGGCGGTGAGCTTGTGTTCAATATGGGCGAATCTCCCGTTGATTATTCTTCAACAGAAATAGCAAGCGGAAAGACTGCTGCGGGCGAATACGACTGGTCTCTCCGTACAAACGGCATCCTTAACATTTCGGGCGACGGTGACGGAACTCTTAATTTCGATTCCGCTATCACAGCTGATAATTTCAGTGCTATTCCCTGGAATGAGTATAAGGACATCATCACAAGTGTTAATATTTCCGAGGCTTCGGGAATTACTGCAATCGCAGATTATGTTCTGGCAGACCTTCCCGCCTGCACAAAGATATTTATTCCCACAACTCTCACAAATCTTGGCGCAAAGGGCATTTTTGCAGGCGATGCACTGCTTGAAACTATTGCTGTTCAGGGCAAGAGCGTTACTGCTTGCGAATATAATCTTTATAATGTTCTCTCTGCCGGTGACGATATTTTCGAAGGCTGTGCAGATAGCAAAGAGATCACACTTACTCTCGGAAAATGCGAGAATTTCGCTCCCGTTAAGTGGTTCTCTGACAGCACAAATGTAATTTTTGATCTTGAGGGTAACACCTCTGCCGCAGAATGGACAGCTAATGTTCAGAGTGGCACAAGTGATACAAGAGCAGAAGGCTATAAGTTCACCATAAAAGAGGTATATCTCACCGCAAAGGGAGAGGAAACCGTAGGTAACCTGTATAGCTGGGTACTCGACACAGAAACAGGTGTTCTGACCTTTACAAATCCCAAAACATCATGGAATGAGCTTTCCTTTAATACGACCGACCAGACTGCATTTGCAGAGTGGGTTGTTGATTGGAAGGGTGAGATCGAGCATATCGTTATCCCCGCATTCAGCAAGATGGCGATTCGCGGCACTTCACCTTTCGCAGGACTTACAAATCTGAAAACAGTAAAGTGTGATACTGTTCGTTGGCTCAATCCTTCTACAATCGTATTCGACGGTTGTTCATCTCTTACCACATTCGGTACTTCAAGTACCTTTGAAAAGGGTAAGGTCAAGCTGAGCGGAATATCCATCGAAAACCTTGGCTCCGGTGCTGCAGGTCTTTTCAGAGGATGCTCATCAATGACAGATGTTGATTTCACAGGTCTTATTACCCGCTCCGATGACAGTGCTGTTAAGCCTGTTGAGCTTGGCGGAAATATGCTCAAGAATTGCTCTGCTCTCAAAACAGTAAATCTTACAGGCGTTACGGCGATCCATTCATATTGCTTCCAGGGTTGTAACGCTCTTGAAGAGCTTACCATCCCTGCTTCCATGACTTCAATCAAGGAATATGCAATTTCCGGCTCATCACTGACATCTATTAAGCTTGAGACACCCGAGTTTACAGATGGTCTTGCTGTTGCAGCTTCCTTCCCCGATAAGGACGGTCTTACCATCTATTGCCCCAACAAGGCGGTTAAGGAAGATGTCGAAGCTCTCGGCTACACAAAAACTCAGGTCGTTTACGATCAGTATGCTACAGGCAGTGAGACCGTTGGTAACAGCTATAGCTGGTCTCTTGATAAAGAAACAGGCATCCTTACATTCACAGACGATAAGCCTTCTTCCTCATGGTGCGAGCTTTCCTTCACAAAGGATGCAACTGCATTTGCAACATGGGTAGCAGAATATAAGGATCAAATCAAGCATATCGTTATTCCTTATTTTGATAAATTCTCTATTGCAAGGGACGTTTCTTCTCCTTTTGCAGGACTTACAAAGCTTGAAACTGTAAAGATTGACACCACAAGATGGCTTCTTAACGGTAGATTAGTCTTTGAGGGATGCACATCGCTTACCTCTCTCGGTAAATCCGCAAACTTTGAGGAAGGCAAGATCAAGCTTGCAGGTTATCAGATTGAAAACCTTTCCGGCGGTGCATTGCCCACAATGTTCCGTAACTGTTCATCTGTCACAAGCGTTGATTTCACAGGCTTAGCTGCAACAAGTGACGGAAGTGGAGCTGTTCCTCAGGTCAAGATCATCGGCGCAAGTAGCTTTGAGGGCTGTACCGCTCTTGAAGAGGTAATCTTCGCTGATGTCACAGCTATCAAGTCTAATGCGTTTAAGAATTGTACAGCTCTCAAGAACATTACAATTCCCGCAACTCTTACAACCATTGAGGCAAATGCTTTTGCAGGCTGCACGGCTCTCACAAGCGTTACTCTTAAGGCTGAAAGCGTTTCAAGTGGCTTTATGACAGCAACATCACTTCCCGATAGTGACGGACTTGTTGTATATTGCAACAATAATGATGTTAAGGCTGCATTTGACAATTTGGGATATACCAAGACAAAGGCAGTAAATGTCAATGCATTAAAGGTTGGCGGCGTTGCAATGGAGGGCTTCTCCATCAGAACAAAGGAATATAACGGACTTCGCGGTATCTTCAGCTTTGATAATTCTGCTATCGAACTGAATGAGGCGAGCGGACTTACTCTTGTTGAGTACGGTACAATTCTTGCAACAGAGGCTAATAAGAATGCCTACGGAACAGCACTTACATTTGACGGAAATGACCATGTAACCGCAAATGAAAAGGTAATAAAGAAGGCAATCTATAAGAACGGAAGCTTTGTTGGAAGCATTCTTGAAACAGATGAAAATAAGACCCAGTATGCGGTTACCATTGTCAGATATTCGGATAATTATCAGACTAATGTTTGCATGCTCGGATATTCCATCTGGCAGGATGCAGCAGGAAAGATCTACTATTTCTATGCTGACAGCGATAATGATGCATATGATGCAACAAGCATCTATGATGTAACTCTCGCAATGTATAAGGACGGTGCTGTAAATGCGGCAAACGATCCTGACAGCGTTATCTGGAATACTCTTGTAAATGGCGGTGCGGTTACTCTCACAGCAGGTACAGATTATAAAAATGACGCTATCTACTTTGAGGCAGACGGCACAACAGCAAAGAGCTTCGGTGATAGCTTCCTCGCGCTTGATGTTCCTTGTGCTAATGCATCTGTTTCCGGAGCAACAACAACCTGCACAAATCTCGGCTCAACATATTCTCTCTTTGAGGATGGAGACAGCTATGTGATCATCTTCCGTGCGGGAACTTCCGGATCAAATCCGAAGGCACTTCCTGCTTCTACCGGAAACGTTTGGAATACTATGTATCAGCCGCAGTATTCCAGCTCATTTGCTCCCGGTGCTACAAAAATCGTTAATGCTCCGAACCCTGTATTCACAAGCAGCGTATCGGCAAAGATCACATATGCGGTAATTGATGACGGAATAACAACTATTTCCAATAATACCTTCTTTAACAATAGTCAGATTAAGACCATTGTTTATCCCGATACTCTTTCAAGCATCGGTCAGTGGGCATTCAAAGGCAGCTCTGTTGCAACGATGTTCAAGGCAGGCGACACAGCAGAGGTCGGAAAGCTTGATTTTGCGAATTATAGTGGCAGTATGGATACATATGCTATCTTCTACTTGGCAAAATCCTTTAGTAAGATCTGCTTGCCTTCGAATCTCACCGAGCTTAAGGGACTTGCATTCAATTCTTCAAATGTTCAGAGAATTTGGGTTGCAGGTGGTACAGATCCTAAGTATGACGGAATTGCTGATCTTACAGGCGCAAATATCTCCACAGGAGACTCAACCTTCCAGCATGTAAAGACACTCAATCTTATCATGCTTCATGACAGTGCAACACTTCACTCTACAAGAACACTTGATCAGATGACAAGTGATGGCGTAACCGTTTGGACGAAGAATTATTCCGAGACAATTGATAAGGAAGTTCAAAGCATCAAAGACAAAACAAACGCAAACTATACTAGTGGCTATAACAAAGTTAGCTATATTTACGGTGATACAGCTCTGAATAATTATATCGCAACAAAATACGGTACAACAGTTTCTGAATAATCCCACATAAAACAAAGGGCAGAGCCGCTTGGCTCTGCCCCATGTTTTTGCCTATAAACAGTAATTTAGTGAACAGTCGAAGCCGTAATCCGTAGGGGCGATCATTGATCGCCCGTCTCATAAACAGCTCAAAATATCGTTATTTTACGCCGTTTGTTTTTTTCGGGCGATCAATGATCGCCCCACAAATTTCGTTTTCACTCACCGATAAATTACTGTTTGAATTAAAATACAAGTGAAATTGAACGGTAAAATAAGGCTCCCCTGTTTTAATAGGGGAGCTGGCACGGCGAAATAACTTGCCGTAGAAAAATAGATACTATTTGCCGTGACTGAAGGGTGTAGCTTGCAAAG
>JAFXAN010000075.1 GCA_017517035.1 Clostridia bacterium
AAGACCCTTCCGTCTTTTGCCTTACGGCAAAATCCACCTCCCCTAATTTTGCTTTGCAAAATCAGTGGAGGCTCCCATTCATCCTCATCTCCGTCTATTCACCTTTTCAACAGTTCGCTAAATTCCTGTTTAATAAAAATATTTTATTGACTTTCGGACGCAAATATAGTATAATACTAAAGTAACCGAGCTGAGCGGTCGCGTGATATGTTGCCGAAAGGTATTATCATGAGGAAAGTCCGGGCTTCACAGGGCAGGATAACTGATAACGTCAGCCGAGGGTGACCTTAGGGAAAGTGCAACAGAAATAAACCGCCCTTCGGGGCAAGGATGGAAAGGCGAGGTAAGAGCTCACCGCTCCCTTGGTAACAAGGGAGGCAATGTAAACCCTATCCGAAGCAACACCGCAAGCGGATCGTTTGCCCGACATATATCCGCAGGTGGCACAATGCTTTTGCATTGAAGCCGTGTGGTGACACACGGCGAAGATTGATGATCGCTCACGACAGAACCCGGCTTACAGGCTCGGTTACATTTTTTTGAAACAAAAGGAGTTCACAATATGAAAAACGGCATGGTTCAAAATGATAAAAATATGCCATATCCCAGAGTTTGCGCCCACCGCGGCTTTAACACTATTGCGCCCGAAAACACCATGCCCGCCTTTGCCGCAGCTATTGCTCTCGGCGCAGAGGAGATAGAATTTGATCTCTGGGCTACAAAGGACGGTGAGCTTGTTACCGCCCACGATTCAAAGCTTGAGCGAGTTTCAAACGGAGCGGGGTATATCGGCAACTACACGCTTGCCGCTCTTAAAGAGCTTGATTTCGGAAGCCATTTCAGCGAAAAGCTCCGTGGATTGAAGCTCCCCACCTTTGAGGAGATCCTTGAGCAGTTTGCAGGAAGAGTCATCATGAATATCCATGTTAAAATATGGGATGCTCTGGATGACCCGAAAAACCATATTGATCCCCGATATGAGCAGATCGCTGCGCTCATAAGAAAATATGACTGCGAGGAGCACATATATTTTATGACGACTCATACCGAATGCCTTCTTGAAATGAGAAAAATTCTGCCAAAGGCTTCATATTGCCAAGGCTCACAGAGCGGAAGCGCAGGCGGAAACGGAAGAATGGTTGAGCTTGCCATCGAGCACGGCTTTGATAAGGTTCAGTTCGTTTTCTGGCGTCCCTTCGATAAGGAAATGATAGATAAAGCCCATGCAAACGGAATAAAATGCAATTACTGTCAGGCTGATGAAGGGGAAGATGCCATAAAGCACCTTGAAATGGGCATTGACACTATCATGACAAACGATTTCCATCTCGTAAGAGAAAGCATTAAGAATTATCTGCCTAAAAAATGATAAATAAAAAAACAAGATCTTGTCAAAAACTTGATCTTGTTTTTTTTGTGCAAAATTTATTTCTGAAAAATCTTATAAAAAATTATCGAGCAAATAGGCTTCCGCATCTGCAGACCAAAGACCGTTATTTGCCTTCACCAGCCTTGCAAGCTCGGCAAATCTTGCATCATTTTTTCCAAGCTCTTCAAAATCCGAAATTGCGGTAAGGGGCAGGCTTATGTGCGTATAAATAAGCTTCTTTCCTCCCTCGATCTCGGGCAAGCGCAGCGTTGTATCAATTGCGGCATCAAGACCGCCTATATGTGTGATCATAACTGCCGGGTCTATTTTCTTATCGCCTATAAGGCGCACGATATCAAGCATATCGCCTGTGGTGCTTCCGCTTGTTCCCGCAACATGATGCTGTGCATAGTGAACATTATAAAAATTGAAACTTGCACTAAAGCTTTTATCAATAGGCCCTGCAAAGAAATTGAGACACCCGTCAAATCCGAGAATCGAATCCGCAAGCTCCACAAGAGCAGGAATCGGCGCATATACGAATACATCGTCAAATCCTTTTCCGCCTGTCAGTGCTATCAGCTCTTCCATTTTCGATGAATTGACAAAAATCAGCTCTATTCCGTCCTTTTTAGCCTCATTGGGATCAAATATCGCTCTTGCTCTCTCAAGTCGCACTTCGCTTATATCGGTAACAACAAGTAATGACGGCTTTTTGTCACCGTGAAGCGCAATGTCAATGGCAACGAGTCCCATGGGACCGCAGCCCGCAAGAATAGCCGTTTTTCCACCCTCAATGATATTTGAGAACGGCTCAAGCTCGCTATCGAGATGAATATTTGCCTTATATCCTCTTATGACGCAGGATGCAGGCTCGATAAGAGAGCCTTTGAAGAAGCAATCGCTTTGGAGTTTTATAAGATAACCGTTTTCAATGATATGGTCATAAACTATCGAATATGTGGAAGCTCCGCCGATCTCGCCAAAGGAATAGCCGACCGTCTGCATTCCGCCGAGATATGAAAGCACAGGGGGCATTACGACCTTGTCGCCTGCCTTGAAGCGGTCCTTCCATTTGTCCGTAACTTCAACGACCTCAGCGCAAAATTCGTGACCGACAATAACCGGGTTTTCCGCAACATTATCGGGAACTCTCAGATGCTTCGCTCCCTGCTTTGCGGTCTTATATGTGGACATACATACACTGTCCGAGATTACCTTTATGAGTATTTCTCCGTCCTTCAGTGTCGGAAGCTCAAATTCCTCGAGCCTTAAATCATTTTCACCATAAAGTCTGACTGCTTTTGTTTTCATTCTCTCACCTATATTCTTCCCGAGCTGCCGAATGTTCTCAGCTTGCTCTTTACAACTTCCTTCATCTGTACTCTTGCATCTTCAAAAACAAATGCAGGCCATGTTGAAGGATTCTGAATTGATTTAAGCTTGTTTAGAAGAGCAGAATTCATCGCTCCCACAACATCCGAATAAATATTGATCTTTGTGATTCCGTGCCGGATGGCAGCCTTCATCTGATCATCTGGTGTGCCGCTTCCACCGTGAAGCACCAGCGGACGGTCGCATACAGCAGTTATCTCGTCGAGGCGGTCAATGCGAAGTGTAGGCGTCTTTTTATATACCCCATGTGCGGTTCCAATGGCAATCGCCAAGGCATCAACATCTGTAATTTCAACGAATCTGGCAACCTCATCGGGAAGAGTAAGAGTATCCTCGGGATCCTCGTTCATAACACTGTCCCCCTCGTTTCCAACCATTGCGTTACCAACATGTCCAAGCTCTGCCTCGACCGTAATACCCTTTGAATGTGCAAATTTCACGATTTCGGCAGTGTTCTTTGCATTCTCCTCAAAGGGAAGAACCGAACCGTCATACATAACAGAGCTGAAGCCTGCTTTGGCAGCTGCCTTTATAAATTCAAAATCGGTTGCATGGTCAAGATGGAAGCAAACGGGAACAGAGAAAAATCTTGAAGCTTCCTTCACCATAGAAGTGATAAGATCAAGCCCTTTTCCCCCAAGGTCAACACCAAGTCCCATAAGAAGCGCAGGAGACCTCTCTTCCTCGCAAGCTTCGAGAACTGCCTTCATCATTTCATAATTGCTCACATCAAATGCCGGAAGCGCATAATGGTTTTTTCTTGCATCTTCAAGCATCTCTTTCATTGAAACTAACATTTTTTCTCTCCTTTTTTCCTAAAGTGTCTTAATTATAACACTGTTTTTAACATTTGTCAAGTACAAATGTTAAAAATAATTATGCTATATTGACACTTACTAAAAAATATGGTAAAATATAGGAAATACTAAAGAGGTGGCAGTCATATGAAGCAAAGCGATGAAAAAATACTCATGTCCGAGGCGGCAATACTTTATTATGAAAAGAAATACACCCAGCAAGAGGTTGCTGACATAATGAAGCTGTCAAGACAGACCGTTTCAAAGCTTTTGAATGACGCAATAAGAGAAAACCTTGTTGAGATCAGAATTCACGATCCCAAAAAAGACTGCGAGGAAATGGGAAGGCAGATCTGCGAAGCGTTCGGTATCAGAAAATGCGTCGTTTGCTCCGTTAGCAATAAAAATGAAGCATTGCGCCGACCTATGACAGTGAGAGCGGCAATTGAATATATTTTACCGATACTCGAAAAGGGTAATCTGAATATCGCCATTTCATGGGGCAGAACCATCGAAGAGCTAATAAACACAATGCCCGATATCAATACATCAAGCAATACCGTTTTTCCTCTGTTCGGAGCAACCGACAATGAAAATTCATATTTTTCATCAAACGAGCTGGCAAGAGGCTTGGCGGATAAGATCGGAGCAAATGTAAAATACGCATATTTCCCTTATATGACCGAAAATAAAGAGGATTGTCAGCTGATAAAAAAGCTTTCCTATTATAAAAAAATGCAGGAAAGATGGAACAGCGCAGATATTGCCATCGTGGGCATAGGCAACACTGAAATTCTTGATATATTCGGAAAAACCTTTGGATATAGCGAAAAGCATTCTCAGATCTCGGGAGATGTTGCCACACATTTTTTCAGTGAAAACGGAAAGCTTATTGAGCTTTATGAAAATACCGTTTGCGCCTCGGCAGACGATCTCAAAAATACAAAGGAGACAATTGCCATAGCCTTCGGAAATGACAAGATAAAAGCGATAAAAGGTGCTTTGCGCACCTCTCTTATCGACACTCTCATAACCGATGAATATACCGCAGCAATGCTTTTAAAATAAAAATGGGGAATCGATCGCTTTTTAGCTTTTGATTCCTCATTTTTTATATGTCCTTCAAAAAAATCATCCCAAAAGCACATCGGTTGCAAGCATCAGGCAAAAGCCAACAAGAAGCGCATAGGTAGCACCTCGCTGATGACCGTGAGCATGAGTTTCAGGTATCATTTCGTCGCTTATTACATAAAGCATAGTGCCACCCGCAAAGGCAAGAGCAAATGGCAAAATGGCAGAAGCAAGGCTGACAGCAAAATAGCCGATAAGCGTTCCCACCACCTCAACAAGACCTGTTATAAGGGCGCAGACAAATGTTTTCCCCGGTTTGACACCTGCGGAAAGCATCGGCCCTATTATTACCATTCCCTCGGGAATGTTCTGAAGTGCAATTCCTCCAGCAATTATAAGGGCCCCGGATGTATCGCCCGCGCCAAATCCTACGCCTGCGGCAATACCCTCGGGAAGATTATGTATTGCGATGGCAGAGACAAAAAGCAGCACCTTGCCGAGATTTGCATTGTTATGCGCTTCATCCTCACTTCCCACCATCTTATGAAGATGCGGAACGAGCTTATCAACGAGATTGAGACAAAATGCACCTGCAAAAATTCCTGTGATTGCAAAAATAAGACCGTATTCCCCTCCATATTCAAGGGATGGAATGATAAGTCCCAGAACCGCTGCAGCAAGCATGACCCCGGCAGCGAATGAAAGCACGATATCGGAAAATGTATGTGAAATTTTTTTGAAAGCAAAGCCAATGAGCGCACCAATCACGGTGGCTCCTCCAACTCCGAGAGCAGTAATAAGTACAAGCTCCATATTTTTTCTCCAATTATTCTTTATTATTTGTTAAACAGTAATTTATCGGTGCGATGAAAAAACGCAGATCTGTAGGGGACGGCGACCACGACGTCCCATTTTTCATTTAAAATTCACGGTTATTTCATGTCTTTTGAGGGACGTCGTGGTCGCCGTCCCCTACAAAAACACGCTTTCGCCTGTTCGATAAATTACTGTTTTAATTTAAAAGGCAATGGCTGAGCCACAGGCTCAGCCATCAAAAAAGGATTATGCCTTACTGAACATATCCTTGCCAACTCCGCAAATAGGGCAAGCAAAATCTGTGGGAAGATCGTCAAATTTAGTTCCGGGAGCGATGCCATGCTCAGGCGCACCCTTTTCCTCATCATATTCCCATCCACAAGCGTCACATACGTATGTCATGTTTTTTCCTCCTGTTATAAAAATTTTTATTTTATCTCCTCAAAGTCAGCAGCACCGTGCTTGCAAAGAGGACAAATAAAATCTTCGGGAAGGGTATCACCCTCATAAACATATCCGCAAATTGTGCAGACATAGCCCTTTTTGCCCTCGGTATCGGGCTTGGGCTTAACATTTTCAAAATAGTATGAATAGGTCATTGTTTCTCTATCCGAGATAACTCGTGCCTCCGTAACAGAACAAATGAACATTCCGTGTGTATCAAGGTCAACATACTGCTCAACCTTAAGAGACATAAAGGAATTGATATATCTGGGCAGGAAAACAAGACCGTTATCAGAGCGGAGAGGCTCGCAGTTTGCAAATTTATCAACATTTCTTCCGCTGACAAATCCAAACGCTTCAAAAACAGAAAACGGCGCATCCTCTGTGAGACAGTTGATATTCATCATTCCCGTCTGCTTTATAACATGGTGAGAATAATTCTCCTTGTTGATGGTGACCGCTATTCTGTTGGGGGTGTTTGTCACCTGTGTAACGGTATTGACGATAAGTCCGTTGTCCTTTCTGCCGTCATTTGAGGTTACAACATAAAGACCGTAGCCGATCTTGAAAAGAGCGGTCATATCGTTCTTGTTTGCGTTCTCGGAGCTTTGAGCTATATAATCCTTGCAAAGCTCGTCCGCAAGAGCGCCAAGCTGCGCAGAGCTTTCATCATTCAGAGCGGAAACGATCCTTACCGTGGTATCGGTATAGATAAGATTCTTGCATTTTTCAAGCATCGTGCGCATAACCTTTGCCGCAAGAGGCGCCCAGCTTCCGTTTTCGATGAGAGCAACGGTACGGTTGCTGAAATTGCGCTCTGTAAGGTGATTTATAAACTCACGCATAAAGGGGAATATCTCCGCATTATATGTGGTTGTTGCAAGAACGAGCTTACTATATCTGAATGCATCTTCAACAGCCTCTGCCATATCGCATCTTGCAAGATCATTTACCACAACCTTGGGGCAGCCGTTTTCCTTCAGCTTTTCCGCAAGCTGAAGAACAGCCTTCTTGGTGTTGCCGTAAACCGAGGTATAGGCAATTACAATTCCCTCCTCCTCGGGCTGGTAGCTTGACCATGTGTTATAAAGACCGAGATAATAGCCGAGGTTTTCATTAAGCACAGGGCCGTGAAGCGGGCAGATGATCGAAATATCAAGTCCTGCGGCTTTCTTCAGAAGTGCCTGAACCTGTGCGCCGTATTTTCCGACGATTCCGATATAATATCTTCTTGCCTCGCAAGCCCAATCCTCGTCCGCATCAAGTGCTCCGAATTTTCCGAAGCCGTCTGCCGAGAAAAGAACCTTATCGAGGCTATCATAGGTAACTATGACCTCGGGCCAATGAACCATGGGAGCAGTTACGAATGTAAGCTCTCTGCCGCCCAGCGAAAGGGTGTCCCCCTCTCCCACAACTATCTGTCTTTCGGCAAAGTCCGTGCCGAAAAAGTTCTTCATCATGGTGAAAGCCTTTGCAGATGAAACGATCTTTGCATCGGGATAAGCCTTTGCAAAATTGAAGATGTTTGCGCTATGATCAGGCTCCATATGCTGAACAACGAGATAATCGGGCTTGCGCGCACCGAGAGTGTTCTGAATATTGTCAAGCCACTGATGTGTGAAGCGAGCATCGACAGTATCCATAATTGCAATTTTTTCATCAATAATGGCGTAAGAATTATATGACATTCCGTTGGGAACAACATACTGCCCCTCAAAAAGGTCTATATCATGGTCATTAACGCCAATATATTTTATGCTATCGGTAATAAACATACTTTGTACCTCCGAAAATTCTTTAGTATATTCTATCATACTTTCGTAAATATTTCAACAGTTTTTTTAATGTAAAATATGTTTTTTGTTATTTTTTATTTGGTCTATGAATATAATTATATTAACGCCGAAGGCAAATAATTCATAAAAGGGGCTTTTTTATGACAGAAAACAGAATTTTTTCATACCGTCCATATAATCTGAGGGGCAGCAATGTTACATATGATGCGCTTTTAAAGGACAGAATGCCGTGTGCAGGCTCGCTCATCACAAACTGCAAAGAGAAAAACGAGGGAGGCAGAGTATCTTTTTTTGCAACTCCCATGGGGACTGCTGTGAGGGTTGCGCTGACCTCTATCCCATTTTTCTGCGAGGAATATGAGCCTTGCTTTATCGAGATCGAGGAAAAAAGGAACAGCAGATATAGGAGCATCACCGCCTCTCTCCCACCCATATTCACACATCGGGGTAAGGGAAGCATCACCTTTATGACCGACCGTTTCACTGCCGCCGATATCATCGGAAAGAGAATCAATTTCAAAAAGAACGATTCGGTTATCGCAACGGGGATCATCTTTGCTGCGGCAAAATAGCGTCTTTTCGTTGACAAAAAAGCTAAGAGGAGGTATAATATCTAAAGAAAATAAAAAGTGAGGAAAAAATATGCAATTTGTTGCCACCTGCCTTTTCGGGCTTGAAAAGCTTCTCGGTGAGGAGATAGATGCACTGGGCTGTCGCAGAATTGAAACCATGGACGGCAGAATAACCTTTGAGGGAGAAGCAAGCGATGCCGCTTCTGCCAATATAAATCTCAGATGTGCAGAGCACGTTTTTGTTAAGATCGGAAGCTATGCTGCAACAACCTTTACCGAACTTTTCGACGGAGCAAATGCGCTTCCATGGGAGGATTATATAGAAAAGGACGCGGCTTTTCCCGTTAAGGGACATTCGATAAAAAGCACTCTTTTTTCCGTTCCCGATTGCCAGAGCATACTGAAAAAAGCCATTGCAAAGCGTCTCGGCTCAAAATACGGAATCGAAAAGCTTCCTGAAAGCGGAACAAAATATCAGATCGAATTTTTCCTTTTTAAGGACACCGTAACTCTTATGATAGACACATCGGGTGTACCTCTCCACAAGCGAGGATACCGCCCCGCATCGGGTGCTGCTCCACTTCGTGAAACTCTTGCGGCGGCACTTGTGCTGACAGCAAGACCGAGAGAGGATGTTCTCATCTGGGATCCTTTTTGCGGTTCCGGCACCATCGCAATTGAAGCAGCAATGATAATGACGGGCAGAGCTCCGGGGCTTTTCCGCTCCTTTGACGGTGAAAATTTCAAATTTCTCCCTAAGTCCTCATGGCAAAAGGCAAGAGAGGACGCAAGAAACCGCATAAATACAGACAGCAAATATGAGGTATGGGCATCGGATATTGATCCTGATGTGCTCACTTTTGCAAGAGATAACGCAAGGCGGGCGGGCGTCGAAAATATCGTCAAGATTTTTGAAGCGGATGCGAGAAAAATCGAAAAGCCGGACAGACGAGGAAGCATTGTTTGTAATCCACCATATGGCGAGCGTCTCATGACCCCGAGAGAGACAAACGAGCTTTACCGTGCTATGGGAAAATGCTTTTCTCATTTTGATCCTTGGCAGATATATGTCCTCACATCCTCCGAGGAATTTGAAAGGCTTTACGGAAGAAGAGCCGATAAGAAGCGTAAGCTCTATAATGGCATGATCCCATGTAATCTTTATCAGTTTTTCAAACCAAAAAACGATAAAACCAAATAAATTATTGACTTTTTCAAGGGACTATGTTATAATTATAACGATATATCTTGTAGGGGTATCCGCAAGGATTTAATATGGAATCGGGTGAAAATCCCGAGCGAGCCCGTCGCCGTGAGGAAGAAAAAGACTCAGGCAGGTCTGCCGCAACAGACCGAAAAGCCATTGGCATAAAGCCGAGAAGGCAGCCTGATGCTCTCCAAGCCGGAATACTTGCCCCAAACGAACCGTTTTCTCGGTGCAGATACTGCGGTTTGGCTTTATATATCGCTAAAAATATGGGCACTGCCCAAAAAATGAAAAGGAAAATAAGTATGAAAAAAACAAACATTTTTAGAAGTTTGTTTTCGCTTATGCTTGTGCTTACCGTCGTTGCGGCGATGATTTTTGCATTCGCATCCTGCGGAAACACAAATGATGGCAAAAACAGCACCGAAACAAGAGAGGGTGAGATCACCATTACCGTCAAGATAAAAGGCTCAGACGGCAATGTTACCGATTTCGTCATCACAACAGATGCGGAATTTCTCCGCGGCGCACTTGAGCAGGAAGGCCTTATCGAGGGCGATGAGGATGCTTACGGCCTTTATGTTAAAGTCGTAAACGGTGAAAGAGCCGATTATGACAAGGACGGTGCTTACTGGTCATTTTTGAAGAACGGTGAATACCTTATGAGCGGTGTTGATACCACTCCCATTGCCGATGGTGATGTTTTCGGCATCGAATATACAAAGGGTTAAGCAATAATGCAAAAGAACACGATAAGAGATCGCTTTCTGTCGATAAAAGAGGTTGCGGTGTTCTCAATGCTTGGCACTGTGATGTTTTTGGGAGATTTTCTTATGGAAATTTTCCCGAACATCCATTTTGTCGGTGTTCTCACGGTCATTTATACAGTGGTTTACCGCAAAAAGGCGCTCATTCCGCTCTACATATATGTTTTTATGAACGGATTATATGCAGGCTTCAGCCTCTGGTGGGTCCCATATCTTTATATATGGACTATCCTTTGGGGACTTGCAATGCTGATACCGAGAGGACTTCATGTTTCGCTTTCAGCAATTATCTGTGCCGTTATCAGCGGTCTTCACGGCTTTGCCTTCGGAATACTTTATTCTCCGGCGCAAGCTATTATGTTTGGACTTGATTTTAAAGGAATGCTTGCATGGATCGCCGCCGGAATACCATTTGATGTTATTCACGGAATTGCGAATCTCGCAGCATCCGTCATAATCATACCGCTGGTGACCCTTCTCTGCAAGCTTGAGAAGCGACCTCTGCCTTTTAAGACATCCGCAAAAACAAAAACGGATTGAGAAAAAATCTTGCAGATTTGCATTATATAACAAAGGTGCCATCTCAATGTGAGATGGCACCTCAGCGTGTCGAGAAAGTCTCGACACGCTGGCAGACATCGAAAAAGGTAGGAATGTTTTTCGTTCTTACATTCGTCGGCGTACTCGGTACGACAGAGTGTAAGAACGGAAAAAGCAAGTAAGCACAAGGCTTTCTTTTAGATTGCCTTGTGCTTCTTTTTGAAT
Source organism: Clostridia bacterium (assembly GCA_017517035.1). GTDB lineage: Bacteria > Bacillota > Clostridia > Oscillospirales > CAG-272 > SIG710. Next base: position 11,000 of record JAFXAN010000075.1, read on the forward strand.
TTTATTTTTTTCTTCTTTTTTACTTTTTTATTTCACTGTTATCTACTTGCGGTATTACAGCTTTTTCGACAGTCTGAGGTGCCATCTCACATTGAGATGGCACCTTTGTTATATAAAAATTACAGTAATGTGATTCCTCGTTTTTCGCATTCTGCCACAACATCTCTCGGCCAGAATGAAGACTGTACCTCTCCGATATGTGCTTTGCGAAGGAAAAACATACAGATTCTCGACTGCCCAATACCGCCGCCGATGGTGTAAGGAAGCTCACCCGCAAGCAGTGCGCTATGGAAAGGAAGTGACTCTCTCTCCTCGCATCCACGCTCCTTAAGCTGTTTTCTGAGGGCTTCCTCGTCAACTCTGATACCCATTGAGGAAAGCTCAAGAGCGATATCGAGAACGGGATAATATACGATAAGGTCTCCGTTAAGCGACCAATCGTCATAGTCGGGTGCTCTGCCGTCATGAATATTGCCCGAGCGAAGCTTTCCGCCAATCTGCATAAGGAAGATCGCACCGTATTCTTTCGATGCGGCATATTCCCTCTCCTTTGGCGTAAGCGACGGATATTTATCCTCAAGCTCCTGGGTTGTGATGAAGGTTATATCCTCGGGAAGAAAGCTTTCGATGAAGTTATAATCGTCAACGATATAATTTTCGGTATGTCGGATAGCAGCATAGATATTGGTGACCGCTTTTTTCAGAGTTTCGAGAGTTCTCTGCTCCTTTGTGATGATCTTTTCCCAGTCCCACTGATCAACAAAGATCGAATGGATGTTGTCTGTTTCTTCATCACGACGAATGGCGTTCATATCGGTATAAAGTCCCTCACCGACCTTGAAATCATACTGCTTCAGTGCCATTCTCTTCCATTTTGCAAGAGACTGAACAATTTCAAATCTTTCCCCGGAAAACACCGAAAAGTCAACGGGGCGTTCAACACCGCTGAGAGTATCGTTAAGACCGCTTGTGGACTCCACAAAAAGGGGAGCTGAAACACGGGTCAGATTGAGACCAATTGCAAGATCTCGCTCAAAAAAGTCCTTGACCTTTTTGATGGCAAGCTCGGTCTGTCTTACTGTAAGATGTGAAGAATACCCGTCCGGGATATAAAGCTTTGACATTTAAACCACCTCTGATAAAAAATACCTTATTATTTTACCTCTTTTTTTCGATTTTGTCAATCCCCAAGTATGCTTTTTTCATGCTTTGAGCAAACAAAACCGATTTGCTTGAAGTCCTCCGGATTTGCTCTGATGATATAATCTATATAAGACGCCACCATTTTTGCAGTAAAAATATATCCCATAGGATTAAGATGTCCCAAAAGGTAAAACATTCTGTTAAAATCGGAATCATATTCAGGGCCGTACTTGCGGATATCAAGAACATATATATTTTCAAATATCTCCGCCATTTTGTAAAGAGCCTCGGTGAGCTTATCAACATATGGCAGTCTCGGCTTGTCATAACCTGCACATCTGGGCATATTCATAAGGAAAAACTTTGCATGGGGAGAAATTTTCTTGTATTTGTGAATTATTCTTGTATAGTAACCGATAACGGTTTTGGGGCAATCATCCTCATTTTCACAAATATCCGAAAGCTCTCCGAACTCTATCTGACCCGCATTGACCTGCGACATATCATTAACACCGAGAGCAAAAATATAAGCCTGACAAGCCTTTTCGGGATCAAACCAATCAAATTTCGGCGCTGACTCCTCATAAAACTGCTTTGCGCTCATTCCTCCATGGGAAAAATTATAGACCTTCGAGCCTGACATTCTGCCCAGCACCTGTCCCCAGGAATAATCATAGGCATCATAATAAAGCTTCTTTCCGTCCTCGAGAATACCCTCAAACTCTCCGGATGAAAGGCTATCGCCAATGCAGCCGATCGTTCTGAAGATTCCGCAGAAGCCGCCGTCCAAAGCAAGTCTGTCAAGTGGCTTTTCGCCCTCTCTTATATAAAAATCCTTAATATCCATTTCTCTCTCCTTAAAAAATAACACCATTTACGGAAATTATACACCGCTTTTAGCATTTTGTCAATATTTCATATTGAAATATTGCGCTTTTTATGATAAAATAGATATCGTATTTGGGATGAAAGGGGGAAAATAAGATGAAAAGACTGACGCTCGGCATTCTTGCCCATGTTGATGCGGGAAAAACAACACTTTCCGAAGCTTTGCTTTTCAAATGCGGCACGATACGCAAAGTGGGCAGAGTTGACCATAAGGATGCCTTTCTTGACACCTTTTCACTTGAGCGAGAGCGTGGAATAACCATCTTTTCAAAGCAAGCACTTCTGAATTTTTCTCCCGACTGTCAGATGACGCTTCTTGACACCCCCGGTCATGTTGATTTTTCGGGGGAGGCAGAAAGAACTCTGCGAGTGCTTGATTATGCCATTCTTGTCATAAGCGCATCCGAAGGTATTCAGGCACATGCCTCAACCATCTGGCAGCTTCTTATTCGTTATAAGATACCTACATTTATTTTCATAAACAAAACAGACCTCCCCTCTCCCATAAGAGAGGTTACTATGCGTGCGCTGAAGGATCGCTTTGGTGACGGATGCGTTGATTTTTCGGGGGAGAGCATGGGGGAGGAGATCTCACTTCTCTCGGAGGAGCTTCTTGATGACTATATCGAAGGGAATCTGACAGACGAAAAGCTTGATGACGGAATAAGAGAGCTTGTTGCTTCCCGCCGCCTTTTCCCCTGCTTTTTCGGCTCGGCTTTGAAGCTCCAGGGAGTTGACGAGCTTTTTGAGGCTCTTGAAAAATATACTCTTCCAAAAAAATATTCAAAAAAATTCGGTGCAAAGGTCTATAAGATAACAAGAGATGATAGCGGAAACCGCCTCACTCATATGAAGATCACGGGAGGCTCTCTTTCAGCAAAGACGGTTCTTGAGCTTGGCGAGGACAAGAGTGAGAAGGTAGATCAGATAAGAATATATTCCGGCTCGAAATTCACTCCGTGCGAGAGGGTCGAGGCAGGGCAGATATGCGCCGTAACCGGACTTGAATCCACATATGGAGGCCAGGGAATCGGCATCGAAATGGAATCTCCCGAAGCCGTTCTTGAACCGGTGCTCACATACAGGATAATACCTCCAAAGGATTGCAATTTGGTGGAGCTTTATTCCTATATTCGTCGGCTTGAGGAGGAGGATCCGGGGCTTTCATCCGCATGGAACGAAAGGCTCGGTGAAATTCATGTCAAGGTCATGGGAGCTGTTCAGCTTGAGGTGCTCGGGAGAGTTCTCCTTGACAGATTTGGTATATGGGTCGATTTTGATGAAGGAAACATCGTTTATAAAGAAACGATCGAGGGCGCAGTCTTTGGTGTCGGTCATTTTGAGCCACTTCGCCATTATGCGGAGGTACATCTGATGCTTGAAGGCACAGGCGAAGGCAGCGGACTCAGCTTTGATACGCTTTGCAGTGAAAATCTGCTGGAAAAAAATTGGCAAAGGCTGATAATCTCCCATCTCGGTGAAAAACAACACCTGGGAGTGCTCACAGGCTCGCCTATAACAGATATGAGAATAACGCTCATGGCAGGCAGAGCGCATAAAAAACATACCGAGGGCGGCGATTTCAGGCAAGCTACCTACAGAGCCGTCCGCCAAGGACTTATGAGGGCAAAAAGCGTGCTTCTTGAACCTTATTACGATTTTCGGCTTACAGTTCCCGAGGAAAATATAGGCCGTGCAATATCCGACATCGGACTTATGAACGGAAGCTTTTCTCCCCCCGAGATAGAGAGCGATGGCTTTATGCTTCTCTGCGGTTCAGCACCGGTAAAAGAGATGCGGAGTTATGCGAAAGATGTAAGTGCATATACAAAGGGAAAGGGTCGCTTGACTCTCAATTTCGGCGGCTACAAGAAATGTCACGATGCTGAAAATGTAATAGCGGAAATAGGCTATGATGCAGAGCGTGACCCGGAAAACAGCGCAGATTCAGTATTCTGTGCGGCAGGTGCGGGATTCCTTGTGAAATGGGACGAAGCCGAGGCACATATGCACATCGAGGATTTTTACAAAAAAGAAGATGGAGAAACCGCCTCGGATGAAAATATCGGCGGAGGAAGCATAAGAAGAAGAGGTGAGCTTTCTTATGAGGAAAACGCCATTATGGATAAGGAGCTTAAAGCCATCTTTGAGCGCACATTCGGTCCGATAAAGAAAAGAGCTTTGCCGCCTGAAAGAGTGGTTCGTGATTATGACAATCCCAAGGCTAAAAAGCCGCAAAAAACAAAGGCTTATCTGCCCGAATATCTTCTTGTTGACGGATATAATATCATTTTTGCGTGGGATGAGCTTAAAAAAATCGCAGAAGACAATCTGAATCTTGCAAGAAAGCTGCTGACCGACATTCTCTGTAATTATCAAGGATACCGTGACTGCGGAGTTATCCTTGTTTTCGATGCATATAAGGTTGCGGGAGGTCGAGGCTCTGTTGAAAAGCATGGCGGGATCCATGTGGTCTATACAAAAGAGGCTGAAACAGCCGATGCCTATATCGAGCGAGTTACCCTTGAAATGGCGAAAAAATACAGAGTGAGGGTTGCGACCTCGGACAATCTTGAGCAGATGATAGTCCTGGGACACGGAGCCGAAAGAGTTCCTGCCCGAATCTTCTATGAGGAGGTCTGTCAGGTTCGCCGTGAGATTGATGAAGAGCTGAGCAAATTCAAAAAACCTGAAGTTTGAAAAATTTGTTGAAATTTATCCTCTTTTAACGCTTTTTTTGTGCGTTTTTTATTGGAAAATATCATTGAAAATCACATTTTTGCGTGCTATAATATATAGGCATTTTGAATTATAAGGAGATGTGAATTTTGAATAATTTCTATCTAAAGCCAAAATTCTTTTCCGTGATTAAAAATTACAGCGGAAAACAGTTCGTTTCCGACCTTATTGCAGGTATCATCGTTGCGATAATCGCCCTTCCCCTTTCCATCGCTCTGGCTCTTGCCTCGGGCGTTGCACCTGAAATGGGAATCTATACCGCAGTTGCAGCAGGCTTTGTTGTTGCGCTTCTCGGCGGAAGCAGGATCCAGATAGCAGGCCCCACGGCGGCATTTGCCACTATCGTTGCGGGAATCGTTGCCACAAACGGTCTTGACGGTCTTTTTATTGCAACGGTCATTGCAGGTATTCTGCTGATCCTTATGGGAATCTTCAAATTCGGAAGCCTCATAAAATTTATTCCCTTCACCATCACAACAGGCTTCACATCGGGTATTGCGGTCACGATCCTTATCGGTCAGATAAAGGATTTTCTCGGACTTACATATGCAGAGGGCGTAAAGCCCATTGAAGCTATCGAAAAGCTCGAGGCGAATTTCGATGCTATCGGTACATTCTCTTGGCAGGCTTTGCTTGTTGGAGTTGTTTGCCTTGCCATTCTCATTGTTTATCCTAAATTTGAAAAACGCATTCCCCCATCTCTCATTGCCGTTATCGTCGGTGCGCTTATGGTGAAATTCATACCGGGACTTGATGAGGGAGTTTTCACCATCGGTGAGCTTTATACAATCCCCCGCGGACTTCCGAGCGTTGATTTTGGGAGCTTCGATTTCAGTCCCGAAAAGATAAAGGCTGTGATCCCAAGCGCATTCACCATCGCAATTCTTGCAGCCATAGAGTCACTTCTTTCCTGCGTTGTTGCAGACGGAATGGTAAATTCAAAGCATAATTCAAATGCCGAGCTTGTGGCACAGGGAGCGGCAAATATAGCCTCCGTGTTCTTTGGCGGTATTCCCGCAACGGGTGCTATTGCAAGAACTGCGGCAAACGCAAAAAACGGAGGAAGAACCCCTGTTGCCGGCATGGTTCATTCAGTTGTACTTCTTCTTGTTCTTCTGTTCCTTATGCCTCTTGCAGGACTTATTCCCATGCCCACCATTGCGGCGATCCTCTTTATGGTAGCATATAATATGAGCGAATGGCGCAAGTTTGTTAGAACCGTAAAGACAGCACCGCTTAGCGACACCCTCGTTATGGTGGTTACATTTGTTCTTACAGTTGTCTTTGACCTGGTTGTTGCCATTGAGGTTGGACTTCTTCTTGCAGCGATCCTCTTCCTTAAGAGAATGAGCGATGAAAGCTCGGTGAAAAAATGGGAAAACAGAGAGAATCTGCCCCCCATTCCCGTCGGAGTTGTAGTTTATGATATAAGCGGCCCGATGTTTTTCGGAGTTGCAGATAAAATTTCCCGTATAGTCCTTGATGATGAGGATGTGAAATGCCTTGTTCTTCGCATGGGAGCAGTAAATTCTCTTGACTCAACTGCAATGAATGCTCTTGAAGCACTTTACGAAAAATGCGAAAAGAATAACATAAAGCTCCTTCTTGCCCATGTGGAAAAACAGCCTCTTGCGGTGATGAAGAAGTCCGGATTCTATGACGCAGTCGGTGCTGAAAGCTATTTTGATCACATCGGAGAAGCTCTTGAAAGCGTAAAATAAAACAACTCAAAAGATAATATATTAAATAGGCAGAGACGATCTCTAAAAATAATTGTCTCTGCCTCTTTTTGTATTTCGTGCGATAAATTACTGTTTGTTTATATTATCTTCGCTTTAATAATTTTGAAAAATCCGAAAAAATTCAAAAAAACTATTGACAAAAACAAAATGATATGATATAATATCTCCGTTGTCCGAAAAAAATGGGAGCATAGCTCAGTTGGGAGAGCATCTGCCTTACAAGCAGAGGGTCATAGGTTCGAGCCCTATTGTTCCCACCATATTCGGCCCGGTAGTTCAGTTGGTTAGAACGCTAGCCTGTCACGCTAGAGGTCAGGGGTTCGAGTCCCCTTCGGGTCGCCACTTACTTTTCTTGAAAGAAAAGTAAGCAAAAGAACTTTCAATACCGTATGGTATTATTTTGAGCCGATTGTTTATCACGCAATGGTGAAGTGAAAGTTGCTTGTTTGAAAAAGGTAATCCAAAAAGCTTTTAATACCGGATGAGGTCATTGAAAAGCTTTTATTTATCACACGATGGTGAAGTTAAAATAATACAATTTGCGGATTTAGCTCATTTGGTAGAGCGCGACCTTGCCAAGGTCGAGGTGGCGGGTTCGAGCCCCGTAATCCGCTCCATAAAATGAAAAGCACGCCAAGTGGCGTGCTTTTCATTTTATCGACCGAATAAACCGGTTCGAACCCCACAAAATCCGCAAGGATTTTGTTATTGCGTGCGAAGTAAAACAAAAAATTTCTTCAAATTAATGCGCACGCATGGATTCTGAGCCCCGGCAAATCAAGGAAGCACGCCAAGAGGCGTGCTTTTCATTTTATCGACCGAATAAACCGGTTCGAACCCCACAAAATCCGCAAGGATTTTGTTATTGCGTGCGAAAGAGAATAAAGAGTTTCCTCAAATATGGCGCACGCATGGGTTCTGAGCCCCGGCGAATCAAGGAAGCACGCCAAGTGGAGTGCTTTTCATTTTATCGACCGAATAAACCGGTTCGAATATGCGTGCGAAGGAACCCCAAAAATTTTTTCAAATTAAGGCGCACGCATGGGTTCTGAGCCCTGGCAAATCAAAGAAGCATATGAATAAGTGCGCTTTTTTAATAATTTCCATTGACCTTTTATAAAAAAACGGGTATAATTATAGAAGTAACTTTTTTGAGAGGTAAAAATGGCATCTATTTCATTAAAAAGGCAGGGAAGTGCCACCACCGATATGACAAAGGGAAGTCCCTATTCGGTGATGACGAAGTTTGCGCTCCCTCTGCTTTTAAGTCAGGCTTTTCAGCAACTTTATAATACGGCAGATTCGCTTATTGTCGGAAAATTTCTTGGCACGGATGCTCTTGCAGCCGTAAGCTCGTCCGGTACGCTGATTTTCCTTCTTGTCAGCTTTTTCACTGGTCTTTCCATGGGATCGGGAACGGTAATTTCCAGATATTTCGGAGCCGGGGACAGCGAAAAGGTTTCAAGAGCTGTGCATACAAATATCGCTTTCAGCCTCTTTAGCGGACTTTTATTAACGGTCGTCGGAGTTTGGTTCACCCCAACCATTCTTGTGTGGATGCAGACCGATGCAGAAGTGCTTCCGGGAGCTATCGAGTATTTCAGATATTATTTTCTCGGCTCGCTGGCACTTGTTCTGTATAACAACTGCCGTGGTATTCTCAATGCGGTAGGCGACAGTAAAAGACCGCTTTATTATCTGATCTTTTCTTCGGTTCTCAATGTACTTCTTGACCTTCTCTTTGTGGGAGCATTCAAATGGGGAGTGTGGTCTGCCGCACTTGCAACCGTCATTTCTCAGATGGCGAGTGTCATACTCTGCATGATATATCTGATGAAAAAAGGAAATGTTTTCACTGTGGAGCTTAAAAAGGTGCGTTTTCACGGTGATATGCTTCTTGAGACAGTAAAATACGGACTTCCCGCAGGTGTGCAGAATTCTGTTATCGCATTTGCAAATGTTATCGTTCAGTCGCAGATAAATTCTTTCGGAAAGCTGGCAACTGCGGCATATGGAACTCATGCAAAAATCGAAGGCTTTGCTTTTATGCCCATTATGAGCTTTACGATGGCGATATCAACATTTATCAGTCAGAATCTTGGCGCAAAGGAATATGAAAGAGCAAAAAAAGGCGCAAGATTCGGAATACTGATTTCTGTTATCATGGCTGAGATCGTGGGAGTGATATGTTATATTTTCGCTCCGCAGATGATAGGCTTGTTTGATAACAATCCCGGAGTGATCGAGCTTGGAGTTTTGCAGGCGCACACGGTAACTCTTTTCTACTTTCTTCTTGCCTATTCTCATGCGGTCGCAGCGGTTTGCAGGGGAGCGGGAAGAGTGTTTGTACCGATGACGGTGATGCTGAGTGTTTGGTGTGTGATCAGAATAATCTATATAGCTCTTGTGGTTCACTTTTTTGACGATATAAAATACATATATCCCGCATATCCCATTACATGGACGATCAGCTCGATCATATATTTCATATATTATCATTGCTCGGATTGGGTTCACGGATTTGAAAAGAGACAAAAGAAAAAAGAGGTTGAAAAAAATGAAGCTTAATTACAAAAGAACGATCCTTATCGGACTTGCCTTTATGTCGATACTCGCTTTCTGGCAGTTTTATGACCAGGTCATCCCTTATATTCTGGAAAATGTTTTCGGACTTGGAACATTTTCCGCAAATGCCATAATGTCAATTGATAATATTCTCGCCATCTTTATGCTTCCGCTTTTCGGAGCTATCTCGGACAGGACAAGCACAAGACTTGGAAAAAGAACTCCATATATTCTTTTCGGAACTCTTGCGGCAGTTGCTCTTATGGTTATTCTTGCACTTTTCGAGCAGAGCCGTTCCTTCTGGGGCTTCTTCTTTACTCTTTTTGCGCTCCTCGTGACAATGGCGATCTACCGCACTCCCGCAGTTGCTTATATGCCCGATGTGACCGAAAAGCCGCTCCGCAGTAAGGCGAATGCAATTATAAATCTTGTTGGCTACCTCGGCGGAATTTTTGCAACTGTAGTTATGATGTTTATGCTGAAAAGCGAGAAAAATGCAGATGGAGAATCTGTATATTCAGAGGGACAGTCATTTCTTCCCGTATTTCTCGTGATTGCGGCATTCATGCTTGTAACGGTGCTTATTATGGTCTTTACCGTTAAGGAAAATAAGCTTCCTCATGTCAAAGATGAGGAGGAGACGGAGAATGCAGATAAGGGCAAAAAGATGCCGAAGGATGTTTTCCGCAGCCTCGTTTTGATACTCGCATCCGTATTTTTGTGGTTCATGGCTTATAATGCGGTGACAACTGCATTTTCGAGATATTGCGTTCAGATCTGGCAGGTGGATCTTGGTGCATCTTCAAGTTATCTTCTTGTGGCAACGGTTGCCGCAATTGCTTCCTTTGTGCCTCTCGGGTTTATTTCGGGTGCGCTTGGCAGAAAAAAGACTATCCTTCTCGGAATAACTCTTATGACGGTCTGCTATTTTATTGCGATCTTCATAAAGGAACAAACACCTTTCATGTATGCGATCTTCGGTCTTGTTGGAATCGGTTGGGCGGCGATAAATGTCAATTCTTTCCCGATGGTGGTTGAGATGAGCACGGGAAGTGATGTTGGCAAATACACGGGATTTTATTATACCTTCTCGATGGCGGCACAGATAACAACTCCGCTTCTTTCGGGCTTCCTTATCGACAAGCTGGGCATAGGATATTCGGTTCTTTTCCCATATGCTGTGCTTTTCTCGGCACTTTCCTTTGTAACAATGCTCTTTGTAAAGCACGGAGATACAAAGCCGCAGAAGAAGGCATCTCTTGTTGAGAGCTTTGCGGATGTTGACTGATATGATGTGGATCATAATAGTAGTAATTTGCCTTTTGGTGCTTGCGGGACTTTATCTTTTCATGGTTTTTCCTGCCCTTCGATGTCATAGCGACAGAAAGATACTTGATGGTCTTTATATTGCCCACAGAGGACTTCACGATATAGAGGCAGGCATTCCCGAAAATTCACTCTCTGCTTTCAAGATGGCGGTGGATGGGGGCTTTGCCATTGAAAATGACATTCATCTCACCCGTGACGGAGAGGTTATTGTTTTTCACGATGACGATCTTATGAGGATGTGCTCCGTATCGGGCAGCCCCGAGGATATGACCCTTTCCGAGCTTAAGGAATTGAAGCTTGGAAAAACCGAGGAGAGGATACCGACTCTCCGAGAGTGCCTTGACACAATCGACGGAAAAGTTCCGCTTCTTATAGAATTTAAGGTAAAAAGCGGAAGTGCCGCACCGCTTTGCATAGCGGCAGAGAAAGTCCTTGCGGATTATAAGGGGAAGTATTTCGTTCAGTCATTTTATCCTTTTGTGCTTTCTTGGTATAAAAAGAACAGAAAAGATGTGCTCAGGGGTCAGCTTTCGGCCGCATTTAAGGGCGATAAGCTTCATATGAGACTTCTCGGAATGCTTCTTTTCAACTTTTTTGCCAGACCCGATTTTGTTTCATATGAAAACGAAACAAAGAATGCGATAGGAAGAAGAATTTGCACTATGCTTGGTGCATTCCCCGTTGGCTGGACATTTAAAAATCAAGCAGAGGTCGATGCTTCGAAAAAGGATTTCAAAAGCTATATTTTTGAAGGCTTTTTGCCGAAGAGATAATGATACTCAAAAGAGGCTGTATCCCAGCCTCTTTTTTCAACAGTAATTTGTCGTTGAGGGAGTTTCGCCTCTGCGGAGGCGACCGCCGCCGCCGTCGGCTCGCGCGACCTTTTAAAAAAGGTCGATCAAAACTTTGAAAAAGGGAATTTTTATTGTTGTTTATCTGTGTTTCTACATGGAATTTATGAGAATTCTATGTAGAAAACTTATCATCAATCTCCTCACAAGTCATCCTGAACGAAGTGAAGGATCTGGAAACGCTAAAGGATGATTTCA
>JAFXAN010000076.1 GCA_017517035.1 Clostridia bacterium
GAAATTTGTAGGGGCGATCATTGATCGCCCGAAAAAACAAACGGCGTAAAATAACGATATTTTGAGCTGTTTATGAGACGGGCGATCAATGATCGCCCCTACGGATTACGGCTTCGACTGTTCGCTAAATTACTGTTTAAAAGCAAAGGGAACTATCTTAGATAGTTCCCTTTGCTTTTAAAGATACTTTTTGAGTGTGAAGCGCGCCAGCTTAACATGCTCGCGGTTTACTGTATATGAAAGTCCAAGCTCTCCGTCCTCAAAATACTGCATGAAAGGATAGAAGCAGCTTGTATGCATCTTAGCCTGAAGAACGATCTCGCTCCTTGAAATATCCTTTGTGTCAACCTTAACTATTCCAAGATGCTCACGGTCAATGGGCGCATGGATAAGGTAAAGATCTCCTTCGTAAACAATGAAATCTCCTCTTGACTGACAGTCCTCGATAAGAACAGGCTTTTCCCATTTCTTGTTTATAAGATCATAGACTGTGAGATATCCGTATTTTGACTCAACATGCTGTCTCACAAAATAGAACACCTTATCCCCTATAACATATGTAGCGTTCTCCCACTGGGATTCATTTGCAAAATCAGGCTCGGAGACATATTCCCATGTTTCAAAATCAAGAGTTTTGATTATGCAGGTAAAATCGCCGCTGTATGCGCCCGAATAATACCATGTTTTTCCGTCCTCAACTCTTGTTGATATCTTCTGCATGATTCCGATATCACTATACATAGGCTTATAAGAAAGACCGTTTTCCGCAAGAGCATCCTGGATGCCTGTTGTGCTGAAATCGTTTGTGATCTCGCCAACTTTGAAGCGATTGACCTGCGCCTCGCCAAGCTCCTTTGTGGATATCTTGAAGGTTCTGAAAAGACGGTAATAATTGCCTGCAACCTTTGCTGTCCAGAGGATCACGAGAGTATCCTCATCTTTCCTCATAAGGACTGTGTCATAAACAAGCTCAACCTCACGGCCAAGGCAGGTGTCTCCAACGGTCTGCATATCAAGATGTGTCTTATTTTCAACATTGTCAAGCGGGAAATATGTAAGCCTTGCGGTTTGCTTTGTGGGGTCCTCATACTGCGTTTCCGTGTTTGCATAGTAGGATGAATAAACTACGCCGTCGATGACCATAAATGTTGAAACATGCGCCATACGGTCGCTTTCTTTTTCCAGATTTGTGATAAATGTGTCTCTGATCTCGTCCGCAAAGGCATCCCCCTTTGCTTTGATCTCAGCGGAGACATCCGAAGAAAGGATCGCTGAACTTTCAGCAACAGGCTTGTTTTCAATTACCGTATGCTGTTTTTTTGTTCCGAAATCCTCTGAAAAAAAGTTACTCATTTTTCTTTTTCTCCCTTATAAATGAAATTATTATTGATATAATTGAAATACTTTCGTTGATAATGCCCACATATGATCCGACAAAGATATCGTAAATTAAAAATGTCATGGAAACAGGTGCCGAGATCAGCTTTGTGAGGCGAGGCTTTTTAAGCCATAGCGAAATCGTTACAAATGTTGATGCCGCAATTGGCAGAATATTGATGGGGGCTTTGAAGGTGGTTATTCCAACTCCCCAATTTATAAGGATAAAAAGGATGGGCCAGATGGGCATATCTGCCCATTTTTTGCTTTCTCTGTTGACGAAAACAAGCTCTCTGAATATTCCGATAAAGTTCGGGATCATTCCCCCGGGAGCACCAAGGAGCATATAGTGAAAGACCCAGCAGATATCTGCACAAAGCTTACATATGATAAGCTTTTTTCTGCTTTTTTGCTGATAGATCGAAAAAAGCGATATCATGGCACCTATGCCAAAAATCTGTGCAATTATTATCTTCATTTCATTTCTCTTTTCAAACATCTTGATTTTTTGCTGCAATTGTATTATAATGGTATAAAACCCATTCGTCAATATCATATATTGGCAAATAATAACACAATATTGGGAGGTATGATAAAATGCTCGGAACCCGCCATGAAGAATATTCAAGCCTTTCCGAAAGGCTTCCCTTTAAGATCGTGATCGACAGAAAGGTTACGCCCACAACTTATAGTCCCGAGGCAAATTGGCATGACAATCTTGAACTTCAGCTCTGTACCGACGGCGAAGGTTATGTTATGCTTGGGGAGAAAAATGTTCGTTTTTTCAAAAATGATATCATTTCAGTAAACTCAAATATAATCCATCATACAAATTCGGAAAATTCGATAACATATTCCTGTGTCATCTTTGATATGGATTTTTGCAGAAAAGTTGATATCGACCCTTTAAAGCTTAAATTTGCCGAAAAGATCAAAAGCGATGCTCTACTCTCTCTTTTCCGTGAACTTTGCAATATCTATTCGGAAAAAGAAAATCCGCTTCGCCTTGCTTTGCTGAATGATATTGCGCTCCGAATGCTCATTGAGCTGAGGCGTGAGCATACAGTCTCGGAAAATAAGACTCCAAATGAAAGAAAGAGCTTTTCTGCGGTAAAGGAAACCATCAAATTTATCAGAGCCAACTATGAAAGAAAATTATCGCTTGATGAAATTGCCAAAAATGTCTTCATGGACAAATATACTCTTTCAAGAGAGTTCAAAAAGATAACAAACCAGACCATAGTGGAATATATAAACGGTTATCGGTGCAAAAAAGCCTCCGAGCTTATCTCGGAGGGCTTATCGGTCTCGGAGGCGGCTCTGAAATGCGGTTTTTCAAATATGTCATTCTTCACGAGAACCTTCCGTGAATATATCGGTTGCCTGCCATCAAAATTCAACAAAAATATTTTTTGATTTCTGCGAAAAAAATCCCATTTTAATCCGTCATAGCATATGAGGAGGTGAGAGCGATGAACGAAAAAGAGCTTGGAGTGCTTTTTTGCTCTTTCAGAGAAGGAAACAATGAAGCTTTCTCGGAAATATATAACGAGCTGAAAAAGCCTGTTTTTACCATTGCATACCGCATCACTTTTGTTCGGGAGATAGCGGAGGACATAACTCAGGAGCTTTTCCTTAAGCTCTATACTTCACCGCCCGATGCTTCTGTCAGAAACCCGAGAGCATGGATATTCAGAATGGCGCGCAATCTGGCAATTGATGCTCTGAGGAAAAAGCAGTGCTCGGATATAGATGAGGTCACCTTATCCTTTGACGATACCGAGAGAATAAACAGCGGAATTGATATCGAAAAAGCCCTCTCTTCCCTTTCGCTTTCAGAAAGAGAAATTGTAAGCTTACATATCGACGGCGGTCTCGGGTTTCGTGAGATCGGAAAGGCACTGGGCATTTCCCTGACATCCGCTTACAGGAAATATAAGAGCGCACTTAACAAGCTGCGCCGAATGCTATGAGGAGGTTATTATTTTCATGAAAAAAATTTTATTTTTGGTTTTTTCTTTACTGCTCTGCTCTATGATGCTCGTATCGGCATTTGCTGCCGAATATGAGATGATCGGAGAGCTTTATGAAAAATGGACAACAGAGGGTTATCCCGAATATGTCACGGGTGTGTGGTCAACCTACGGTGACATGAGCCATCTGACGATCGGCATTATTGATGGTGAGAAAGGCGAGAACGGCAAGGCAGAGATTCTTGCT
Source organism: Clostridia bacterium (assembly GCA_017517035.1). GTDB lineage: Bacteria > Bacillota > Clostridia > Oscillospirales > CAG-272 > SIG710. Next base: position 3,598 of record JAFXAN010000076.1, read on the forward strand.
CTCATAGAAAATGATTCGAGCGTTACCTTTACCACACAGAAATATTCAAGAAATTATCTTGTGGGAATTATGGATGAGCTTGACGGATATATCAAAAAAGGTCTTGCTTTCAGCTGCGGCGGAGTTTACGAGATCGAAAATGTTGTGAAGCTTACTTTGCTGGAGGACCATATGGATGACGAAGCATCCGAGGCTGTAAAGCTTGAAATGCAAGAAAAATATGGGGATGCTGTTGCTTTCGATTATGGTGAAGGTATTATCACCGAAGATCTGATAGCGCCCATTGATCTTGGTCCTGTGAAAGAAATGATAGAGAGCGGCAATGTGCATATTTATTATACCGACATTGAAAGCACTCCCGAAAAAAGCAACAAAATATTCTATATCGTCCTTGTTGCTGCACTGACACTTGCGCTGGGAATGCCCGTATTTTTCTTTAGAAAAAACAGACTGATGAAAACAACCAACGGCGAGGTCATCTCCGAAGCACCGCTGTGCGACAAGGAGATTGAAAATATGATCAAGGATTCTGACCCGGAATATCCCACGGAGCTGGATGAAAAGATAAGTAAAATCATTGTGAATAGAGATAAATAATATTTCAAAAACGGTGCTGTCTCCCCGTGAGACGGCACCGTTTGCTCATAATCACTTCTTAAAACATTCAAAAGAGCCGAAGTGGTTTACGAATATCTCTACCGTCAGATCGAGGACAAAAAAGTAAGAGACACCATAGATTTTCTTCTCAACCGCGAGGAAGCACACAATCAGATGTTCCGCGATGCCTTCAACAAGGTTCAGGAGACGGGATCAAACCGTGATTTTGGTACGACCAAGGCAGCAAAGATGTATTTCTCCATGTCAAACCCCGGGCCCAACACTTTTGCAACCGGTGAAGCTCACGCCCGTCTTTCAAGTAAATATCTGAAAAATCACCGTCAATGCTTTGGCGGTGATTTTTCATTATATCAAAGGCAAAATTTTGTGTCAAATGATATGAACAGAGCAAAATGCTCTTGACAGAAATAAAAATATGCGATATAATCGATTGAACTCAATTAAATCGAGCTATCTTTATAGAAGGCGCGATATGAACGCATACGATTTCAAAGTAAAAAAACAAGACGAAAGCGAGATTTCTCTTTCCGAGTACAAAGGCAAGGTGTTACTTATTGTCAACACCGCAACGGGATGCGGATTTACTCCGCAGTATGAAGAGCTTCAGGCACTTTATGAGGAATTTTCAGCCGGAGAGAATGCAATTGCACTTTACAAGTGGCTGACAGATAACACAAAGTTTGAAGGCTTCGGTAAATCGCCTATGGCTTTGATGCTTTCGGGTGTTGTGAAAAAAACCGATAAAGACTATAAGAGCAACGGAAATGTAAAATGGAAGTGTTTTTATTACGGACAGCGGTGAGAAACTCAAAGAAAGTGCTGTGGACATCCCCTCAAAGGTTGCAGGTTGTGTTGGACTTGAACCAAGCGAAGCTTCTCTGCTTTACGGATTGCTCTATAAGGTTTTGAACACAGAAAAATGATGCAAAAGGCTGACGGAAACAACCGTCAGCCTTAAGTTTTTATATTAAAATTTTCTCCATACCATTTTATTTACAACGCCTGTATAGGACTGAATGATCTTTACCACCTTTGTTGAAACATTTTCCTCAACATATGTGGGAACAGGGATTCCGTGATCTCCGTTATCATTCATTTCTATAGCTGTATCAACTGCCTGAAGCAGGCTCGCCTCATCTATTCCAGCAAGAACAAAGCAAGCCTTGTCAAGAGCCTCGGGACGCTCGGTTGAGGTTCTTATGCAGACCGCCGGGAAAGGATGGCCAACGCTTGTAAAGAAGCTGGATTCCTCGGGAAGTGTTCCACTGTCTGAAACCACAGCATACGCATTCATCTGAAGCTTGTTATAATCATGGAAGCCGAGAGGCTGATTCATGCGAACACGCTCGTCAAGCTTAAATCCTGAAGTTTCAAGACGCTTTCTTGAACGTGGGTGGCAAGAATAGAGAATGGGCATATCATATTTCTCTGCAAGCTTGTTAATGGCAGTGAAAAGGCTGACAAAATTCTTTTCGGTGTCGATATTCTCTTCTCTGTGAGCAGAAAGGAGGATATATTTGCCCGCTTCAAGTCCAAGTCGATCAAGAACATCGCTCGCCTCGATCTCAGCAAGATTTTCATGAAGAACCTCTGCCATGGGAGAGCCTGTGACATATGTTCTTTCCTTGGGAAGTCCGCATTCGTGCAGATATCTGCGGGCGTGCTCGGAATACGCAAGATTCACATCCGAAATAATGTCAACTATGCGGCGGTTTGTCTCCTCGGGAAGGCACTCATCCTTGCAACGGTTGCCCGCCTCCATATGGAATATCGGGATATGCAGTCTCTTTGCAGAAATTGCGGAAAGGCAAGAGTTTGTGTCGCCGAGAATGAGAAGTGCATCAGGCTTTATCTCGTTCATCAGCTTATATGAGCAGTTGATAATATTGCCGACAGTTGCGCCAAGATCATCGCCCACCGCATCCATATAAACCTCGGGATCGGCAAGTTTCAGATCCTTGAAAAATACTCCGTTGAGGTTATAATCATAGTTCTGACCTGTATGCGCCAGAATGCAGTCGAAATACTTTCTGCATTTATTTATAACAGCCGCAAGACGGATGATCTCGGGGCGTGTTCCGACAATAATGAGAAGCTTCAGCTTTCCGTTGTCCTTGAATTTTATATCGCTGTAGTCTAATTTTATGTTCATATTTATAGCAACTTCCTTTTTGAAAATTTCTTTGCCTACTTTTTTTAAGAAAGCAGGTTATTCTACAACCTCAAAAAATGTATCGGGATGAGAGGGATCAAACTGCTCATTTGCCCACATCACCGTTACAAGATTTTCACTATCCGAAAGATTTATTATGTTGTGAGTATAACCGGGGAGCATATGTACAGCCTCGATCTTGTCACCCGAGACCTCGAAATTCAGCACCTCATCAGAGCCGATCCTTCTCTGCTGAATAAGACCGTGTCCGCTGACAACAATGAAAAATTCCCACTTGGTATTATGCCAATGCTGCCCTTTTGTGATGCCCGGCTTTGAAATGTTCACGCTGAACTGTCCGCATTTTTCAGTTTTAAGCAGCTCGGTAAAGCTTCCTCTGTCATCAACATTCATCTTAAGTGCAAATGACGCCTTTTCCTTTGGCAAATATGAAAGATATGTGCTGTAAAGCTTCTTTGCAAAGGAATTATAAGGAATCTCGGGCATAACAAGTGTGCTCGTCTGCTCCTTAAAGGCTTCAAGAAGCTCAACTATCTCGCCAAGAGTTACCTTGTGGGTAATGGGCGCAGCACAGTATTTTCCACCGTCGCAAAGAACGGTATTTATGCCATCAAAGGTGCATCTGTGTTCCCTGCCCTCAAGTGCGTCAAGCATTTCGGCAACAAGATCGTCAATATAAAGCAGCTCAAGTTCTACCGTCGGGTCATTTACCGTAATCGGCAGATCATTTGCAATATTGTTGCAGAAGGTAGCAACAGCACTGTTGTAATTAGGTCTGCACCACTTTCCGAAAAGGTTCGGGAAACGGTAAACAAGCACCTTTGCGCCTGTCTCCTCGCCATATGCGAAAATAAGCTCCTCGCCGGCTTTCTTGCTTCTGCCGTAATCGCTGTCATAGCGTCCGATGCAGGTAGCCTGAATTGAGGATGATGTCATAACAGGGCATTTGTTGCCGTGCTTTTTGAGCGTCTCAAGAAGAGTGGACGCAAAGCCGAAATTGCCCTGCATAAACTCCTCGGGATTTTGGGGACGATTGACCCCCGCAAGATTGAAAACGAAATCTGCCGCCTCACAAGCCTCGTCAAGAAGCGATGCGGGTGAATCAATATCGTATTCAAAAATTTCATCAATGCAGAGCGCAGACCTTGTCCTGTCCTTGCCGTCTCTGATGTTTTTCAGTGCCGCCACAAGATTTTTTCCAACAAACCCCGCAGCACCTGTTATAAGTATTTTCATGTTTTTATCTCCACACTTTATTTTTTCGAAAATACATACTTTAATAGTATTAACTCAATCGTTAGACTTATACCCAATACAATCACCATTACCAAAATCTATATAAGATGCACTTACTTCTATCATCTTATTAGCAAAAATGCGATCCTCGGCAGGATTTTTTTCAATATAATTGCTTCCATATATTCTAGTCAAATATGAATTGTAATCGTTCGGACAGTTGACTTCTATACCGCAAAAATCAAAAGAAACACCGGCTCCAAACCAACAATTAAGAAGTCTTTGCTCTGATCCCTTTCCACCGAAAATAGTTACATATTTACCCGAATTGCATGAAGAATACATTGACTCTCTCTTGTTTATTGCGGTTCGATAAGAGGGATAAATAAGCTTTGAAAATGCAATCAAACACCGATGCTTAAAACTCCGTTGTGTATGTAGGTGGGCATTTATTCTAGTTTTCAATAAATACCTCTTTATTTTTAACAAACGACTTTCTTTTTCAGGAACGAAATCAATTGGGAAAATATCAATATAGATACCTTTATTACAATTACACTCTGAAAGAACGGGTTGATTAAATTCGGTTTCATTGTTACGGAATTTAGCAAAGCTTAATGGAAAATCATCGTTCTTAGAGCATTGAATAAAATACTTTGAGGATACTATATCGTTTCCCTTCTCCATCAAACGTTCATAGTCATCTCGAAAAATGGCAATATCAATATCATCATCTTCTTCTATAAATTGATGTGTCGTAACAGCACTCAATAAGGAACCGTGTACAAAATAGTAACGAATATTTAATTCTTCCATCACGCGCTTCAGTTCTTTGAACATTTCAAGCTGGATCGCATGAAGCTTTCTCATCTGTTCTAACGTTATAAGCATTATTCTTCCTCTAAATTCAATTTTAAAATATAAGGTTTATGTCCAACTTTTTTTCCTTCAGGAGGATCTTGTGCAATATCACCATACCTATTTTTCAAATTAATTTTGTAACCCTGCGGAATTAACATTTTTCTACCTTCAAAATCCACCTCTATTGGTGGGTAAATACCATCAAAATAATTCACCGGTTCGGGAAAAAAATAATTTCCCTGTCGCTTACTATTAATTTTGTTATATTTAGTCATAATAGAATTCATCTTATTGACCAAAGATGCATGAGGAAACAAACGCGCCAAAAGAAATTTAACGAAATAATATATTTGTCTGATAATGTCGCGTTTCCCATTGATAGGGGCACTTAAGGATGCAGTTTGTCTTTGTTGCAAAATCAGCACCAATTTCTGGAGCTTTTGCTGATTTTGCAACAATTCATTATCATCATCAGGCAAATTATCTATAGGGTATATGTCAAAATATACACCGTGGTTGATCTTTATATTGCGGCACTTATATTCAACCATAACCGTATCTGTCTTCCTGAGTTTAGTATAAGGATAAGGTGTTCTTTTATTCAATCTTGGTTCTTGCAATTCATATCCTTCGGGAATCAACGCCGGAGCTTCCTTTATAAGTTTTTCATAGTCATTTCTCATCATTGCAATGTCAAAATCATCATCCCAAGGAACAAATCCACCATATTTCACAGCACCAAGCAACGAACCGCCATACAGAAAAAATTTTATATCCAATTTTTTGCACACTTCTGACAGTACATCTAATAATTCGAGCTCAATTCTCTGTATTTCGGCAAGTTCCTTTTCTGTATAATATATTCTCCACTCTTCCGTCATAGCGGTCTCCTTCTATTTATCCTTTTTGATTAAATCTAAAATCAACTTCGGATTTAACGATTCTATCACAATTGAATTGTTTTCTCTAATAGGAGTTAAAATAAATCCAAGAATAAAATTGGTGAACATTTGAGTAAACACTGATGCTATTGCTGCTCCTATTGCTCCGAAAAACGGTATCATAATTAAGTTTAAAACAACATTCATACAAGCACCCAAAGCGTTGATTATCCAAAGATATTTCTGTTTATTTTTCGCAAGAATCCAAATATTTCGCACCGCCCCAAAATAAGAAAATGTTGTAAGCCAAACAACTATACGCAATATATTAGAGGAAGCAGCATACTCCGAACCATACAAAATATATACAAACAAATCGGAAAAAATTGTCATAAAAACGCTTTGCAAAAGTGATAGCCAAATTATTATACAATACAAGCGCCTTAGATTTAATCGAAAAGACGCCTCATTGTTCAGATCAGAAAAAATCACCGGTCGAAAGGAGTCAATAATTGCAGTAAATACAAAAGATGAAATAGATGCAATAGCAGTTGCAGCAGAATAATATCCAATTTCTGCTTCTCCAATCATACTTTTCAGCATAATTTTATCTGTTTGAGCAAAAATTGCAACCATCAGTCCCGGGATAATATAATGTTTGCTCTTGGAAATCACACGCTTCCCCAATGAAAAATCAAAAGAAAAGCTTTGACCATCAAGCTTTTTGTATAATATTATTAAAAGCAACGCAATCAAGAAATAATCAATTGAATTAGAAACTGCAAAATAAAAAATACTCCTTTTGGTGATCAAAAGAAACAATTTATAAAGTGATACAACCGTATAAGCAACTAACGATACAACAGATGAATATTTCGAGAGCAACTTTGTTTGAAACCAATACCGTATAAGATCCAGCGATTGAAATAAAATACCTATACTGTAAAGAGAAACGATCAGTACACACTCTCTATCCCCATTATTTGAAACCGCAGCAAATGCTGTAACACCAAACATACAAAAAAGCGCAGATACAACGCTCATTATTATAGATGTTCCAAGAATCTTACCTTCATTTTCACTATCTTGAGAGAGCTCATGGACCAATGTGTTGTTTAAACCGAGCTGAGCTATTGGAAAAACAAATGTAACAATTGACGAAGCATAATTGATCAATCCATAATTTGAAGGACCAAGATATCTCGCTGACAAAAGTCCTATAGTAAGGCTAAAAACAGATTGAAACAGTTTGCTAACAATGATCCAAGAAGCATTTTTAAAAATTTTTCCCCTTAATAAGTCCATATAATAAATCCTTTCAATGATCAACACGCAAAAATAATCTACTTATTGATACCAATTATCTTTGAGTATTTCCGCCCTGCTGCAAACACCGCTCTCATATGGGAAAGGCTTGTATTCACCGGCAAGCATTTTTTCGCAGAGAGCAACAAATTTCTTTGCTGCATTTTCGGCATTCCATTCATCTGCCATAGTCTTATATGCATTTTTTGCAATGCGCTTGCGCTCATCGGCATTATCAAGAAGCTTCTTCAGCTTTTCGAAAAGATCATCAATATCGCCATCTTTATACATATATCCATTTTCACCGTCTTTTATAAGGAACGGAACGGAACCTATAGCACTGTTTGCAACAACGGCGCAAGCAGAGTTCATTGACTCATTGAGAACTGCTCCCCAGCCCTCATTTCTATCCGAAGTGAAGATGAATATCTCGCTTTTTTCCATATGTTCACGAACCTGCTCAGGCTTCATTGAGCCGAGCATCTGAACACAATCGGAAAGTCCTTTTTCTTCTATCATATCCTTGATATTTTTCTCAAGAGGGCCGTTTCCTATCATATCAATTTTGAAGTCATACCCTGCATTTTTCAAACGCCATGCAAGTCCCAGAGCAAATTCGGGATGCTTCCAATCAATAAATCTGGCAACCCACAAAATTGAATTTTCCTTCTTTTCATCTACTAGGTCATCTATATTTTCATATTCTTTCACAGCAGGGAAATAACCCCACTTGTATGTTTTCCCAATAAAAGCTAACATTTTAGAAAAATCCACGGGGGTATATGCGCTGGCGCAAAGAACATAAAAATTCTTAAATCTTATGTAATTCTTAAGAGCTCGCAAAAAATGCACGGGAAGTTTATGATAAGGAACGCCTTTCTTATATAAACGCTCCATGTACATAAAAGTGAGAAGTCCTTTTTCAAGGCGTGCTTTAACCATAGAATAAGGTGCACTGCCAATAATTACAACATCTGCATTGTCAATGATCTGTTGACATTTATCCCTTGAAGCCTCATCAAGATAGCTTTGCAGTATATACGGCGGTCTTTCATCTCCACCCCAACCCAACTTCAAGCGTTCTTCGCTGATTCGTGCTGTTTCTATAAAATAATAGTCATCACCAATCATCGAATACAAAGCATCCGCAAGCGGTTTTTGATGGTGGTTATAAAAATTTGACACGAATGCAATTTTCATCTCACTGTCTCCTTGTTTATTAAATTATCGTTATACATCAAGATTCGACTCACATAACCGTCTATCATGCAGAAAGAGGCAAAAAGCCACTGCACTCCCTGCAAGATAGGCTCGACCATAAACTCCATATAAACAGCTATATAAACGCAAAGCACAATTTGACGAAACAAAAAAGAAAGCGATTTGTCTTTAACACACTTGACTAAGTGGACAACAGAATTGATCAGGAAAACTACCATTGCGATAAGCGCAAAAATTCCGCCCTCGTCATAAGTATCAAGCAGTATATCGTGTGCAAAAGCTCTGTCATCACGCAGTTTATTTCCTCCCCAGATCGCTTTGTCAAAATTTGCGAGATAATAAAGCTTTTTGTCCATTCTGTCATCTTCGGTCACTGACATTGCACTGTCTGTTTCAAAAAAACGCTCATAAAGCTGAGAATTTTCAACAGTTGATTTTACACCTAAAACGTTTGCTTGATAAATCAGTATTAAAGCACCGGATATCAATAGAACCACCAAAAGCAACCGAACGGCTTCTTTCTTTCCTTTTGACGCACTGAAAATAAATGCTGCTATCATAACAACAAGAACCATTACTATAATAGTACGTCCCGCCAGTATCAGATTATAGCCCAATATAATAATAAGCGTTGCAACCGATAAAAACTTTATCCATTTGTTGTTCTTTGTAAAAAGAAGTGCTATAGCCAAACCAATTGGTATACAAGCAAGTGCTGCCTGACCTGTTGCAGCTCTTGCTTCACCCGTCCATATGTCCACGGTATTTCGACCATCATATGATGAAGCATTACTCATCCAGTTCAGCAAATAGTGAGCTAACAATCCCAAAGCTATTACCGCAATAAGCATATAAAACACTTTATAAGGAGTTTTGTTTCTGTAATAATCAATATCATCATCTATCAATGACAGTCCAATAAGGTAACACAAAAAATAAGTTAAGGTTTTAATTATACCAAGTATCGAATAAGCGGCTCCGGGGGCAAAAAACAACCACGAAAATGCAAGCAACAGCAGCATGGCGAGAGGTAATATATCAACTGTAATTTTTCGGCTTTTTTTCAAACAAAGCAGCCCAAACATTGCATATGTAAAATAATAATACTTGTCAAATGCATTCATTGCCGCCAAAAAGGCAAAAAACATTATTATGTCTATCCACCTGATGCTTATTCTCTTCTGCATTTTCGACTTCCTCCTTAGGTTTTGTATATCAGCCCTTTGTCTTATTCAAGTATAGCTCCACATATTCCTTGAATTTCATTTTCTTATCAAAGATTCTTGAACGGTTTAAGCAAGCTTCTCTTGAAAAAGGCTTTTCTTCGCAGATACGTATTATCTCACGCTCCACCGCATCAATATCATCAACTTCAACAACCGTTCCGCAATTTTCATCGATTATCTCGGGACTTCCTCCTGTTCTGAATGTCAAAACAGGCGTTCCGCAAGCAAGTGCTTCCATATTGACAGTGGGATAAGTATCTTCCCTTGTGGGATTAAGAAACAAATCCGCTGCAGAATATATTTCGGCAAGCTCTTGCTGATCTTTTGTGCGGTGTATGCTGATAATGTTATTCGGCAAAACATCATCAATCTTTTCATTGGTTCCAACAAGAACAATTTGATATGCTTCGTCCAACCGCCCTGCAAGCTCAATAAAAATATCAAGTCCCTTTCTCTCTCCCCAATCGAAAGCCACACCCAAAATTATCTTTTTATCCATGCAATTATATTTTTCTCTGAAATCACTTGTTTGGGGAGAAAAAACATCAAGGTCGATTCCATTACCAATCACCTTTATCGGATAATCCTTTAAAAATGATTCTCTAACTTCATTTGCAAGCCATTCAGAAGGGGTTACAATAGTTGCATTTTCCACCCCACAAAACCATTTCTTTTTTTGTCTCCACAAAAAGCGGGTAACATCCGGATGCCTAATCTGAGTACAACTTCCACATCCTTTTTTCCACCCATCGCATCCTACCATAGTAAAATGAGGGCATCCGCCTGTAAATGACCAACAGTCGTGAAGTGTCCAAATAAGTGGGGTTTTGCTTTTCTTTATATACCTGAACAGCATAGGAACATTTATGAAATTCCCATGTAAATTGTGCAAATGAATAATATCCGGAGAATATCTTTTTACCCATCTGAGAAATTTTACAGTTTTGATACGCGAAAAGCAACCTGTCAGATGCGTGATACGTGCAAGACGGTTATGAACATGGCAATCAAAATATGTACTGATTGCAACAGAATCGCTCGGAATAGTCTTAAGTTCATTATAACGGTGTGCAATTTTACATTCTATATCTCCGGCTTTGCACTCATCATATATACCTCTTGCGATCTTACCCGTGCTTCCGTAAGCATCAACAGTATTGATCTGTAAAATTTTCACTGTTTCTCTCCTCTTGTCATAAGCTCGTATATTTTTTTTGCTTGATGCAAAGGTGAAGCATTTTCTCTGATAAAAGCTCTTCCCGCATCAGACTTTTCACATAATTGGTCATAATCCAATGCAAAAATTCTGCTTAACTCTTCCGCGATTTCTTCGGGTGTTTCGGATTTCATATAATTCAGATATTGATCGTATTCATCCGGAATACCCTCAAGCTTATACATGATCACCGGCTTACCCGATGCCATATATTCCGCAGTTTTTGATGGAAATGAATGCTTTGTATATGTTCCGCTGGGTCTGCGTGGATTTATAAGGAAATTCGCCTTTTGACGTATTTCCGCAAGCTGTTCTTGAGGAACAAATCCAAAAAACTTTATATTTTTGTAATTCTTTTCGGTTTCTTTAAAATAGTCTGCCAGCTCTCCACTTCCACATACCCAAAGCTCAGCATTTTCCAATTTTTTAAAAGCCTCTGCCAGCTCATACATTCCAAATTCTTTTGCAAGTGAGCCTGTATAAAGGCAAATATTCTTTTCATTTTCTATACGCGCATCTGCATCCTGTGAGAAATTACATACACATTCCACGATACAAAAGGGGCGTTCCCCAACCTCAAGAGGCTTCGTCAGATATTTGGTTAAAGTAATAAATCCATCTATGCATTTTGCTTTTTTTACCAATCGATTTCCTTTGATTCTTGCATATGAAGTCATGTAACAATCCATATCCTCACGCCCTGGAACAGGATCGGTTTGAATAAGATATGCTGAAATAAATGGATATTTCTTCTTGGTCCAAGAAATGACATCTAAAAACGGTTCAAAAAGTGAATACATAATAATGGATGTGTTTTCACCACAATTTTTGATTTGTTTTTTCAGCTGTTTTTTTATTTGATCTCTCATAATGCACTGTTTTATAAATGGCAAATTTAAATATCCAACCTGAACATTTTTTCCATCGTTCCAATTCTCGGTCCTCAAAAAAAGCTTCTTACTATTCTTGGGGAAACTACCCATGGGAGGAATGTTTATAACAGAAGCAGAAATATCTTCAAATTCCGAAAAACCATTTAACAGGTTAGTTTGAAACGTATGCGGTGCCATTTGTAATCTGGCAAGTTTTCCTTTTACAACTTGTTCAAGAAACGAATCACTATATAACAGACCCAAAAAAATCAAATGCATATTTTTATAAAACTCCATTTCTAATATATTACTTTACCTCTAAAAATTCAGCAATAGCATCCTTCAAAGCGGCAACATCAAAGGGTGAAAAATAGGTAACATTGTCGTAATCACCAACAACATCATGTGCATATTCACAATCTGCTGCCAGAATCGCTATACCCATATTTCGAGCCTCCGCCAATGGCAAACCCACAGTTTCTATGTAAGATGGGAACACCAAAATCGAACGCTCATATTCTTTTCTCATTCCTTCGGGAGACAATCTTCCCAAAAAAGTTATTGGGTATTCTCCACCCTTTATCAAATTCTGACAATCCTCGCTAAGATTATCCAAGCTTCCTGTAAAAGACAATGTGAAATCCAGACCTTTATTCCACAAGTCAATGCAAGCAGTAAGCAATGTGATATGATTCTTATAAGGATAAGGTCCTGCAGGGAAAAATAAATTCTTAATGTCCTTGTATTCTGATGTCTCTATCTGCCTTTTGAAAATCTCATCGACCTGAGGAGGCTCAATAAATATTCTGGAAGGATCTATATTCCAGCTTTTCACTAAACAATTTTTAACCCATTCTGCTTGAACAAACACTTCATCAACCTTTTTCAAGCTTCTTTTGGTGAAAAAAGAAATCACATTCTGATATAACCACATCAAACGGGATTCTTTTAGAGAAAACCTCTTTTCACAGATAAAAAGTGCATTATGAAAGCATACCGATTGTGTAATATTTTTGACATTAACACCCTTATTCAAAAGTGAAAAAATCTTATCGGGTCTGTACTTTTTCACAAGTCGCTTTATGTATACATAATCAAAATAAAAACGATTCAAGTAAGATTTTTTGACCCACGGAAATTTGACAAATTTGACATTTTCACAATCCTCAAAATTCAAATTGCCCACACAAACTATATATTCGTTTTCACGATCCATTTTGAATCGCTCGATATATCTGTTTAATACAGAAAGAGCACCACCGCCCTCACCGGCAACATCAACCACTAAAATTTTCATTTTTTGTGAATCCTTAATCTATATTTTGTTTTTTATAATCATCTCCGCATATTTTTCGCTGTTTTGGGTTTTACCCATGTATGCGGCGAAAAATTCACCGTATTTTTTGGTATCATGCCCTTGTCTTATCGACAAAATTGAATTTTTCAATCCCACGGCATCGTCGCTCTCAACAACATAACAGCCGCTTTCGTTCTCTGCCATCCGTGCAAATTTTGATTCAGCACCGACACAGAGTATTATGGGGCTTCCAGAGGCAAAGCAGGTTGCAGTTTTACTGGGAAGTGCTGTTTTATAAACATCCTTCACAAGCGGAATAACATTCACAGATGCGTTTGCATATATTGAAGGAGCAAGATCGCTTCCGAGCATATTCCAAAACTTAACATTCGTAAGTCCCAGCTCATCCGCTTTTCCCTCAAGCTTTTTTCTATATGCACCGTCGCCTATGATGTGGAACAAAACCTCATCCTCATCCCTCATAAGTGCCGCTGCATCTATCAGCAGATCAACATTCTGCATAATACCAATGTTTCCCGCATAAACAACATTGAATCTATCATCGGGGAACATCTTTTTGGTTTCCGTCATGTCAAGCTCTGAAATATCATAAGGCTCGTCACGGTAGCTCCAGTTATAAATGACGCTGATCTTCTCGCCATCCACTCCGTCCGAGATAAGAAGCTCCTTCATATCCTCGGAGATAGTAATTATATTATCTGCTTTTTTATACCCCGATCTTTGAAGAGCAGAAAGAATTTTAAATGGGATTCCACTCTTTGAAAGATTTCCGCTGAAAACCGCATTATAAGGAAAAATATCCTGAACATTGAATGTTATCGGGATATTACCGAGTTTTTTTCTGACAAGACCGACCGCAGCACCCGCAACATTGGTTGACTGAACAAATGCTGCTCCGTATCCGTCCCTCTTGCTTATGTATTTTCTGCATTTTCTCACATAATCGAGATCTGTAAGGTATCTTGCTATAAAATTCTGTTTCCCGGGTGCTTTACAAGCAACCGCTGTTGTTGTAACGCCCAATTTTTCAAGTACGGCAGGAAGAGACGGCAACGGTCCACCTGTATTTTTCTGTATGATATGTACGGTATGACCGTGTCTGTACAGTGCCTCTACCATGGCTGATAAAAGATGCTCAGACGGCGTTCTTCGGTCAAAGCTTCCTCCGAGCATAAATAACACTTTCATACTAAATCCCTTTTCAAAAGTTTATTTTTCACCAAACAATGATTTCAAACAATTTTCCGTTGCGTTATCATGATATTGCAAGAAATAATCCCGGAACTCTCTTGTTTTTTCTGACTGTTCATCAAAATCAAGTCCTATAATGGTATCCAGCAATTCATCCTCTTCACGGCAACTCTTATTGGGATACTTTTCGTCGATATCAAAATATGTTCCTCGGTCCGAAAGGTATGTATCATAATCGTAAGCATAGCACAAAATCGGTCTGCAGAGAATCGAATAGTCAAATGCTATTGCGGAATAATCGGTGATAAGCATATCAGATGCTATCATAAGTTCATTTACATTTGGATAATTCGAAGCATCCCTTATAAAATCATCAAACTGCACATCAAGCACCTTTGTGGTAATATGATGAGCTCTGAACAAAATCACATAATCTTCCCCGAGCTTCTCTTTCCACTTTGAAAAATCAATCGGTGGCTTTATAGCATATGACTTTCCTCCGTCAACACTGTCTCGCCATGTCGGTGCATAAAGAATCACAATTTTATCCCTATCAATGCCAAGCTTTTCCCTCAAAGCTTCCTTTTCACCCGGCTTAACATTCCACAGTTCATCATTTCTGGGCATACCGCATTTGAGATAGCTTTTCTCTCTTGCACGGAACGCTGTGCGGAACACTTGTTCATCATGTTCACCGGAAACGCACAAATAATTAAGGGTATCGAAATTATAATCGTTTCTTCCGGGGCAATCGTTACCGATCTTTTTTAGTGCAATTCCATGCCATGTATTGAGATACACTGTATTTTTCTTCTTGAATGACAAACCACGCTCAATATTTGTATTGGTTATCCAATATTTTGCCTTCAGCGCAGTCATAAAATACTTCAATGTATCAATTTTGACAGTTTTTAGTTCAGGAAAATTTTCCGGATGCTCGAAAGCCCAAACGCAATTATATTTTCCGTATTTAGCGTCTGCTCTCATCATGTCATAAATTGCCTTGGGACTGTCATTGAATTTGCTTCCCATAAATGAAGAAAACAGAACCAAATTTTCATCCGTTGAAACAAACAGTCCAAGAAAACGAAAAACCAAACTCATACACCATTTGTATAACTTTTGCACGAGCATATTGTGTTTCAAAATATACACTAGTCTTTGTTTCATATGCTATTCACCTTCTCATTTCTTACTCAAAGCATCTCTGAGTTGAGTACTGCTCGTCCCGGTAGTATAAGAAAAATACACTATTTTTGCCCTTCCTTCAAGGTACTTTTCATATCGTTCAAACCTTTCTGACCCCTTATAATCCGAGCCAACGAAAAGTTTGTCATAGTGCAGCATATCCCAAGCATCACTATCCTCAACCGGTGATTCTATAACCTCATCAACATATCTAACACTTTTGATGATCTCACATCTCTCTTCGAATGGGATGAATGTTTGTTTACCCTTCCAGCTTCCGCTTGCATGAACACCAACAATCAAATAATCGCATTGTTCTTTTGCACGCCTCAGCAAATTAAGATGCCCAATATGGAACAAATCGAAAGTTCCGGAAAGATATCCAATTACGGTTTGAGGCTTACTTGAAACCCTTCCGCTTTCCATCTTGTATCTATAACTCTCCGCACTGAATTTGATTGGGTCATCTGTGTAACGCTTTATAACATTTTCATAAATTTCTTTATATTTGGGAATGTACAAAGTCTTTCTACCGTACATTTGATTTATGATTTCACAAGAAACATCATCAATCAAATCCAAATTGTTTGCCTCACCGTTGAATGCAGTTCCATTCAAAGAACCCGGAGAAACATCAAGAATTCTGTTTTCAAAATCAGAAGACATAAGTTCAGCATTTATGTTTTCCACGAAATGACACAGCGCTGCCTTTGCAGCACCATACACACTAAAAAACGGAGATGCAACATGACCAGCTATAGAACCAATGACTGCTGTATAAAAAGGCTCGACATTCTTTATTTGTGAGTAATACTTTTTAATTATCCGTATTGCAGCGTCACAATTCACCTTAAGAAGATTCGCAACCTCTGCCTCGGTAAGATCTTCAAAAAGTGCTATTCTTCCAAATCCGGCAGTTATAACAAGTGTGTTAATATCGGTTATTTCATCAAAAACTGAAAAGTCCTCTTTGATCAGATTAAGCTTAAAAAAAGTAGTCTTTTCCTTAAAAGCATCAAAATAGCAGGCAGAAATGTCATCTGTATTCGGTTCATCTTTACCAACAATGTACACATGATCACACTTTCCCAACAAATTCTTTGCAATTGAAAGCCCTAGTCCGCTATTACCGCCAACCACAAGAGCATTGTTCATTTTATTTTCACCTTTCTAAAAATTTGCAGAGTTCATCATCTCACACAACTCTATATTACAATTAGCCATTTAATATTGTAACACATTACACAAAAAATTACAACCTTTTTTTGTTTTTTTCTTCGATTATTCCTTGAATATAATTATATAAGTACATATTTTTATGAAAATATTTTAACACAATACAAAAAAACAAGGCGTCGCCTTGTTTTTTATTCATGTGTTTTTTGTGAAAAAAAAGCACTTTTGATTATCACCGCAGAGATAGGTCCTACTATCATTCCGAAAAAACCGAAAAGTTTAAAGCCGGCATATATTGAAAAAAGAGTAAGCAGAGGATGCATCCCGAGGCTTCCTCCAACGATCTTCGGCTCGGCAAGCTGTCTTATAACCGTTACGCAGGCATAAAGGATAAGCAGACCGATACCAAGAGAATAATTTCCCGATATCAGCACTATCACCGCCCATGGAATAACTATCCCACCAACTCCGAAAACAGGCAGGATGTCAATAAGCGCAATAAGTGCCGCAAGCAAAAGCGCATATTCTATCCCCAAAATACTGAAGCCTATAAAAAGCTCTCCGAATGTCATCAGAAGAAGCAGAAAATATGCTCGCAGATATTTCAGTGCCGTACCTGTGATCCCCCGTTTGAACGCCGCAATCTTTTCCACCGCTGAACTTGGCAATATTCCCTTCATGGACGAATGGATCTTCCCAAGATCCACCGAAAAATAAAAGCCCGATATTAAAGTGACGATTATAAAAAGCATAAATGACGGAATGGCTCCTGCCAGATTTCCAAGCCAAACAGGTAATTTTGCCCCGAGATTTTCCGCAGTGTCACCTATCATTTTTCCAACAAAAACATCAATTTTTTCACGCAAAAAATAGGCATCCTCGCCCCAGCCAAGACCATCAAAAAATGGGATATGCTCTGTTATACTTTGAGCAAAATCAAGAGCGTTTCCGATGAGAGAATAAAGCTCCTCCGAGTCCTTTGAAAGCCTCCCAAGAAGTCGCTGTGCTTCGCTCATAAGACGGTTGAATATTAGAATTATCAGCAGCACGGCCAAAAGGACGAGGGCAATAAAAAGCATGACAGAAATTACCCTCTGACGCTTCCCTTCACCTCCCGAAAGTTTTTTCGAAATGGGCAAAATCGCCATCGCCACCGCCCATCCGATAAAAAACGGAAGAAGTATCGAAAAACCGTATTTAAAAAACAAAAACAGCGCAAGCACTCCGAAAGAAATGCAGATAAAAATCGCCGCAAGTCCCGTTGCTCTTTTTTCAATTCTTTCATATTTCATTTTCATCACCCATCAAATTATACGCAAAAAAAGCCATCGACTTTCAAGAAATGCAAATATTTCGGTTGACATTTCTCTCATTGTATGGTAGAATGATTAGGAATTTTGTCGAAAAATCGGTAAAGGAGGGCGAAGAATTGAGGAAATACGGCATTGTATTTATTCTTCTTGTATGTTTAGCGTTGTTTATCTCATGCGAAAGCAACACTGTTTCATCTGATACAGAAAGCATTGCCCCTCCCGAAACTACTGCACCCATGACAGAAATTGAAACAGTTACAGAAACCGAGCCTCCCGAAACCGAGCCTTTATATGATTTCACAACAGATCCTGCGCTTTACGAGGAGGATCTTGAAGAAGCCGTCAACACTTTCGGAAAAAGCACCGCATTCAGCCTTGAAGGTACTCTTCGTTCAGCAACGGGAACTTCTCTTAACATAATTGTTGAATGGGATGCCGCAAGAAACGAGGGAGAAGATTTTGTTACCCTTGCGCTTGATGTTGCCATCGAGCATAAGGCAATAAATTCCAACTATTTTCCGGGAGTTCTGACAGTCAACGGTGAAGAATTTTATTTTATGTCGCCATTCTATCAGTATCCATCATTAAGACTTACCCGTGAATGGCTATGCCCGGCAGAGGTGAAAGTGCCTTTGAAGGGCGGCGAAAGCAAATTTGTCGATGTTTCGGTCAAATGGGATTTCAAGGGCAAGATAGAAGGCAGAAGCTATGACGGTTTTGATTTCAAGGGAAAAATACCGATTGGCGAAAAATATGCCTCTCTTAAAAGCAATGTAAGCTATGAGATAGAGAACATTTTGCAGCGTCCCGAGCTTCCGGAGGGGTGTGAGGTGACCTCACTTGCCATAGTTCTCCGTCATCTGGGATTTGACATTACCCATACATATCTTGCAGACAATTATCTTGAGCAGGGTGAGGTTGGAAAGACAGATTATTATGAAAAAAACCTCGGGAATCCCAGAGAAGAAGGAAAAAGCTGGGGATGCTACGCCCCTGTTATCGTCAAAACAGCCAACAAATATCTCTATGACATGGAAAGCTATTACAGAGCATATGACTATACGGGATATGATGTTTCCGAGCTTTATTATCAGCTTTCAATGGGGCATCCAGCCATTGTTTGGATAACGATGGACTTTGCAGAGCCTTATCTTAAAAGACCTTGGATAGTGGAAGACAAGACACTTTGGTGGAAATATCCGCTCCATTGCGTGGTGATTTCGGGATATGATTTTGAAAACGGCACAGTCACCATTACCGATCCGCTGAAAAATCAGCCTGTCATAATTGACATGGAAACCTTTGAGCTAAGATATAAGCAAATGGAGTCACAGGCTGTCGTCATTAAAATGAGCAAGCCTGTTGAATAAAAAAAGGGACTCAGCGAGTCCCTTTTTTGATGCGATTTTTTTAATTCAAACAGTAATTTAGCGAACAGTCGAAGCCGTAATCCGTAGGGGCGATCATTGATCGCCCGTCTCATAAATAGCTCAAAATATCGTTATTTTACGCCGTTTGTTTTTTCGGGCGATCAATGATCGCCCCTACAAATTTCGTTTTCACTCACCGATAAATTACTGTTTACCGATCAACTTTTACGCAAATTTGCCGCAAAGAACCTGTTTTACATCCACTTCTCTTATTGGCATCTTATTTTTAAAAGCATATGCATTGACGATGGCAGCGTTTTCCGCCATTTCGGTACAATTTGCGGTAACTCTATACGAAGCCATTGCCTCATGGGTACCCGAAATGCATCTGCCCGCAACGATAATTCCATCATAGCCCCGTGGAATAAGCGCTCTCATAGGTATCTGATATGGCTTTACAGGATGGCAAACCTGTCCCTTTCCTTCAGAGGTATGGATATCAACACCAAAGCTGGCACAGGCAACCGCATCATCGAATTTACTTCCGAGTATAAGGTCATTTTCATCCACCGTATATTCTCCGATGATTCTCCTCGACTCACGAACTCCCAGCACGGGTGCTGATGCGATAAGCTCAAGGGATGAAAATTCCTCATCATATTTTTTCAGAAGCTCAAAGGCTTCAAGCATCTGGCGTCTGCCCTCGATGGTTGCAGCCGTCTTTTCCTTTTCCGAAAGCGGATCATAACCATACATATGGGTAAACTGTATATTGCCGAAATGCGCATTGGGTGCGGGAATGAGATAAGGCACCTTAAATGGGATCTCCTTCCCCGCTTTTTTATAGACCGCATCAAGCTTCTCATAAATCATAAGCCCATCCCGATATTTTTCGGGAATATTTCCAACGATAAACATGAGAGTCATTGCTTGACATTTTTTATAATCGCCCTCAACACCAATTTCAAAAGCACAGCCCGCATCGGCTGCAACATGACCGTCTCCCGTACAGTCAAAAACAGTACTTGCCATATATGCAGCTCTTCCCTCGCTGTTTTCTGCGATGACCCCCTTAACAGTATTGCCCTCGCATACAGCTCTTGAAAAATCTGTGCAATAAAGAATCTCCACACCTGCCTCTGTGAGCTTTTCCTCAAGGATACATTTCAGATATTCAAAATTGAAGCTTTTACCCCAAAAGCCTCCCCAAGCATCACGCTTCTTCAGCTCCTCCACAAGCTCAAAAACTATGCCGCTCTTTTTGTTGTTCCCCTCAAACATAGGGTTCATAAAGCCGTTCCCCCACATTCCGCCAAGACAAGCAGTTCTTTCGATGAGGAGAGTGCGCATTCCCTCTCTTGCGCTCGCAAGCGCAGCACCGATACCTGCGGGGCCTGCACCTACAACGATAACATCATATTCTCCCGCAATGGGTGTTTTCAAATTTTCGGTTATAAAATTCATAATATTCTCCCAAATCAATCAAAATCAAAGGAAATTACTGTGATTTTCTCATCCGTACCCCATGATGTAAGGGGCTTCAGAACAAGTCGGTCAAATTTTTTATTCATCGGTATATGATAAGCTCTTTTTCTGTTGTTTTCAATATGCAAGAGTTCCTCTTCCCTTCCATCAAGAACACCCACAAGTGAAAATTCTCTGCAGAGAGTTCTCGGCATATATATCTGAGGGTCGGAAAGATAGCGGTTTGCTCTTGTTGAGTGAGTGCGCTCGCAATCACCCCCCGGAAGGGTAATCCTGTTAAGATCACTGTCAAAAACTATATGCACCGAGCTGACTATTGAAGGCTCAAAGGAATATTCTATGCAATCTCCGCACCTTACCGCTGTGAGAGTTTTTTCATAGTCTTCACCATAAATGATATGAGAACGGTCTTTTCCGTCTCTGATGCTTTCATTCGCCCCCGAAAGAGCCGCATTTTTGCACACATCAGAAACCGATCTTGTTTTTGACGGAATGAAGCAATCCTCCTTCATCAGCAACGATTGGAGATCTGATATCTTTTCTTTATAGACACCGTTTGGAGTAAGCTTCTCCTTTACCGCTATCGATGCAGCCTTTCCCACAGCCTCTCCGAGAAGTCCGCAGGTCGCCATAACCCTGATGCTGCTCATTGCCATATGTGTCATGCTGATATTTCTGCCCGCAAAGAACAGATTTTCGATATTTTTTGAATAAAGAGCACGATATGGGATTGAATACGGCGCAGGTGTTTTTTCATTGGTATTTGGTGTTCCGACATGGAAAAATCCACCGGGATAATGGTCATCAATCGGCCAGCCGCCAAATGCTACCTCATCGGGGAAACGCTCTCCGCTCATAACATCTCGCTCCGTGATAATATATTCGCCGCACATTCTGCGGGACTCCCTTTTTCCGGGCAAAAAGCCGAGAAAATCAAGGTCAAAATTATCGCAATCATACTTGCCCGAGTTTTTTACATGATCCCACATTCCCATGGCAAGGGGGATAAGCTCATCTCTTATCTCCTCGGTATCACCAATGGAATCACGGTTTCCGCCAAGCTCAAGATACCAGAAATTTTCATATTCAGACCTCATATTAGGTCGTCTTGCGTCAAATGCTTTTCCGTCATCCTTAAGACTCCATTCGGGAGGAATGAACTTGATCTTTTCGGTGGTTTCCCTGCCCTGAATCAGACAAGACATCCCCATTGTCATGCCGTCGCTTTCCTCAACATATGTATTTTCCCCAAACTCGTCCTTCGATTCTCTGCCAAGCCTAAAGGATGCACCGGTAAGCGGCGCAAGTATGCTGTCGCCCGAACTATCGCAAAAATATTTTGCCCTGACCTCAAAAAAACGCTGAGTTGTCATCTGATAGCCCGTTACGCTGATTATCCTTTTCTCTCTGCCGTCGGCAAATTCGCCCTCCTCTGTCTCCGCATCCATGCAGGTACAGTTGAGAAGCGGCTTTATATTTTTTTCTCTTCTGATGAAGTCATAAAGGATGCTATCCCAGATCGCATAGTTTTTCGTTGGATTTCTATAGAAATTTTCAAGGGCGATCTCCTCGAGTATTCCCGTTTCACGGTTATTTTCCCCGTGTGCTCCACATATCCACATTCTTATTTCGGACGAAGCATTGCCCCCGAAAACAGGTCTTTCATGCATAAGCACCACAGAAATCCCCTCTCTTGCAGCGCTGATAGCAGCGCACATTCCGGCAATTCCTCCTCCGACAACACAAAGATCGCATTCTATAGTTTTTCTTTCAAGCATGATCACACCTCCATATTATTTATCATCATTATAAAGCATAAATTTCCTAAATTCTTGTGCTTTTGTGCAATATTTTCTATAAAAATATGCAAAAACGCCGTTCTGACCAAGCTCCGTATATTTACATTCGATAAACAGTAATTTGTCCAACTGTCAGATAGTGATGAAATCATCCTTTAGCGTTTCCAGATCCTTCGCTACGCTCAGGATGACTTGTGAGGAGATTGATGACGAGTTTTCTACATAGAATTCTCATAAATTCCATGTAGAAACACAGATAAACAGCAATAAAAATTACCTTTTTCAAAGTTTTGATCGACCTTTTTTAAAAGGTCGCGCGAGCCGACGGCGGCGTCGGTCGCCTCCGCAGAGGC
>JAFXAN010000077.1 GCA_017517035.1 Clostridia bacterium
AGTTTTCTACATAGAATTCTCATAAATTCCATGTAGAAACACAGATAAACAGCAATAAAAATTACCTTTTTCAAAGTTTTGATCGACCTTTTTTAAAAGGTCGCGCGAGCCGACGGCGGCGTCGGTCGCCTCCGCAGAGGCGAAACTCCTTCACCGACAAATTACTGTTTGAAAACAAAAGGAGCTGCGGCGATACGCAGCTCCGGTCCTTTGCAATTATTCAAATAGAAATTCGGCTTTTCCATCCTTCAAGGCAAGGAAAGCATCGAATTTTTTGCCGGTTTTCTTTGAAATGAAGCCTTGAATCTTTGAGGTTTTCCCCTCCTCAAGAAGCTTCTTTACATTTGCCACGGAAACAGCTCTTCCGCAGATATAGCAGCTAACTCCGAAATTACATCCGTTTTCCTTATAATTTCTGCATGAATACTTATATCTGTATCTCACAACATCTCCGCCGCAAAGCGGGCATTTTCCAACAACATCACCGAAAAATCCCGTGTCCGAATCAAGCTCGATGGGGGCATCCTTTTGCTCAAAATATCCCTTTATCTCGCCCTTGGCAAGAGAAACGCTGTCCTCCACCGTCATATTGCCTCGAAAGACCTTTTTCAGTGCCTTGCCTATCTCACTTGTCTTATATTTGTCCATATTTATGTTCATCTGTCCAAGAGATTCGATGAGAAATTCACCGCCGGGAAGTATATAATAAACATCCTTTTTCAGTTCAATATATTTGCTGTTTCTGGCGTTATCAATAATTCCCGTTCTTGTTGCCTCTGTTCCAAGCTCAAGCCCCTCAAAAATCGCCTTATAATCCTCCTCGTCATTTACGGGAGCATCTCCGTCATCCTTTGCTTCCTCGGCATTTTTCGCCTTCAGCTTATCCTCCTTGAAGGGGTTTTTCAGATAATTATTGAGGGTTTCAATGGTATAATGCCTTGGGGGTGAAGTCTCCTTTTCCTGGGGCTTAAAATCAATATTGACCTTATCGCCCTTTGCGAGCTTTGGAAGAATCTTATCCTTCTTTTCGGCATCGTCATATTTCGTCCAACCCTTTTCAAGAACAACAGTTCCCTTAAGAGTGAATTCCTCAAGACCGCCAACGCTTATGGTTATCTCGGTTTTGTCAACTATGCAGTCCTCGGCACAAAAAACCGCAGCAAAACGCTTGAAAACAGTTGAATAGACCGTATATTCCTTCTCCGAAAGACGGCTCTTATCGGGAATTTTATATGTTGGAGTGATCGCTGAATGGGATTCGATCTTCGAATCGTCAAAGATGGTCTTCTTATCCTTGAATGCGAGGGGATAGCCGATTTTTTTGCATCCCTCGATTATCTTTTTTATCTTGTCCTTTTCAGCGGTTGCAAGATATTCGGAATTGGTACGGGGATATGTAAGATACCCCTCCTCATAAAGCTTCTGAACGATCTCAAGGCTTTCCGCCATTGACATTTTATACTTTTTTCCAAGCACATTCTGAAGCTTTGAAAGAGAATAAAGCTTGCCCGGATCAAGAGTGGATTTTTTACGCTTCACCGAGGTCACTATCGCCTCCTGGGCATTCAGCTTTGCGCAGGCACGCTCTGCGGTATTAAGCTTATCTCCGTCGAATTTATGCTTGCTTGTAAGCTCAACGACCTCGCCGCCTGTCTCCTCTGCGCTCACAAGAGCATAGTATTTACCGGGAACGAAATTTCTTATCTCCATATCCCTGTCGTAAATCGCTCTCACTATCGGAACTATGACCCTTCCGACACGCAAAAGAGTACCCGTTTTGAGAGTTGCATATCTCGTAAGATTCACGCCGTAAAGCCAGTCAATATATGTTCTTGCATAGCCCTCGGAGGCAAGATTGTCATATTCATTCTCATCCTTCAGATCCTCCAGTGCCGCACGGACAGTTTCCGGGGTCTGGTCGGGAAGCCAAAGCCTTGCAAGTCTTTTAGGACACTCACCTCCAAATGGGTCGATTCCCCTCTCGTCAAATGCCTTTTTTATGCAGAGACGAACGATTATCTCACCCTCTCTGTCTGCATCCCCCGCATTTATAATGGTATCAACATCATCACGCAGGCAAAGTGTCTTTATTATCTCAAACTGACGCAGAACACCGCTATCGACCTTCTTGTCAGCTCCTTTTCTGAGATCATAATGAAAAGTCTCGGGAAAACACGGAAGATTTTCCATCGTCCATCTGCCGCTTCCGTCGGGAGACGGATTATAATGCTCAATATCCGCAAGCGAAAAAAGGTGACCGAATGCCCACGTTACTATATATTCCTTTCCACCTATAAAGCCATTGCCCTTTCCCGTTTCTCCGATGGCGGATGCAATATTTCTTGCAAGACTTGGCTTTTCTGCGATTATCAGCTTCATTTTATCCTCTTTTTTCATTGAATAAGGGGCTGAGCGAATAAGGTTCAGCCCCATTTTTTATTTTATAATAGTCAATCTTTGCTTGAGATTTTTTATAGTGATGCTTCCGCTTCCGTCCGCATATTCGCCGTCAACTGTAAAGGGCAGCTTATCCTCCGTTGTAATTTTGATCTGTGAAGCATTGAAATAGTCCACCGATTTGTTGTTTTTATAATCGGATGTCATAAGAGAACGGACGATCTCATTGAGATGGTTCAGATTCTTCGGATTTTTAATGAGAATTATCTCGAAAAGTCCGTCGCTCATATCCACCATTTCCTTTTTGAGCTTCACTATTCCGCCAACCGAGGTCGAATTTGCGATTCCGCCGAAAATATAGTCATCCTCATATATAACGCCGTCTGCCTCCACCTTTATATGGACAGGCTTCAATGTACTCAAGTCCTTAATTCCCTCAAGAACATAAGCAATATGACCGATAGCGTTCTTGGTTGCCTGCGGAGTGCTGTAGGAAGCAGCAGTAAAAGCACCGAAGGAGGCGATATAAGTAAAGATCACATCCTTGAATGCTCCGATATCAAGCTGATATTTCTCCCCCTTTGCGATATTCTCCGCAGCCGTTTTTATATTTGGCGAAAGACCTATACTTGAGGCAAAATCATTTGTGCTTCCTGCGGGAATATATCCGACAGGTGTATCTGCGCCGCATCTGACAAGACCTCTGACAACTTCATTTAAAGTTCCGTCACCGCCAACGCAGACGATAAGATCATAATTCATATGCTCATTTTCTACGATCTCCGTGCCGTGACCTCTTCTTTTTGTCAGTCTTATGCTGACATCAAAATCGTTGTCCGAAAAGACTTTAACAATATCAAAAAGCGCATTTTTTGACTTCATTTTACCCGCAACGGGATTTATTATAAGCAAAAGCTTCTTATTCATCATCTACTCCAAAAAAATACTATACTTATATTTTAACCCCAAAAGCCTTTTTTGTCAACAGATTTTTGCTTATTTTCAGATAAGACCCTCGTCCTCAAGCTCTTTTATTATTGATGCGAGCTTTTCCTTTGATTCCATGAGATAGTCATGCTCTTTTTCATCAAGCTTTATTTCAATTACCTTCTTTATTCCGTCCTTGCCCACGATACTCGGCATCGACATACAAAGATCACTTACACCATATTCTCCGTCGAGATATGTGGAAACCGGCATTATCGTTCTTTCGTTACGAAGTATTGCTGTGCATATTCTCTTGACCGCCTGAGCCACAGCATAATATGTTGCTCCCTTTGCCTCGATTATGCTGTATGCGCTGTTTTTCACATCGTCATATATTCCGTGAAGGCTCTCAATGCTGCCGCATGCGGTGGATTCTGCGCAATAGGTATCAAGATCAATACCCGAAATATTCGCACTGCTCCAGACCGCAAGCTCGCTGTCGCCATGCTCACCGATGATAAATGAATGAACATTTCTGGCATCAACCCCAAGCCTTTGACCTATAAGATATTTAAGTCTTGCGGTATCAAGCACAGTGCCGGAACCAATAACTCTGTTTGATGGGAAGCCCGAAACTTTCCATGTTACATAGGTGAGGATATCGACGGGGTTTGTGACAACAAGAAGTATTCCTTCCCTGTTGTATCTCACGATATTATCGACTATGCTATGAAAAATTTTTACATTTGTCTTTACAAGATCGGTTCTTGTCTGCCCGGGCTTTTGATTTGCCCCCGCTGTTATTATCACGATAGCGGCATCGGAGATATCGTTATAATCTCCGGCATAAATCTTAACGGGCGAAAGGAATGGCAGACCGTGAACCAGATCCATTGCCTCTCCCTCTGCCTTTTTCCTATCAATATCTATCAAAACTATCTCGGAAAAAAGCTCGCTTTGAATAAGCGTATAAGCGGTGGTTGCACCGACGAATCCGCATCCGATTATCGCACATTTCTGAACATTTACACTCATTTTTCAGTCTCCTTTTCTTTTGTTATTTTATATTATTGCCATTTACTTCTCGGTTATGTAATTTATAAGAAAGACCTCTGCGCACTTTCTTGCAAGAGCCGGATTCATTCTTTCTCCGCCGTTTTTCTCATCAAGTGCCACGGAAAGTGACGAAATATAATTACCGAGCGTGGCTTCATTTTTTTGCACCGTCATTAGAAATGAAGTTTTTTCTTTTATTATTTGCTCCGCCATTGAATTACAAAGGATATATTTTGAGATGGCAGCTTGCGCCATATTTTTCGCATTATCTTCAAGAAGATATGCAGCTCTCTTTAAAAGTGATATCTTTTTTCCTATCTCCATGTTGTATGAGATCAGATCCTCAATGGGCAAAAGCTCATCCATCTCGCCAGCTTTCTCGATTGCGGAAGCAAGAGAATAAAAGGTATTGAGCTTCTTCTTTTTTTCAGAATCCTCAACACTGTTCCAAATCCCGTCATTCACCAGAGTGTCATTATATTTTTTAACAAGAGCGCAGATCCTTTTGCATCCTTCAAAATAGCTGTTTTCTGCCTTTTCAAGCTGCTCGGTATTTTGCAAAATCTTATTGTTAAAAGCATCGAGCCTTGCGGAAATCCTATCAATTTCTCTTCCGGACTCTCTTATACATCTCAAAATATATTCGGCATCAGCCTCATTCATTCCCGCAATGACATCTCGATATTTCCCCCAAAAATTCTCTTTCATTTTCCTCCAAAAAAGCGAAAAAGAGCGGTACTACCGCCCTTTCTCGTCTGTTTGATTCTTATCGAATTTCAACATTCACCTTTTTGCTTACTGTTCCTGCAGCAGCCTTCATTACGGTTCTGATCGCCTTTGCGATTCTGCCGTGTCTGCCGATCACAAGACCCATGTCGCCCTCGGCAACATTAAGCGTAAGGGTAACGGAATCGTCGTCCTCGGTAGAGGTTACCGTAACCTCATCGGGGTTATCAACGATCGCACGGGCGATGCCGTATAAAACTTCCTTAAGATCCAGCATTTTTATCTCCGTTCAAAATTACTCGGTGATGCCGGACTTCTTGAGAAGAGACTTAACGGTATCTGTGGGCTGTGCGCCGTTAGCGATCCATTTCTTTGCCTTTTCGCCGTCGATCTTGATGTCTGCAGGCTCGGTCATAGGATTATAGTAACCGATCTCCTCAATAAAACGTCCATCGCGGGGGAAGCGGCTGTCTGCAACGACAACGCGGTAGAAAGGAGCCTTCTTTGCGCCCATTCTTCTGAGTCTGATTTTAACTGCCATGATTTTTGTCCTCCAAAAATTATAATTATTGATTATTTTTATATAAAAATCCGTAAATCAGAACGGAATTTTCATTCTTCCAAGCTTACCCATCTTCTTTGGGTTCATTGATGAGAACTGCTTCATCATCTTTCTTATCTGTTCAAACTGGCGCAGGAGCTTATTGACCTCCTCGACGCTCGTTCCGCTTCCCGCAGCAATTCTCTTTTTGCGGTTTGCGTTTATTATCTCGGGCTTTTCCCTTTCAAGCTTTGTCATTGATTTGATGATCGCCTCTGTTCTTGCCATCAGCTTTTCATCAATCTTCATATCCTGTGCCTGCGAGGGCTTTATGCCGGGGATCATGCCCATGAGCTGCTCCATTGATCCCATTTTCTTGATCTGAGCAAACTGATCGAGATAATCATCAAGAGTAAAGGTCTGCTTGCGGATCTTTTCCTCAAGCTCTGCCGCCTGCTTTTCGTCAAAGGCTTGCTCTGCCTTCTCGATAAGAGAAAGAACATCGCCCATTCCCAGGATTCTCGATGCCATTCTGTCGGGATGGAAAGGCTCTATCATATCGAGCTTTTCGCCCATACCTACAAATTTTATCGGCTTACCTGTGACATGACGGACTGAAAGTGCCGCACCGCCTCTGGTGTCACCATCCAGCTTTGTGAGGATGACGCCCGTGATATCAAGAAGCTCATTGAATGTTGATGCAACATTCACCGCATCCTGACCTATCATTGCGTCGATGGTGAGGAGTATTTCGGTTGGATTCACCTCTGCCTTAATGGACTTAAGCTCCTCCATCAGCTCCTCATCTATATGAAGTCTTCCCGCCGTATCAACAAAGACCATATCATAGCCTTTATTTATGGCGAATTTAAGACCTTCCTTTGCAATTTTTACGGGAGATTCCTTATCCCCCATGCTGAAAACGGGAATACCAAGGGTTTCACCGACGATCTCAAGCTGTTTTATTGCTGCGGGACGGTAGATATCACAAGCTACGAGAAGGGGATTCTTGCCCTGTTTTTTATAAAGTCCCGCAAGCTTTCCGGCATGAGTTGTTTTACCTGCGCCCTGAAGACCCACCATCATAACAACTGTAGGAGGCTTTGAAGCGATGGTAAGCTTACTCTGCGAGCCGCCCATAAGATTTGTCAGCTCCTCGTTTACGATCTTGACGATCTGCTGTGCAGGAACAAGACTTTCAAGCACATCCGAGCCTACTGCTCTTTCGGAAACTGTATTTATGAACTCACGGACAACCTTGAAGTTTACATCGGCTTCAAGAAGCGCAAGCTTGATCTCGCGCATTCCCGCTTTAACATCGGCTTCGGTAAGCTTGCCCTTATTTTTGAATTTTTTGAATGCGTTTGCCAGCTTATCGCTGAGGCTCTGAAAAGGCATACCGTGTTTCCTTTCTTAGAAAATCAACCGAGATCCGAGGCAATTGCATCAAGTGCCGTGCAAAGCTCCTCATTTCCAATAGTGGAAGCGATCTTTTTTGCTCTCTCAATGCTTTTTTGCGCCGAATCGAATTTCTTTGCAAGATGGAGCTTTTCTTCAAGAAAAACAAGCTCATCCTCTGTTTTTTTTATGATATCTCTTACGCCCTGCCTTGAAATTCCAAGCTCTGCGGCAATTTCCGCAAGTGAAAGATCATCATTATAATAAAAATCAAGAACTTCCCTCTTTCTTTCGGTCAGTACCTCACCGTAAAAATCGAGAAGATAACCCATGCTGAGGTTTTTTTCAAACATTTTTTCACTCCATTTCCGGGTGTAAAGTAAAATGCTTTACATATTATAAACCATCAAAGTGATTTTGTCAAGTGTTTTTTCAATATTTTTTTATTTTTTTGAAAACATATCCGAAAAGAAGTAAGGATCTTCAATTTTTTCACATCCGAAGAGCTTATTTGCCGTTTTATACATAGCTTTTGCGTGTATTCTGTCATGCCAGATGAACCGGCGCATCACTTTACGAATAGACCAAGCCTCGCCATAGCTTCCGTCAAAAACGCTGTTGTTAAGAAAATCTCCATTTGCTTCAAGTATTTCAAAACCGCGTTTTCTGCATTCAAAAATATCACCTTCATTGTCGGCACTGACACCTATCTCGGCAAAATAATAGCTATTCACATTTTTTGTATGCTGATACATCTCATGTGCGCTTTGAGGAACTTCTCCATAAAAAGTCGTCCTTTTAGCTGCCGATTTTGCATTTTTATCGGGAACAGAGTTGTATAACAAAAGAAAATCCTTTGCCGATTTCAGTGCAAGTACCTTAAGTTCTTCATATTCTTCAATGGTAAAAGGCACTTTTTCGCTTTCAAAAATAACATCGGAATCCGCATCTTTTATATCAAGCTCTGATTCCTTTTCTTCAGAGATAACAATTTCCAAATTTTCGGGCGTACTACTGCCTTTCCACTTCATATAGGCAATAATTTCACATGGCATCTTTGCTTTTGCCTCTTCAAGGCACGCACCACGAGAAAAAGCACCGATAAAATTCACCGCGTAAAGCAATGTATCGTCACCGTTATGCTCCCATACGCATTTTACTATTGTCATTTTATCTTCCTCTTTTCAGATGTTGCTAAATAAAATTGGAAAAGGCAAAGCCGACGAAAAAGTCGCTTTGCCCTTTTGTGTTTAAAATCACTCTGCCGCCTCGGTTCCGGCATCCGAAGAAACTGCCTCGGTTTCCGGAGCAGCGGTTGTTTCGGGAGCTTCATCAACCTCTCCGAAAAGATCGTCTGCTTCGATCTTATTATCAATAATTTTCTGACCGCCGTCTTTTTCATCGCATCCGCAAAGGAAAAGAGAGATCACAAGCAATGCCGCAAGAATAAAAACTGAAAGTTTTTTCATTATCAGTCACCTCACATTTTTTCTTATATTTTAGCACAAAAAATTTTCTCTGTCAATATCAAGTAAGCAAAGAGTTTGAAAGCTCGTCGATAAAATCACGAAGCTTCTTGCGATTGAGACAATAATAGATTCTATTGGATTCTCTCTTTATCTCAACAAATCCGCATTCCATAAGAAGTGCCATATGGTGAGATATTGTTGCCGTACTGAGATCAAGAAGCGATGCAAGCTGCTGACCGTATTTTTCACCGTCCGCAAGCAAACGCAGTATCTCAAACTTACGCAGATCTCCAACGGTTCGCAGATTTCTGCAGAGCTTATCCTCAAGCGTCGATGAATCGGTTATCTCCTTGAGTGGCTCAAAAAGAACACCTATATAGAAGAAATCATAGACCTTCTCATCCGTATAGCTCATAAGATATTTTGTTGTGTTACACATAACGATAGAGGGCTGGAGATAAAGCACATCAACCGACGGAGAGATTGAAAAATCATAGTTTTCCTCAACAAATTTTGCCCCGCCGCTTGAAAGAGGCTCGGCAATAGCAGAGAGAAACCATCCGATATAATGCTTCACAACATCATATTTCTGCACAAACAGCCTGCCGGCATCCTCAAGGATATCCGCAAGCAGATTCTTATATGAATCAAAATTGTTATAAAGTCTGCAAAGCTCAAATTTTTCGTCAGCAGGAATCGGCATTTCCTCAATAAACGAGAAAAGCTCGTTATAATTGGTAATATCTCCGTTCCAATCCGAGGGGGCATAATCATCAATGAGCATTGATGTTAAATTAATGAAGAAAGCAGCCTTTGAAAGATCCCTTATTCTGCGAATATCTGCATAAAGCTCCGGCTCTGCACGGCGGCAGGCATCGTGAATAAGATAAAAAGCAAAGCATCCCTTCATTGCGCTGTGTCTTGCAAAAAGAAAGTCCAAAAGCTTTTCATCAGCTGCGAGAGAGCCGATAACATAATCGCTGATTTCAATGATGGCATTAAAGCAATTATCAAGAACCTCGACCTCAATGGAAAACTTCTTTTGAATGGCATTTTTCAGTTCGGCACAGGATTGGCCGTTTCTGCTGTTATAGAGAAGCATGGCTGTCTCATAAACGATATTGGGTTCACGAAGCAATTTGATTTCCATATTTTTACCTCTCTCGGGATTTTATCCCAATTCTTTGATGTTTTAAGTTTATCACATATATCAAACTTTGTCAAGTGTTTTTTGTTAAATGTTGTAAAATGTTTGATGGTTATCAATATATTTACGCAAATGTTTTTCTAACTTTGATGTTTTTCTAATGTTGTTTTGATGCTCATATACATTATACGCATAAAAACAACTTGCAAGAACTCAATCTATTTTGCTTATTGTCTAATATCGAATTTTATGAAAATCTAACAAATGTCATTTTTTGCGCCCACAAAAATATTAATGATCCGACATTTATCGCATAATAAACAAAAAAATATTCTAAATTTTATCAAAATTGTCATAAAAACTGTTTACTTAGGGAGAAAAATGTGGTATAATATAAAGTTGGAAATCAAAATCAGATAATTTGGGGGATAAAATTTTGAAAAGAGAAGATCTCAGAAACATTGCGATAATCGCTCATGTTGACCACGGAAAAACGACACTTGTAGATGAAATGTTAAAGCAAGGTGGCGTTTATCGCGATAATCAGGCTACCACAGAAAGAGTCATGGACAGCAATGCTCTCGAAAAAGAAAGAGGAATTACTATTCTTGCAAAGAATACTGCTGTTCATTATAAGGATGTGAAAATCAATATCGTTGACACCCCCGGCCATGCGGATTTCGGCGGTGAGGTGGAGCGTATTCTTAAGATGGTAAACGGAGTTATCCTTCTTGTTGACTCGGCTGAAGGACCTATGCCTCAGACTCGCTTCGTGCTTCAGAAGGCTCTTGAAATGAATCATCGAGTTATCGTTGTGGTAAACAAAATTGATAAGCCCGATGCCCGCCTCGAGGAAGTTGAGGAGGAGGTTCTCGAGCTTCTCATAGACCTCAATGCAACCGATGAGCAGCTTGACAGCCCAATGATATTCTGTTCCGGAAGAAACGGAACCGCTTCCCTTTCACCTTATCAGCAGGGAGAAAACCTTGAGCCTCTTTTTGATACCATTCTTGAATATATGCCCGCTCCCGAGGGAGATCCCGAGGGCGATCTCCAGCTTCTTGTTTCTTCCATAGATTATAATGAGTTTGTTGGAAGAATCGGAATCGGAAGAATTGAAAGAGGAACTATCCGTCAAAATCAGGAGGCAATGGTCTGCAATTATCATTCGGATGTAGCTCCGAAAAAGACGAAGATCGTATCTATCTATCAGTTTGACGGTCTGACACGCACTCAGGTTGAAAGCGCAACGGTTGGAGACATCGTCTGCTTTGCAGGCGCAGCAGATATCACTATCGGTGATACGATTGCCGCTGTCGGAAACCCCGAGCCGCTTGAGTTTGTTAAGGTCAGCGAGCCTACAATGGAAATGACATTCTCTGTAAATGACAGCCCATTTGCGGGCAAAGAGGGTAAATTCGTAACCTCCCGCCAGCTTCGTGAAAGACTTTATAAAGAGCTTCTAAAGGATGTTTCCCTCAGAGTTGAGGACGGTGAAACGACCGATCAGTTTATGGTTGCAGGCAGAGGTGAAATGCATCTTTCCATTCTTATAGAAACTATGCGCCGTGAGGGCTATGAGCTTTGCTGCAGCACACCGAGAGTTCTTTATAAGGATATCGACGGAGTCAAAAGCGAGCCTATGGAGCGTGTTTCGATCGATGTTCCCGAGGAATATATGGGAACTGTTATCGAAAAGCTCGGCAAGCGCAAGGGCGAGCTTCTTGAAATGAATCCCCACGGAAACAGAATGAGGATCGAATATTCGATTCCTTCAAGATGCCTTTTCGGATATCGCTCCGAATTTATGACAGATACACGAGGCGAGGGTATAATCAACTCGATTTTCGACGGATATCAGCCCTTCAAGGGAGAGATCCCCATGAGATATACAGGATCTCTTGTTGCATCCGAGGACGGTGAGACTACAAGCTATGGTCTTTTCGGAACACAGGAAAGAGGAGATATGTTTGTTGGCGTTGCAACTCCCGTTTATGAGGGAATGATCGTCGGTCAGAACCCCAAGGGACAGGATATTGCGGTAAATCCCTGCAAGAAAAAGCATCTTACTGCAATCCGTTCCACTGGAGCTGACGAAAAGCTTCTCCTCACACCTCCGATAATCTTCAGCCTTGAAGAAGCCATCGAATTTATTGCCGATGATGAGCTTATTGAGGTCACACCAAAGTCTGTAAGACTTCGCAAGAGGATTCTCAATACCGAGCTTCGTCTCAAAGCCGAGGCTGCAAGAAAAAAGCAGGCTCTTGGCAAATAAACGCAAATATTTAAGGGATAAGCCCAAGGCGTGGCTTATCCCTTATTTAGTTTTATGCTTTTTCAAACAGTAATTTATCGGTGAAGGAGTTTCGCCACTGCGGTGGCGACCGACGCCGCCGTCGGCTCGCGCGACCTTTTAAAAAAGGTCGATCAAAACTTTTAAAAAGGGAATTTTTATTGTTGTATATCTGTGTTTCTACATGGAATTTATGAGAATTCTATGTAGAAAACTTGTCATCAATCTCCTCACAAGTCATCCTGAACGAAGTGAAGGATCTGGAAACGCTAAAGGATGATTTCACCACTATTTGACTGTTCGATAAAT
>JAFXAN010000078.1 GCA_017517035.1 Clostridia bacterium
AAAATGCTTAATTTTTCTAAAAATTTTGTTTGTGCAACAAGAGATGTATGCAATGAATTCAATCATGTGAATGCGCCGGTCTTCAGGCGTAGCTTCAAGCTTTCCGCAAAGCCCGATAAGGCAGAAATTCTTATTTGCGGTCTTGGCTTTTATGACCTTTTTGTCAATGGCGAAAAGGTTACGAAGGGTTATCTTGCGCCCTATATATCAAATCCGGATGATATTGTATATTATGATAACTATAATCTCGCGGAAAAGCTCTGTGAGGGTGAAAATGTCATTGGCGTTGTTCTCGGAAACGGTTTTAACAACCCAATGACATATACATGGGATTTCAAGGATGCGGCATTTGCCTCCTCCCCCCGAATGGCGTTAAGCTTCAGAGCAGAGTGCGGTGATGAGATCACAGAATTCGATGCAACCGATTTCCTTTGCACCGAATCACCTATAACATTTGATAATTATCGATACGGAGTTTTTTATGATGCCCGGCTTGAAAAGGACGGATGGTGCGAGACGGGGTTTGACGATGGCGCATGGCGTCCTGCTCTCAAGGCTGAAAATCCCCGTGGATATGCAAAGCTTTGTGAGGCAGAGCCTATTGTGGTGACAGAGGAGCTTGCTCCAATATCAATAATGCCCGGTGAGCTTGCACCCTATGATCTGAGAGCAGCAGAGGTCGATTATTATAAGGATCTAAAAATTGATGCACTTGAAAGAAACGGCGGTTATATATACGATTTCGGTAAAAACACTGCAGGCATCTTCCGCTTTAAAATAAAGAACGCAAAAGCCGGACAGGTCATTTCATTTCAATGCTGTGAATATGTTAATGCGGAAGGAAAGGCAGATTACTATAATATTCATTTCTTCCCCGACGGATATGTTCAGAGAGATATTTATATTTGCCGAGGCGATAAGGAAGAGGAAGTTTTTGTTCCCATGTTCGTCTATCACGGCTTCAGATATGTTTATGTTCACGGAATAAGCGAGGATCAGGCAACAGAGGATGCGCTCACCTATCTCGTTATGAATTCGGATCTCAAAAAGAGGGCAAGTTTTAAATGCTCAAACGAGATCGCAAACAAGTTATGGGCTGCTGCGGTAAACTCCGATCTTTCAAATTTCTATTATTTTCCAACAGATTGTCCCCATAGAGAAAAGAACGGCTGGACGGGTGACGCTGCTGCATCCTGTGAGCATATGATAATGTCATATGAGGCAGAGAACAGCTATAGAGAATGGCTTTGCAGCATAAGAGCGGCTCAGAATGAGGAGGGAGCACTTCCGGGAATCATTCCAACTGCCGGTTGGGGCTTTAAATGGGGCAACGGCCCTGCTTGGGACAGAGTTCTTTTTGAGCTTCCTTATATGTGCTATATTTATCGGGGCGATACCGAAATAATAAAGGAAAACCGCCATGCAATGATGAGATATCTTGAGTATGTTTCAAATCGCAGAGATGAGGACGGACTTATTGCCATCGGGCTTGGTGACTGGGTGCCGATCGGAGAGCCAAGCGCACATAATTATCAGCCGAGGCTTGTTTTCACAGATAGCGTTATGGTTTATGATATGTGCAAAAAGGCGGAAAAAATGTTTCTTGCCATCGGTAACACTCTTGATGCTTCCTATGCCGAGAGGCTTGGAAAAGAGTTAAGAGAAGCTGTTCGTCATAATCTCATTGATTTTGAAACCATGACTGTAAGCTGTCAGAGCCAAAGCGCACAGGCAATGGCGATATTCTATGATATCTTTGAGCCTTACGAAAAGCCGGAGGCAACAAGAAGACTTATTGATATAATCCATATGTCGGGCGACAATATGGAGGGCGGATATCTCGGGCTTAGAGTGGTTTTCCATGTGCTTTCCGCTTTTGGAGAGAGTGAGCTTGCCTATAAAATGATAATGAAGGATGATTATCCCTCATATGCTTATTATATAAATAAAGGAATGACAACTCTTCCCGAGGCATTCAGACGGGATATCGAAGAATGCGGTTCACAGAACCATCATTTTCTTGGTGACACAAATCATTATTTTATGCGTCATGTTGTGGGAATTAACGTAAATCCTATGGGAGATGATGCAAATAATATTGTTGTGAAGCCGAATTTCATAAGCGACCTTACATTTGCCGAGGGAAGCTATGAAGCCGTGGCAGGAAGTATCTTTGTGAGATGGGAAAGAGATGGTGAAGATGTTAAGGTTACTGTCAAATGTGATGAAGGCATCAAATGTGAGCTGAGATTGCCTGACGGATATATGCTTGGCGCAGATGACTTTTGGCGCACCTACCGCAAGGGCGGAAATTATACTATTACTGCAATTAAAAGACAAAATCATTTCATAATCCGATAAACAGGAAGGGACTGTCACATGAAGACAGTCCTTGATGTTTTGCAAACAGTAATTTGTCGGTGAGGGAGTTTCGCCTCTGCGGAGGCGACCGACGCCGCCGTCGGCTCGCGCGACCTTTTAAAAAAGGTCGATCAAAACTTTGAAAAAGGGGATTTTTATTGTTGTTTTTCTGTGTTTCTACATGGAATTTATGAGGATTCTATGTAGAAAACTTGTCATCAATCTCCTCACAAGTCATTCTGAGCATAGCGAAGAATCTACGAGCGCTAAAGGATGATAAACAGTAGATAGTCACCCTGAGCGGAACAAAGTGGAGTCGAACCCGTAGGGCAATGCGCCAGCATTGGGGTATAATTTCACCATCGCATCTCACAGCTAAATTACTGTTTGAAAAATGAATCATAAACAAAAGCTGCCATCTCCGGGGGAGACGGCAACTTCATATTTAATTTATTTTTTAATTCTGCTGCGGAAAAGTGCTTTTACGGCAAGCAGCAGTGCAAGAACGGCTGCAACTATGAATGCGGCGGCAAAAATGTTTGCGTTTGGAACAAATGATTCTGTTCCGTCATTGCCAATGATTTTTTCGGCTCCGGCGAGCACGGTTTTTCCAATAAACGGACCGACAACGCCCGGAACCAGCACTTGTGAGAATATTCTTATTCCCTGGAGCATTCCGGATTTTCCTTTTGGTGTCAGATCTCGTATTTTTGCACCGAAAACCGCCATTCCTGAAAGATATCCGCACATCATAAGAAGTGAGCCGATAAATACAAGTGCTGTGGATCTGAAAAAGAACAGCAGAATATAGCCAAGGGAAAGCCAGATGAGACTCCATGCCGCGGACATGGAAAAGCCCTTTTTGTCATAGACTTTTCCCCATAGTGCGGTAAGGACAGAGGCGAGGATTATGGCGGGTGCCATGACGAAAACATAATTTTTCATACCAAGTGAGACTTCATAATAAAGTATAAGATATGGCATGAAAATCTGAATTGATATATTGAAAATTATAAAGGAAGCAAGATAAAAATAAAGCGATGGATATTTTTTGATGCTTGAAGGCAAAAAACCGTAAATAACCGTTTTGAAATAGCCTTCCTTTACTGGTGCTATATCGGGTTCTTTTATTATAAAAAGTCCGATAATACCAACTGCGGTGACTATAATACCGATGATGGCAAAAATATAAGTCCAGCTTTCGGCTCTGTCAAGATCGAACATCATAAATCCGCCAAAAACTGCGAGAATTGCAACAAGCGGCATCATAGCATTGATGCCCTCGGCAGCACCTCGATTTGTTTCATCTGTGCTGTCTGTGAGCCATGCGTTGAAGGCGGCATCATTTGCACTCGAGCCAAAGAAAGTCATAATGCAGTCAAGAATGATTACAAGTGAAACTCCCACCGAGGCGGCTGATACAGCCATCGGAAACACTGCAGAAATAACATCCTCACGAATCAGGATGAAGCAGAGAATTGAGATTCCCCAAAGTATGTAACCGCCGCACATGAATATTTTTCGCTTTCCTATCTTGTCGGAGAGCGCACCGATAAAAACTGCGGTCAGTGTTGCTGCCACCGCACTTGCAGCGACCATTGCGGAAATGTCCCCTGCCGAGGCATTGAACATTTTGTAAATGAAAACATTGAAATACATATTTTCGACAACCCATGCAACCTGTCCTATAAGACTGAACAGAGTAAGAGTTATCCAGAATTTTGATGAGAGATGTTTTTTCATAAAAGCTCCTTATATTATAATCGTTTGTTTAATTGTAACTTATAGGGGCAAATTTGTCAACAATAAATGAAATTTTTTCCATTCTTATTGACAGTATAAAAAAATATGTTATAATTGAATTATCAGAACAGAATGAAAGGAGATTGCACCGTGTTTTTTCATAACATGAAAAGCTATTACGAAAAGCTTGACCTTAAACGC
The DNA here is from genome assembly GCA_017517035.1 of Clostridia bacterium. Lineage (GTDB taxonomy): Bacteria > Bacillota > Clostridia > Oscillospirales > CAG-272 > SIG710. Next base: position 4,306 of record JAFXAN010000078.1, read on the forward strand.
GATGGGGAATATCAGAAAATTCATCGCCTTATTGAAATTGATATGGATAATTTCTCCGGTTCGGTTCTTCAGACGAAAAGCAGGCTGCATACCTCCATTGCAACGCATTTTGAACCTGTTATATTTCTTGACAGCCCGTTTTTTTATGAAATGGGCATAAGAAATGCGAATAGCTGGGGACTTCAAAGCAAGCCTGTGGATGATCTTTTTAAAAAAAGGCAAAGAGATATTATTTACGGACTGACCGAGGTTGCAAAAGCTCTTTCGGATTTTAACTCTATGTGTGCTCACCCTGATGCTGATCATAATACACATTTGGGATTATACAGAACACCCACGCCGGGATTTGATACAGACCATAATTCCATTGGTTATACCATGCTTTTCAAAAAAGGACTTTCAGGGATTCTCTCTGAAATAGCAGAAAGTAAAAAGCGTTTTTCCGAGGACTCGGATGAATATTCATTTTGTTGTGCGTCAGAGGAAAGTATTTTGGCGGTTATTAAAACCGCACATAAATTTGCAAATGCTGCAAAGGATGCGCTTTGTCATTGCGAAAACAGCACACAGGAAAAATATATGAAAATGATCGAAGAGGCGGCTGATCATATTCCTGAAAATCCACCGAGAAGCTTTTATGAGGGCCTTGCAATGATATGGTTTATGCGTGAGGTGACGGGAAGCATGGAAGGGATAGGGATTTCTGTTCTCGGACGGGTGGATCTTCTTTTGGGAGAGCTTTATGAAAACGATATAAGATACGGAATTCTTACGGAAGCGGAAGCAAGAGAGCTTATAAGGCTTTGGCTTATGCCCACCGACATAAAATTCCGCAGCTTTGAAAGCAAATGGCCTGAGACCAGCACCTGTATTACACTCGGTGGCTGTGACAGTAAAGGCGAATTTGTGTTCAATGATGTGACAAGGCTTATCATTGATGAGCATTGCAGTATGAATTTGATCGCTCCGAAGCTGAATGTCAGATATTCAAAAAATTCCCCCAAGGAGTATCTGAAGCTTATCAGCCGAAAAATTCTCAAGGGGTATAACAATTTTGCACTTTCCTGTGATGATATAGTGATTCCGTCCCTTGAAAAATGCGGATTTGACAGGGCTGATGCAAGAAGATATGTAAATGGTGGCTGTCAGGAAAGTATGGTCGAGGGAGCAGGACATACCGCAGGTGCTTATATGTACATATTCTTGCCTACGGTTCTTGATATGTCTCTGAATCCATCGGAGGTAAGCGTCAATATAGAAAGCGAAAATATGCGCGGAGCATTACCGGACATCATTTGTGATGCACCGGATTTTGAAAGCTTTTATTCCATGTTTTTGTCAAATCTAAAAAAACTGCTGGAAAAAGCTGCCGAGAATCAGGTGATAATTGGAAAAGAGCAGAAAAACTTGAATCCATGTCCTCTTTTTTCTTCAATGCATGAAGGATGCATTAAAAACGGAAAGGACTATACGGAGGGCGGAGCAAAATATAATTTCTCCACAATATGCTTTTGCGGACTTGGAACATTGATAGATTCTCTGTATTCTATAAAAGCAATGGTTTTTGACCGCAAAAATCTTTCTTTGAAGAGCTTTGCTGATATCCTCCGCAATAATTGGGAGGGAAGTGAGGAGCTTCGCTTAGAGTGTATAAAACTTCCCAAATACGGTCATGGAATAAATGAAGTGGATATGATCGCAGAGAGACTTGTGGAAGATATTGACAGCTTTGTTTTGAAAATCAGAAATGAACGCGGCGGAACTAATATTACGAGTATGTTTTCTTATTACCTCTATAAATTATTTGCAAAATATGTTCGTGCAACGGCAGACGGAAGAAAAGACGGCGATCTTATAAGTCAAGGTATTTCTCCCGGACGTCTTGTGGAAAGCCGCAGCATAACAGAAGTGCTTGAAACGGTAAAAAATGTGAAGTTCAACAGGCTTTCGGGGATAAGCGTTCTTGATCTTGTGCTGACACCGAATATTGGCGAGGATAATCTTGTTGCTCTCATAAAAACTGCAAGTGAATGTGAATGCCCGAATTTGCAGCTTAACTGTCTTTCGCGGAAGCAGCTGACAGAAGCAAAAGAACATCCCGAAAAGCATAAAGACCTTATTGTCAGACTTGCGGGACTTTCCGTGTATTTTGTGAATCTTGAAGCAAGTATGCAGGATGAGGTCATCGGAAGGAGTATTATTGGATAGGTTTTTGCCGAATTTTTTTCGTATAATTTTCAAAAAAATCCCTACTGTTGTTTTAATACGGGCAGGATTTTTTTGTTTCACAGCAAAATTTGATTCGATGTGAGCAGTTTTTTCCATAATTAAGACAAAGTTTAAAAAATTAAGGAAACCGCAATGTCAGAATATTTCTACATTTCACATTTGATATTACTTGCTATGAAATTGTTTTTGTTGTATACTGATTTTACAGCAAAAAGAGCAAAATTGTTCTTGTTTTTTGCAATTTATTACAAATTAAAGCATATGAACATTTTTGTTTTTTGCGTTACAAAAGAAAAATCGGAGGGTCTTATGAAAAAGATCAAATTTTTAGCAGGTAGTTTTTTTCTATTCGTACTTCTTGCGTCGCTTTTCGTTGTCAGTGCCTTTGCTGCTGACGGCGGATATGTTTTAAACAAGGATAAGCAAGAAACCAACATCAAGTGGTCGATCGTGGACAGAGTTCTGACCTTTGAGATCGATCCTACAGCTACCGGGAAAGTGCCGACAACAGAACTTAACACAAATCCTATCACAGGTGAAGTTCTGGGGTACGGCTCAAAAATTCCGGAATTTCAGAATGTAATCAAGTGCGTTATCGGTGAAGGTATTACTTCCGTTTCAAGAGTAACTGCCCAGATCCCGACGCTTCTTGAGATCGAGCTTCCGAAAACTGTGACAAAGGCAACTGCTCTCGGAGAGTTTTCAAAAGCACTTCACACGGTTTATGTAAAGGGTAATACTCCCGTTAAGAACCATGCAGACCTTTCCTATATCACTTCTCTCGGTGCTTGCATGTTCAACTGCGCAAATCTTATATATTCTGCTGATCTCAGTGAGAATCTGACAGGAAAGATTCCGCAAGAGATTTTCCAGTATTGCCACAAGATCGAGGAGCTGACCATTGCAGAAGGCGTTACGGGAATAAATGCAAAGGCATTTGCCAATATGAACGGTCTTAATCTGCTTACGATAAAGGGCATGGAAACAACCATTCATGTTGACGCCTTCAAGGGAAGCAAATTCTATCCCGCAATCAAGGCATATGCAGGCTCTGCGGCTGAAAAGTTTGCAAAGGACAACGGATATACCTTTATCAATATTGAAACCGGTGAAGAGGTTGAGGGAACAAAGCCCCGTCCCGGTGAAACCGAAAAGATCGAATACAGTAAGTTTGACACAACAGGTGCAACAGCCCACGGTCTTATGTACGATAAGGGACTTACCGACAACTATTGGGCATATTATGCTGATACAAAAACTCTCGTTATCGCAACAAGAACAATGAGCGGATATAATGAGACGGGCAGCGTTGGAGATTGCACAGACGGTAAGGGCTGGCGTGATTACATAAATGAGATCGAGCATGTTGAGATCATCGGTGACAGACTTGATAAGATAACAGGCTGGTCGTTCCAGAATCATACAGCGCTGAAGGATGTTAAGATCAAGGGCAAGCCCACACAGTGGGATCCCGGAATATTTAGCGGATGCACCAACCTCACAACCATCTGGTATGAGGGCGGCGAGCGAGTTGAGGGAAGAGCCGATATAAGCAGTTGCGGAAAGATCAACAATATTTTCCAGGGCACTGCAATAAAGGAGATACTTCTCAGAGATACCATCAAAAATATCGAGGTCGGTCTGCCTTTCTCTATCAGAACGATTCTTGCTCCCACAATTACTCCCGAGCTTATTCGGTATTGCAAGGACAACAATTTTGATCTTGTCAATTCCAAGAAGCCCGATGAAAAATACTCATTCTATATCGAGATAGATCCCACTCTCCCATATTGCGGAGACAGAGCTGTTTACGATTTTGACGAGGCAACCGGCACTCTCACAATTTATGGCTCAGGCTCGATTCCGGATATTCAGAACTTCTTTGGCGGTGGCTCAAAGAATCAGTGGTGGAGAAGCATCAGAAATGAAGTTAAGCACATTGTTATTGCTGACGGTATTTCGTCGATCGGAAAATATGCTTTCTGCGAGCTTCGCAATGTTGAGAGCATCAGACTTCCCGATAGAGACAATCTTCAGATTTGGAACTGCGCTTTCCAGAGCTGCGAAAATGTAAAGTATATAACAAAGGGCGATAAGGAGGTTCCGATAGGAACTGCAGACCTCAGCGGTGCTCCTCAGGTCAATTCCTGGGCGTTTGCAAATAATTTCCTTATTGCAAATGTTATTCTGAATGAGGATGTAAACGAAATCGACAGCAGTGTTTTTGATTCATGCGTAAATCTTCAGAATATTTATTCCGCACCCGGCTCAGAGGGTGAGGTCTTTGCCAAGAGTGCAGGACTCGCATTCTTTGATGCTTCTGCAAATGAGCCTCAGCCGATCGAATGCACATTGCCCGAAACAACAGATACTGCAGAGATCGTTGATACAGGTACAGAAGATCCCGCAGAGAGTAAACCCATATCTTCAGAAACTAAGGAAGATGTGGCTGATACAACAAACGAATTCTCTTTTGAAGGCTATGATGATCCCGATAAGGACAAGAATAATGACGAAAAAGCCAATAATTCAAATGACGGTGGACAGAATACTGTGACGATCGTCATAATAGTAGCGGCAGTCATCGTTGTAGTTGTTATAGCTGCAGCCGCAGTTATGGTTATCAGTATGAAAAAGAAGAGTTCAGGAAAATAAGCACCAATTTATGAGGTGAAAATGAAAAGAACATTTAATTTTCTGTTTTTAATATCACTGACACTGCTTATTTGCTTGCTTTCCTCTTGCGGAGAGAATGCAAATGATGCTGACGAGGGTCCTATGACCCTCGTACAGCTTGAGGATCTTGACGAATATGTCATAGTGCGTCCGAAAAATGCAGATGCATATGAAAAGGTTCTTTCGATAAGACTTCAAAAGGATCTTGCGGAAAAATTCGGAGCGGAGCTTGATGTGAAGGACGATTCCGAGAAAGAGACGAAAAAAGAGATACTCATCGGCAAAACAAACCGTGAGGCGAGCCGAGAGGCGCTTAAGGATGTTCCTTCTGAAAACTCCTATACAATAAGGAAAAACGGAACGAAGATCGTCATTTGTGCAGGCTCACCTGAAACTCTTACAGTGGCTGTTGATAAATGGCTTCTCCAAATGGTAGACCCCGGCGGAAAGCTTTGTATTCCCACAACAAGTAAGGGATATATCTATAAGCCCTCAAATGCAAAGATAGACAGACTTACGGTGAATGGCTCAAAGATCTCAGGCTATTCCGTTTATACCGAGGACTCTATTCTTAAGTATTATGCGCAGCAGGTAGCCGATCTTATAAATGATTATACAGATATAATCATCAGCGTTGCGGATAAGATGCCGAAAAAGGGCATTATTCTCGCCTTTGACAGTGAAAACTATAAAACCGAGAGCTTTAAGGTTGAGGAAAATTATATTTATATCACTCCCGCATACGGTAATCCAAAGTATGTCATTGAAAAGCTTCAGGCGCTTTTTGATGGAGCAGAGAACCGTGAGCTTGATATCACAAGTGAGCTTAATTCATCAAACACCATAGATTATGGTGAGATCTATACCAAGGAAGAGCTGATGCTTCTGATGCAAAAGGTATATGATTCGGATGCTGTGATCGTTGGAGAGATGGCGGATAACGGTAAAAACAAGGACCGCACTCTTGTAAGCTCGGGACTTGAATATTTTAAGAGCGTAACAGGTGAATATCCCAGTATGTTTGCTCTTGATGTTGCAGCAGTATGCGGATATATAAGAAATCAAGATGACGATCAGCTTCATCTTGTGGAGGAGCTGACCAAATATGCCGCAAGAGGCGGCGTTATTCAGGCTCATTCACACATGAGCTGTCCCACAATGCCATTTACATGGCGTGAAGGAACACTGAATTATTCCCAATGGGACGAGCTTTTCGTTGAAGGCTCGGAGCTTAATAACTCATTCTTTGAGGAGCTGAGGATTACAGCCGATTTCTTTGAGCTTCTTGATAAAAACGGTGTTCCCGTTATCTGGAGACCTTACCACGAGATCAACGGAAACTGGTTCTGGTGGGGCTCGGGAAGAAAGGACGGTCTTGGAAACGAGCGTCTCAATCCCATGTATTATCAGAAGCTCTGGAAGGTCACATATGAGTATTTTACCGAGGAGAGAGGACTTGATAACCTCATCTGGGTATATAATCCTCATTTGCTTGGCTCTGCCGAGGTCATGTATTCCTATCCGGGTGACGAATATGTGGATATGGTTGGCATCGACTGGTATACTGACGGCGATTATTTTGCAATCGAAAACAATAATTGCTACCGTGAGCTTGCAAAGACGGGCAAGATCATAAATATGTGCGAATTTGGTCCAAACGGTGCTGCAAAGATCGACCGCAAGCTCGACAAGTACGGAGAGCAGAAGGACTATTTCAGCTGCAGAGATGTTCTGACCTATATGGAGAACATGAGAAACAGCAAAATGAAGACCGCATATTGGCTCTTCTGGCAGAACGATCAGGCGATAACCGGAATGGGATACGGCGATGAATTTATGCAGAGTGAATATATTCTCACATTGGATGAAACTGCCGAAATACTGAACGAAATTATGAGCGCGAGGCTAAATAAATAATTATGAAATTTAATAATTTGTTAAAAAAATCAGTCGTTTTGTGCCTGACTCTTATTCTTGCTGTCATTTTTTCCGTTTTTGCTTTTGCAGGAAACATTTTCGGCGATATTCAATCGGACGGAAAGGTTGACACAAAGGATGCTGTTGTCCTTGCCCAGTATCTTGCAGGTTGGGATATAAATCCCGGTGTTGATGAATATTATGCAGCCGATGTGAATTTTGACGGCACTGTTGACACAAGGGATGCGGTACTTCTCGCACAGTATCTGGCGCAATGGAATGTGACTATCGGCGGCATCAGGGAAAAGGACGAAATAATCGAGGACGAAAACATGATATACACTAAAAGTCAGCTTATGGCTGTTTTAAACATGGCATGGGAAACAAACGGAACAATAATCGGTGAAGGAAACAGTGCAAAGGACGCAAATATGATGGGAATTGCACTTGAGGACTTCAAAAATGCTTCGGGCGGTGAGCTGCCGGGTATGGTAGGTCTTGACATCGGAAGTGCATTTATGGAAGGTTACAGAAGAAAAGGACTTCTTGATGAGATCGTGGCGCAGCTTGCGGATTATGCAAAGCAGGGTGGAATCATCCACACCTGGGCGCATATGGCAAATCCCTCTCCCATGCCCGAGGACAAAACAACTTGGTCACATGTTTGGGGAAAGCTCGGCACGCATACTGAGGAGGATTGGCAGCAGCTTTTCACCGAAGGAACAGAATATAACACAAAATTCAAGGCTGCTCTTGATGACAGCGCTGAATTTCTGAAGCTTCTTCGTGATAACGGAATTACAGCCATCTGGAGACCTTATCATGAGCATAGCGGAACATGGTTCTGGTGGTGCTTCGGATATAAGGATGCAGAGGGCAATCGCCTTGATGAAAAATATTTCAAGCAGCTTTGGATATATACATATGAGTATTTTACAAACGAGTGGGGACTTGATAATCTGGTATGGATGTATAGCCCTTCCACAGGAAATTATGCTCATCAGCTTTATGGATATCCGGGGGATGAATATGTGGATATCGTAGGATTTGATTGGTATACTTCCGGCAAATATGAGGAGCAGAATCTTGCTTACAACAGACTTTTGGCATCGGGAAAATCCATAAGCCTTGGCGAGTTCGGAGTTACGGGGGATGCAAGAGCAGAGGATCCTGCAAATCAGAGCGAGACATGGTCCTGCCTTGACCTGCTTGCCTATCTTGAAAAGGCGGCAGAGGAGGGAAGAAGATATTCTTTCTGGTTCAACTGGTCAACTCCTCATCAGTTCTCGCAGCTCGGTCATCTTGATAAGCTTGTTGAAAGTCCGCTTGTTTACTGCCTTGATGATGTTAAAAATATGTTTGATAATCTTAAGGGCGCGGATAATGAGTTTGACGCAGGCGGAATCGTTGACTAAACTACAAAGAAAGGACTTTTGTTATGAAAAACTTTGGAAAAATCCTTATATCATTGTTTGCAGCAGCATTGCTTATTTGTATGCTTGCAATTGCCGCATCTGCTGCGAATATAGGCACGGGATCTTATAATGATTCCGGCTTTGCTTGGTCTCTTGACGATGTGGATGGCAATATAATCCTTACGATCACGGACACCGAGGAAACAAAGTCGCTTACAACCTTTACATGGAAAACATCAGCTGGTGAGACTCCTAACTGGAATAAAAAATACACCTATATGGTAGGTGAGGTTGATTACCTTACCAAAATCACAGAGGTAATCTATAAGGCTGATGCTTCCACCATCGGCGGATATGCCTTTGGTGGTATGACTGCACTCAAAAAGCTTACTATTCATGCAGGCGTAACATCATTTTTGAATAATGCTGTATATGGTTCAAAAAAGCTTACCACAATTGCTGTTGATGGAGAGGATCTTGGTGAAAACACCATCAATTTTACTCATGTGACAAAGGTTGGCGGATACTTTTTTGAATCAAGCCTCAACGTTTCGGTTGACTACAAGGTCTATCTTTCAAACGACTTTGCGTTCAATAAGAGCTTCAATAAATTCCCAAATCTCGGCGCAGGCGATACATTTTATGTGGATGAGAATTATCCCTATATGGATAATATAGATGCCGCTGCGGAAAAATACGGCTTTACCATAGCATTCTATCCAAAGGCTGCAAAGGCAATGGAAATGTATGGCTATCAGATAAGAACCGAGGGATATCACGGACTTCGCGGTATTTTCAATTTTGATAAAAATGCTAAAAACGAAGGCTTCTCACTTTTGGAGTACGGTGCGATTCTCGTTGCGGATGATCGCAGAGGCGAAAATGATGTGAACATCAAGCTTGCCTTGAACGAAGCAACGGGAGAATATGAAGTACCCGGTGAAAAGGTCGTTAAAAAGACGATCATGAAAAACGGCGCTCTCTATGACGGTGCTAAGCTTCTCAGAAATCTTGACGGCAAGCCTGTTGAAAATATCAAGGGCGATAATTATCAGTGGTTTGCGGTAACTCTTGTGAATTACAAGTCAAATTACAAAAAAGACATATATATGTGCGGCTATGAGATTTGGAAAAACAATAGCACAGGTGCTGTAGATATCGTTTATACGCCATATGCTAATGCAGAATATGAATCTGAAAATATTTATGATATCAGTCTCCAAATGCTTGCAGACGGATATATGAATACGATGGAAAACAACCCCGTCGGAGAGGTGATAAAAGCCGCAGGTACAGTTGTTCTGACAGAGAATGAAGCGGTTCTTCCCACAGGAAAGACCGAGCTTTTGGCAGAAGGCATAAATATGATGAGCTATTCGGAAGGTGCTTTCACGGAGAGCGGCGCAAGCTATTCGCTTTATGAGATGTCGGACGGAAATTATCTTGCATATATCGGCGGTGCGGGAGAGATCAGCACAGAAGCACTGAAATCCACATACGCAAGCGGTTATGAGGGTGAGGAACGTCCCGTTCCGACACTTCTTGAAGCTGCTGCAGAAAAGATCACCCGTATCGTTATCGGAGAGGGTATTGAGAAGGTCGACGGCTTCCGTAATATGAAAAATCTCGTTTCGGTAATTTACCCGACAACTCTCACAAGCTTCACCACAAACACTGTTTTTCAGAATTGTACTGCACTCCAAAAGGTAGTTCCGTTAGGTATGATAACAGACGAGAAGATCATTGATCTTGGTGGAGTAGCAATCGGACGCTATAACAATATTCAGTATACCTTCCAGAATTGTTCTCTTGTTGAATATATAAGGCTGAGTGCATATAACGGCGGCGTTGAAAGCTTCTATGGCTGCAAGGCGCTGAAGGCTGTTTGGATAGGCGATGAAGCACGCCCCGCAGACGGCACGGCTGATCTGAGAGGAACAACTGCAACATCATTTGATATGTGTAGCTTTACAGGCGCGACAAATATGTCAACCCTTCTTCTCCCCGATACTGTTGAAACACTGAGGGAGAACAATAAATGGGGATTCTCCATAAAAACGATCTATCAGCCTACTGCAAATGAAACAATAAAAGCGTTCTGCGACGGTGATAACAAGAAAGCACAGATCATCACCTATACTCAGTCGCTTCCTGTGACAGTAGAATAAAAATAATTGTTCCGACCGCACTCATAAAGCATTTCTCTTCCGTTTTCCTTTCTTAAATCTTGTTTGTTGTGTTTTCATTTTTCAATAAATTCTTGTGAGTGCGGTCATTTTATTTTCGTTTGGAGATCAAAATGTTTAAAAAGCTTGATGAAACCCTTGAAAAATTCAATGAAATGGGTATTCCCTCATGGGATATTCTTGTGATGAAGGACGGAGAGCAGGTATACCGAAGATATGATGGATTTTCTGATTATGAAAAAACCGTTCCGCTTTGCGGAAAGGAGAGGTATAATCTCTATTCCTGCTCAAAGCCCATAACCTGTACAGCCGCACTTCAGCTTTATGAAAAGGGATTGTTTTCTCTCGATGACGATCTTGCGCTGTACATGCCTGAATTTGCGGATATGAAGGTATTGAATCCCGATGGAAGTATTACAAAGGCGAAAAACAGGATCAAAATAAAGCATCTTTTCACAATGACCGGCGGATTTGACTATAATATGGATTCCTCGGCAGTAAGAGCTTTTAAGGCGGATACAAACGGAATCTGTCCAACGAGAAAATTCATGGAATATCTCGCAGACCTGCCGCTTTTCTTTGAGCCGGGTACGAAATACCGTTATAGCCTTTGCCACGATGTGCTTGCGGCACTTGTGGAGGAGATCAGCGGTATGCGTTTTGCTGATTATGTTAAGAAGAATATTTTCGATCCTTTGGGAATGACGCATTCGACCTTCAATATGCCCGATAACGAGCTTGACACGATTTGCGCACAGTATAGAAGCAATGAAGAAAAGGGCGTTATCGAAAATGTGGGAAAACGAATCATGTGGTATAAGCTCGGAAGCGAATACGAAAGCGGCGGAGCGGGATGTATTTCCACCACAGAGGACTATGTGAAATTCACGGAAGCTATGCGAAAGGGAGATATAATTCTTTCCACCGAAACAATTGACCTTATGGCATCGAACCATATCGCCCCTGAGGTCGACACATCGGAAATGGGACTTGTGAGCAAGGGATATACTATGGGACTTGGCGTCAGATGTCCTGCTCCCGGCCGCCCCGATAATACCGATTTCGGGTGGGGAGGGGCAGCAACCTCATATCTTGCGATAGACAGGAAAAATGCAATTTCTTTCTTTTTCGCAGAGCATGTGATAGGCGGTCCAAATTTTGCTCTTAGCCGTGGGTTACATCGAATTATTAAGGATTGTTACGGTCTTGAATAAGAAAAATCCGAAGCAACGTTTGCTATGTTGCTTCGGATTTTTTGTTTTCAATAAACAGTAATTTAGCGAACAGTCGAAGCCGTAATCCGTAGGGGCGATCATTGATCGCCCGTCTCATAAACAGCTCAAAATATCGTTATTTTACGCCGTTTGTTTTTTCGGGCGATCAATGATCGCCCCTACAAATTTCG